>JBNLAU010000268.1:0-23981 GCA_050302295.1 Roseibium sp. | reverse complement strand
CCTACCGGTTGCGGGCGTTGCTTTGTGGGGAGGCGCCTTGGCGTCTGAAGCCGCATTGAGCACTTCGGAGATAAAGCGGGTCTTGCCGGCGTTGTATACTTCCCAATCGGCTGGGGAGCCCGCCTCGGCGACTAGTCGTTGTTTCAGTTGCTCGTAGCTTCGTGCGAGAGCCGGGTCCTGCCGCAAGGCGTCCCGAAACCGGCGCCGATTCTCCGCGGCAGCACTGCCCGCGGGGCACAAGCAGATTCTGTGTGCCATTATGGATCCGTGGTTATTTGGTGTTTCTGATGAAATTCGTGGGCCGGAAGGGTGCGTCAGCTGCACTTCGCCAGGAAGGTGAAGGCAGCCGAGATCCGCGTAGCCCAACTGAGTGAGCCGACCGCGAATGCTTGCCGGCACATCATCAACGGTCAGGGTCATGTCAATATGCAGTTTTGGTTTCGCCCTGAGACCCGGAACGGCTGTTGAGCCGACGTGATCCAGACGGAGGAACTCACCAGAGAACAGGTGCTTGAGATCGCCGATCAGCGCTTCAGCCTGAAGATTCCAGCTCGGATCGTAATCGAACAGGGTAATCGTCAAATCTGGCCAATCCTTTTGTTTTCAGTAAATTACGGAGCGTCTCGATGAGTTGACAGAACTCTCAACAGCGTATCATGACTTGCATCTGCGGCGATTTGACCTTATTCCGCCAGAGGGTTCAACAGCCCGCAACCGTTCACAGTCATGGCCCCATGAGACCTCGTGGAGGGAGCAGCACGCTTGAGAATGGAACTGCCGGTCAACCGCGTAATGCGCGCCCGCTATGAGGCCCTGATCGCGTGCGGTGAGATCACGGAAGACCCTGTGCAGCGGGAGGCGGTCGACCAGCTTGATCTCCTGAATACACGTCTGGCGGAAACCCGGCTCGCCTCCAAGAAAAGCTCTCTCGGCTGGCTGTTCGCCAACAAAAAGAACCAGCTTTGGTCGCAGGTTCAGGGCCTTTACCTGTGGGGTGGAGTCGGCCGCGGCAAGACCATGCTGATGGACCTCTACTACGAGGTTACGGTCATCCATCGCAAACGCCGGGTTCATTTCCATGAATTCATGGCGGATGTGCACGAGCGCATTCATGAGCACCGGCAGGCTCACAAGCGCGGCGAGGTCAAGGGCGACGACCCGATACCGCCCGTGGCGAACCAGATCGCCGATGAAACGCGGCTGCTGCTTTTCGATGAGTTCTCCGTCACCGACATTGCCGATGCGATGATCCTTGGGCGCCTGTTCACGCAGTTGTTCGAGCGCGGCGTGGTTGTCGTCGCCACGTCCAACGTACAACCCTCGAAACTCTACAAGGACGGATTGAACCGGCAGCTCTTCGAACCCTTCATCGAGATGTTGAAGTCCAAGGTTGAGATCCTGCATCTCGACTCCCCGACCGATTACCGGCTGGAGAAGCTGGCCGGTGCGCCGGTGTACGTCACACCGCTCGGAGAGGCGGCAAACGAAGAGATGGACACGCTCTTCACCAAGCTTACCCATGGCATGACGCCGCATTCCGAAGAACTGGAGAACAAGGGCCGGAAAATCAGGGTGCCTCGTGTTGCCTCCGGCGCCGCCAGGTTCACGTTTGACCAATTGTGCATGCGGCCGCTGGGTGCCAGTGACTACCTGCGCATCACTCATGCCTACAGCACCATCTTTCTGGACAATGTCCCGATCCTCTCCAGGGCCCGGCGCAATGAAGCCAAGAGGTTCATCAATCTGATCGACACACTTTATGACAACGGCATCAAGCTGGTCATTTCCGCAGAGGCGGAACCACAGGATCTTTACGTTGGGGAAGACGGCACGGAAGCCTTTGAATTTGACCGGACGGCTTCACGGTTGATCGAGATGCGGTCAGAGGCTTACCTTACGGGTGATAAGTCGTAAATACACGCAAAAGTATGCATTCCGTATACGTGAATTATGCAGACGGGAATATTTGAGAAATTTTGCCCCTCTTCGCGCAATATTCTTTTGGCGAGGTTGCGCGGGGGCGGCAAAGGGGGTAGTGCCATCTTCGGTCATCAGAGGATGGCATAGAGTTCCATCTTACGTAAAGGGAAACTTTCGAAATGGCGCGGAACAAGATTGCCTTGATCGGCTCTGGTCAGATCGGCGGCACGCTCGCTCATCTTGCAGGATTGAAGGAACTGGGAGACATTGTTCTCTTCGACATCGCGGAAGGCGTTCCGCAGGGCAAGGCGCTCGACCTTGCCGAGTCCTCCCCGGTCGACGGCTTCGACGCCAAGCTGGCGGGTGCCAACAGCTACGAAGCCATCGAAGGCTCCGACGTTGTCATCGTGACCGCAGGCGTTCCGCGTAAGCCCGGCATGAGCCGTGACGACCTTCTGGAAATCAACCTGAAGGTTATGGAGCAGGTCGGCGCCGGCATCGCGAAATACGCCCCGAACGCATTCGTCATCTGCATCACCAATCCGCTCGACGCCATGGTCTGGGCATTGCAGAAATTCTCCGGCCTGCCGAAAAACAAGGTGGTCGGCATGGCGGGCGTGCTCGACAGCGCCCGATTCCGTTATTTCCTCGCCGACGAGTTCAATGTCTCGGTTGAAGATGTCACCGCATTCGTCCTTGGCGGCCACGGCGACACCATGGTGCCGCTGACCCGCTACTCCACCGTTGCCGGCATTCCGCTGCCGGACCTGGTCAAGATGGGCTGGTGCACCGCCGAACGTCTGGAAGAAATCGTCCAGCGCACGCGCGACGGCGGCGCTGAGATCGTCGGCCTCCTGAAAACCGGCTCCGCTTTCTATGCGCCGGCGTCTTCCGCGATCTCCATGGCGGAAAGCTACCTGAAGGACAAGAAGCGTGTTGTGCCGTGCGCGGCGGCTCTGGACGGCCAGTACGGCCTGAAAGACACCTATTTGGGTGTCCCGGTGGTGATTGGCGCCGGGGGTGTTGAGCGCATCATCGAGATCGACCTTCAGGGCGAAGAAAAAACCAATTTTGACAAGTCCGTGGCGTCCGTCGACGGCCTGGTCAGCGCTTGCAAGAAAATCCAGCCGGCGCTCGGCTGAGTGCGCGCCCGCTTTTAAGTCATAGCGACCGCCCATCCGCGACGTGGAGAGGGCGGTTCTCCGAAGAGGAGGAAACATATGAATATTCATGAATACCAGGCCAAGGCCGTGCTGAAGGAATTCGGCGCTCCGGTGGCTGAAGGTGTGGCTATATTTTCGGCCGATGAAGCTGAAGCTGCCGCGAAGAAACTTCCAGGTCCGCTCTGGGTCGTGAAATCCCAGATCCATGCGGGGGGCCGCGGCAAAGGCAAGTTCAAGGAACTGTCCGAAGACGCAAAAGGCGGTGTCCGCCTGGCATTCTCTCTGGATGAAGTTGTTGCCAACGCCAAGGAAATGCTCGGCAACACGCTGGTCACCAAACAGACCGGTCCTGCAGGCAAGACCGTCAACCGTCTTTATATCGAAGACGGCGCCGACATCGACCGCGAGCTTTACCTCTCCATCCTGGTCGACCGCACGGTAGGGCGCCCGGCATTCGTCGTTTCCACCGAAGGCGGCATGGATATTGAAGCCGTTGCCGAGGAGACCCCGGAAAAGATCATCACTTTGCCGATCGACCCGGAAACCGGTGTGACCGAAGCCGACGCCGGTAAGCTTTGCGATGCGCTGCTGCTTGAAGGCACGGCCCGCGAGGACGGCATGACCCTGTTCCCGATCCTGCACAAGGCCTTTGTCGAAAAGGACATGAGCCTTCTGGAAGTGAACCCGCTGATCGTCATGAAGGACGGCCACCTGCGCGTTCTCGACGCCAAGGTCTCCTTCGATGGCAACGCGCTGTTCCGTCACCCGGACATCATGGAGCTGCGCGACGTCACCGAGGAAGACGCCAAGGAAATCGAAGCGTCCAAGCACGACCTTGCCTATGTGGCCCTCGACGGCGACATTGGCTGCATGGTCAATGGCGCGGGCCTGGCCATGGCGACCATGGACATCATCAAGCTCTACGGCGCAGAGCCGGCCAACTTCCTCGATGTTGGCGGCGGCGCCTCCAAGGAGAAGGTGACCGCCGCGTTCAAGATCATCACTTCCGATCCGAACGTGAAGGGCATCCTGGTCAACATCTTCGGCGGCATCATGCGCTGCGACGTGATCGCGGAAGGCGTGGTTGCAGCCGTCAAGGAAGTCGGCCTTCAGGTTCCCCTCGTTGTCCGCCTGGAAGGCACCAACGTGGAACTCGGCAAGACGATCATCAACGAAAGCGGTCTCAACGTGATCGCCGCCGATGATCTAGACGACGCCGCCCAGAAAATCGTGAAAGCTGTGAAGGGGGGCGCGTAAATGTCCATCCTGGTCAATAAAGACACGAAAATCATCGTCCAGGGCCTGACCGGCAAAACCGGCACGTTCCACACGGAACAGGCGCTTGAATATTACGGCACCAAGATGGTCGCCGGCGTCCACCCGAAAAAGGGTGGCGAGACCTGGGGCAGCGTTGAAGGCTCTGCGCAGCTGCCGATCTATGCCTCCGTTGGTGAAGCCAAGGAAGCCACCGGCGCGGATGCTTCCGTGATCTACGTTCCGCCGGCAGGCGCTGGCGCTGCGATCATCGAGGCGATTGAGGCGGAAATCCCGTTCATTGTCTGCATCACCGAGGGCATCCCGGTCGCCGACATGGTCAAGGTCAAGGCCAAGCTGGACAAGTCCAAGTCCCGCCTGCTCGGTCCGAACTGCCCGGGCATCCTGACCCCGGAAGAGTGCAAGATCGGTATCATGCCGGGCTCAATCTTCAAGAAGGGCTCCGTCGGTGTGGTCTCGCGCTCCGGCACGCTGACCTATGAGGCGGTCTTCCAGACCACCAATGCCGGACTTGGCCAGACCACGGCCGTCGGCATCGGCGGCGACCCGGTCAAGGGCACGGAGTTCATCGACGTTCTGGAAATGTTCCTGGCCGACGACGAGACCGAGTCGATCATCATGATCGGCGAGATCGGCGGCTCCGCGGAAGAGGAAGCCGCGCAGTTCCTGAAGGACGAGGCCAAGAAGGGCCGCAAGAAACCAATGGCCGGTTTCATCGCGGGCCGTACGGCGCCTCCGGGGCGCACCATGGGTCATGCCGGTGCCGTGATCTCCGGCGGCAAGGGCGGCGCGGAAGACAAGATTGCGGCGATGGAAGCGGCCGGCATCAAGGTGTCACCGTCTCCTGCAAAGCTTGGCGAGACGCTTCTCGAAGTCTTGAAAGGCTAAAAACGCAAGAAACGTTGCCGTGGCGAACGGAAACTGTTTACGTTTTACGTTGCATGGTGAAAGGATGGGTTGCGGCGCCTTTGTGTGCCGTAACCAGTATTCGAGGGGCCGGTGTGTCGGGTGCACCCTGACACCGGTCTTTGTACGGAACCGGCCGCGGGTCATATTTCGGCCCGCCTAAACAAAAAGGGCGGAGCAATCCTCCGCTAAGGGACATGGCACGGCAGGAAGCGAACAACGTATTCGCACTGACGTCGTTGCTTTACGGCGCCAACGCAGCCTATATCGAAGACCTCTACGCACAATACAAGACGGATCCGAGTTCGGTTGATGCCGACTGGCAGGACTTCTTTGCTGCATTTCAGGATGAAAAAGAGGCCGTTTTAAAGGAAGCGCGCGGGGCGACCTGGAAACGCAAGGACTGGCCGATCGAAGCCAATGGCGACCTCGTCAACGCGTTTGACGGCAACTGGGCGCCGGTTGAGCAGAAGATCGGTGACAAGCTGAAAAAGAAGGCTGAAGCCAAGGGCGAGCCGATCTCCGACGCGCAAGTGCATCAATCGACGCGCGACTCAGTGCGCGCCCTGATGATGATCCGCGCTTACCGCATGCGCGGCCACCTGCATGCCGACCTCGATCCGCTCGGCCTCGCCGGCAAGGGCGACCACGAGGAACTGCACCCGTCCTCTTATGGCTTCGTTGAAGCTGACTGGGACCGCAAGATCTTCATCGACCATGTCCTGGGTCTGGAATACGCCACCATCCGCGAGATGCTGGACATTCTGAAACGGACTTACTGCTCAACGCTCGGCGTTGAGTTCATGCACATTTCCGATCCGGCTGCCAAGTCCTGGATTCAGGAGCGCATCGAAGGCCCGGACAAGCAGGTTGCCTTCACTGCCGAAGGCAAGAAAGCCATCCTGAACAAGCTCATCGAGTCGGAAGGCTTCGAAAAGTTTCTGGACGTCAAATACACCGGCACCAAACGCTTTGGCCTCGACGGCGGTGAATCCCTGATCCCGGCCCTCGAGCAGATCATCAAACGCGGCGGCCAGATGGGCCTCAAGGAAATCGTTCTCGGCATGGCTCACCGCGGCCGCCTGAACGTGCTCTCCCAGGTGATGGGCAAGCCGCACCGCGCCATTTTCCACGAGTTCAAGGGCGGATCCTATGCTCCCGACGAGGTGGAAGGATCCGGCGACGTGAAATACCATCTCGGAGCCTCTTCGGACCGCACCTTTGATGGCAACAACGTGCACCTTTCGCTGACGGCTAACCCGTCGCATCTGGAAATCGTCAACCCGGTCGTGCTCGGTAAAGCCCGCGCGAAACAGGACCAGCTGGCGGCTGACGACGACGGCAAATTCATCGAAACCACGGAAGTGGACCGCGGCACGGTTCTGCCGCTCCTGCTCCATGGCGATGCGGCCTTTGCCGGTCAAGGCGTGGTTGCCGAGTGTTTCGGTCTGTCCGCGCTGCGAGGTCACCGCACCGGCGGCTCGGTCCATGTGATCATCAACAACCAGATCGGCTTTACCACCAACCCGCGTTTTTCGCGCTCTTCGCCCTATCCGTCCGATATGGCCAAGGTGATCGAGGCGCCGATCTTTCACGTCAACGCCGACGATCCGGAAGCGGTGGTCTTTGCGGCCAAGATCGCGATTGAGTTCCGCCAGACGTTCCACCGTCCGGTGGTCATCGACATGATCTGCTACCGCCGCTTCGGCCACAACGAGGGCGACGAGCCGGCATTCACCCAGCCGATCATGTACCGCAAGATCCGCAAGCACTCGACGACTCTGCAGGTCTACTCCGAGCGCCTGATCCAGGAAGGTGTCTTGAGCCAGGAAGAGGTCGACCAGATGAAGGCCGACTGGCGCAAGCATCTGGATGCCGAATTCGACTCGGGCCAGGCATTCAAGCCGAACAAGGCCGACTGGCTGGACGGCAAGTGGGCAGGCATGAAGCGCGCCGACAACGAGGACGATCCGCGCCGCGGCCAGACCGGCCTGCCGCTTGAGGAATTGAAGGACATCGGCCAGGCGCTGACGCATGTGCCTGAGGGCTTCAACATCCACCGCACCATCGCCCGGTTCATGAAACACCGGCAGCGCATGATCGAGACCGGAGAGGGCATCGATTGGGCAACTGCGGAAGCTCTGGCCTTCGCGTCTCTCCTCAAGGAAGGCCATCCTGTGCGCCTGTCCGGTCAGGACTGTGAGCGTGGCACCTTCTCCCAGCGCCACTCGGTGCTCTACGACCAGGAAGACGAAAGCCGTTACATTCCGCTGAACCACATTTCGCCCGACCAGCAGCGCTACGAGGTCATCAACTCGATGCTGTCTGAAGAAGCGGTGCTCGGATTTGAGTACGGCTATTCTCTGGCCGAACCGCGGGCGTTGACCATGTGGGAAGCCCAGTTCGGCGATTTCGCCAACGGGGCGCAGGTGCTGTTCGACCAGTTCATCTCCTCCGGCGAGCGCAAGTGGCTGCGCATGTCCGGTCTCGTCTGCCTGTTGCCGCATGGCTATGAGGGCCAGGGACCGGAGCACTCCTCCGCCCGTCTGGAGCGTTTTCTCCAACTCTGCGCGGATGACAACATGCAGGTGGCGAACTGTTCGACCCCGGCCAACTACTTCCACATCCTGCGCCGGCAGCTATGCCGCGATATCCGCAAGCCGCTGATCCTGATGACACCGAAGTCCCTGCTGCGTCACAAGCGGGCCGTGTCGACAATCGGAGAACTCGGACCGGATTCGACCTTCCACCGTCTGCTCTGGGACGATTGGGGGCCGAACCTCAACGAGGAAAGCAGGCTTGCGTCCGACGACAAGATCCGCCGGGTCGTGATGTGTTCGGGCAAGGTTTATTACGATCTGTTCGAGGAACGCGAGAAGCGGGGGATCAACGACATCTACCTCATGCGTGTCGAACAGCTCTATCCGTTCCCGAAGAAGGCGCTCATGCTCGAACTCGCCCGCTTCCCGCAGGCCGAAATGGTCTGGTGCCAGGAAGAGCCGAAGAACATGGGCAGCTGGTTCTTCGTCGAGCCTTACATCGAGTGGGTGCTCGGGCAGATCGATGCCAAGCACCGGCGTCCGCGCTATGCCGGCCGCACCGCCATGGCATCGACCGCAACCGGCTTGATGTCAGCGCATCTGGCGCAGTTGCAGGCATTCCTCGAAGAGGCTTTGGGAGCCTGAACTCATTCCGTTCCGGAGGGCCCTCGGGCCCTCCATCAAAAATTGGCCAGGTAATTTTAAGAGAAGGCGACCATGGCAACCGAAATTCGCGTGCCCACGCTGGGCGAATCCGTTTCTGAAGCAACAATTGCACAGTGGTTCAAAAAACCGGGTGATGCCGTCAGTCAGGACGAGCCGCTGGTGGAGCTGGAAACCGACAAGGTGACGGTGGAAGTGCCGGCACCTGCAGCAGGCACGCTGGAAAGCATCGTGGTCAAGGAAGGCGACACCGTCGAGGTTGGCGCGCTGCTCGGCCAGATCGCGGAAGGCGCGGGTGCTGCCGCGGCCCCGGCGAAAGCTGCTCCTGCAAAGAAAGAGACCAAGACGGAGAGCAAGGCTGAACTGATCGACGTCGTTGCGCCAAGTGCAGGCGAATCCGTCACCGAAGCCGAAGTTGGCGAATGGAGCGTCAAGGTCGGCGATGTGGTCAAGGCCGACGATACGCTTGTGGAACTGGAGACCGACAAGGCCGCACAGGAAGTTCCGGCACCTGCTGCGGGCACCGTCGTCAAGATCGCCGCCGAAACCGGTGCAACGGTGGAGCCGGGCGTCCTGCTCTGCCAGATCGACCCGTCAGGTGCGGGGGCCGCTGCGGCTCCTGCCGCTGCTTCCGCTCCGTCCCCGGCTCCGGCTGCCGCAGGCGGGTCCTCCATGCCGCCGGCACCGTCCGCCGCAAAAATGATGGCGGAAAAAAATCTGTCCGCCGATCAGGTTGCAGGCTCAGGCAAGCGCGGCCAGGTTCTGAAGGAAGACGTTCTTAACGCGATCGCCTCCGGTGCGACCGCCGCTCCCTCCGCACCGGTCCCGGCTGCCGTCGCGCGCGGCCCGGTCGCTGCCGATGATGAGGTGCGCGAAGAGCGCGTGCGCATGACCAAGCTGCGCCAGACCATTGCGCGCCGCCTCAAGGACGCCCAGAACACCGCCGCCATGCTGACCACTTACAACGAAGTGGACATGGGCCCGGTCATGGACCTGCGCAAACAGTACAAGGACCTGTTTGAGAAGAAACATGGCGTGAAGCTTGGCTTCATGGGCTTCTTCGCCAAGGCGGTCACCCATGCGCTGAAGGAAGTCCCGGCGGTGAACGCCGAGATCGACGGCACGGACATCATCTACAAGAACTTCTGCCACATCGGCGTAGCCGTCGGCACCGACAAGGGCCTTGTGGTTCCGGTCGTGCGTGATGCCGACCAGATGACCATTGCCGAAATCGAGAAGGAAATCGGCAATCTCGGCCGCAAGGCGCGGGACGGCAAACTGGGAATGGCCGATATGACGGGTGGCACCTTCACCATCTCCAACGGCGGTGTCTACGGTTCGCTCATGTCGTCGCCGATCCTGAACGCGCCTCAGTCGGGTATTCTGGGCATGCACAAGATCCAGGAGCGTCCGATGGCGGTAAACGGACAGGTGGTCATTCGTCCGATGATGTATCTGGCGCTGTCCTACGATCACCGCATCGTTGACGGCAAGGAAGCCGTGACCTTCCTGGTGCGCGTCAAGGAAAGCCTGGAAGATCCGCAGCGTCTGGTCCTGGATCTTTGATCCGGGACGGCCAACCGTCTGAAGGGATTGCGCCATGAGCCTGGAGTTTCTGATTACCGCGCTGATCGTGGTTCTCGTTCCCGGAACCGGCGTTGTCTACACCGTGGCGGTTGGTCTCGGCAAAGGGCGGCAGGCATCCATTGCCGCCGCCTTTGGCTGCACGCTGGGCATTATCCCGGCAATTCTCGCTTCGGTCATAGGCCTGGCGGCCTTGATGCATACCAGCGCACTGGTGTTTCAGGCGGTGAAATATGCCGGGGTCGCCTATCTTCTCTATCTTGCCTGGCAGACGCTGAAGGACAACGGTCCTCTGGAGCTGACCGCCGACAGGACCGGACACAAGAGCCTTGTGGCCATCGCCCGCACCGCCTTTCTGATCAACATCCTCAATCCGAAGCTGACGGTATTCTTCCTGGCATTCCTGCCGCAATTCGTCAGCCCGGGGTCGCCCAACCCGACGTTGGACATGCTTTTGCTTGGCGGTGTTTTCATGGTCATGACATTTGCCGTTTTCGTGATTTACGGCCTGTTTGCGTCTCTGGTTGGTGAGAAGGTTTTGAAAAGCGATCGGGTCATGGTCTGGATGCGCCGCACGGTGGCAGCGACCTTTGCAGGATTTGGCCTCCGGCTGGCCCTGACCGAACAATAAAACGGGCCTGCGGACAAAGGGCTGAAACGATCGGGAGGAAGACACAATGAGCAGACCGCTTTTGAAGCTTCTGACCGCTCTTTTCCTGATCGGGTCGTTTTTCACTGCCTCGTCCGCCCAGTCTGGGGAGCAGCCCGAAGAGCAGCGCACCGCGCTGGTGATCGGCAATGCGGACTATGCGTTCAGCCCGCTGTCCAATCCGGTCAATGACGCGGTTTCAGTCGCAAAGGCGCTCGACAAGGCCGGGTTCAAAGTCATCCTCCAGACAGACGCGAGCCGGGACGCCATGTTGGAGGCAATCCGCTCCTTTGGTGACCAGCTCAAGGTCAGAGGTGGTGTCGGGCTCCTTTACTACGCCGGCCACGGAGTGCAGATCAGCGGAGAAAATTACCTGCTTCCCGTTGACGGGGACGTCTCCGGCGTCGATGCCGTGAAAAGGGATGCGGTCACGGTCAGTGAAGCGGTTGACGAGATGACGGCCGCCCATGAGGGCCTCAACATCATCATACTCGATGCCTGCCGCAACAATCCGCTGAGCGGCTCCACCAAGGGCCTCTCCCGCATAGACAGCAGTGCCCGCCTGTTCGTTTCCTATTCGACCTCGCCCGGGGCGGTGGCACTCGATGGCGAAGACGGCAACAGCCCCTATACCAAACATCTGGCAAGCGCGATCGAAACTCCCGCCCTCAGCCTGGAGGAAACCTTCAAGCGCACGCTGAAAGGCGTTTTTCAGGAAACCCGCGGGCGGCAGATCCCCTGGATCTCGTCTTCCTTTTTCGGCGACTTCACCTTCGTTCCGGGGCAGGCTGATGCATCCGGAAGCCAGGCAACCAAGGCGGCGGCGGTCTCGTCCATCGGCAAGGCCCTGAAGAACAGCGTCGCCCGCGCCGGTCCGGCAAGACGCATTTCGGGCATCTACCGTGTCGAGGGCACCAATCCGAACGGTTCGCTCTATACCGGCATGATGGCCATCACGCCGGAGAACGGCCATGTCCGCTTCACCTGGTGGATCGGCCGGGACGTCTTTACCGGGGTAGGTGAATTTGCCGGGCGGATGCTGGTGGTCAACTGGGGCGACAAGCACCCGGTGGTCTATACGTTCAATGACGAGACCACGTTGGACGGCGAATGGGCCGACGGGTCGGCAACGGAAAAGCTGACGCTCTATTCCAGGGCGGCGCAAAGCCGGAAGGATCTTCGGGAGGGCACCTACGCCGTTGCCGGAAAGAACCCCAATGGAACGACATATGAGGGTACCGTCAGCCTCAGCCGGCAGGGCGGGAAATTCACGTTGATCTGGAAAGTAGGTTCCAGCGGCTATCGAGGTGTCGGCGAACTGGAGGGCAATGTGCTAACGGTGGATTGGGGCGACGAAACCCCTGTTGTCTATGCGCTGATGGAAGATGGCAGCCTGGAGGGCCTGTGGTCCGGCGGCCGTGGATCCGAGCGCCTGCAGCGCGTCAGTGACCAGTAACGGCGATCGGATAATCGGGCATGACTGAAACAGTGATACTTGTGACGGGAGGAAGCCGCGGGATCGGCGCGGCGGTCAGCCGGAAGATGGCGGCTCTCGGTCACACGGTGCTCGTCAATTATGCCCGAAACGCGCAGGCTGCCGAAGCTCTGGTCGCTGAAATCACCTCGGCCGGCGGTAAGGCCCTGGCAGTTCAGGGTGATGTTCGCCATGAAGCCGATGTCCTGAAACTGTTTGAAACAGCCGACCGCCTCGGCCGTCTGACCGGCCTCGTCAACAACGCGGGCGTGGTCGATGTCTCCCGGCGTGTCGACGAGATGAGTGCCGACCGGCTCACCCGGATGTTTTCCATCAATGTGATCGGATCGTTTCTCTGTGCCCGCGAAGCGGTCAAGCGGATGTCGACCGGACATGGCGGTCAAGGCGGCGCCATTGTCAATCTTGGCTCTGCCGCGTCCAAGCTGGGAGCGCCGGAGCAATATGTCGACTACGCGGCAGCCAAGGGAGCCATCGACAGCATGACGGTGGGCCTTGCCCTGGAAGTCGCGGACGAGGGTATCCGTGTCAATGCGGTCCGTCCCGGCATCATCGACACCGAAATTCACGCTTCCGGCGGTGCTCCCGACCGGGTGGCACAATTGCAATCCAAACTGCCGATGAAACGCGCAGGCACCGCAGACGAGGTGGCCGAAGCGATTGTCTGGCTGCTCGGTGATCAGTCCTCCTATACGACCGGCGCCATTCTGGATGTTTCCGGAGGCCGGGCGATTTTACCGTGAGCACGTATTTAACCAAAGTGAGAGAGGCTAAGGCGACCCAAAATGTCCCAATATGATCTTGTCGTCATCGGAACCGGCCCTGGGGGCTATGTTTGCGCGATCAAGGCTGCGCAGCTTGGCTTGAAGACGGCCGTCGTCGAAAAACGCGCAACGCTTGGCGGCACTTGCCTCAATATCGGCTGTATCCCGTCCAAGGCGCTGTTGCACGCATCGGAAATGTTCGAGGAAGCCGGCGATAGCTTTGAGAACATCGGCATCAAGGTGGGCAAGCCCAAGCTCGATCTGCCGGCGATGATGAAGCACAAGTCCGATGTGGTTGATGCCAATGTGAGTGGCATCTCGTTCCTGATGAAGAAGAACAAGATCGACGTCCACACCGGGACGGGCAAAGTTCTCGGTCAGGGCAAGGTTGAAGTGACCGCCGATGACGGGTCCACGTCGGTGCTGGACACCAAGAACATCGTCATAGCCACCGGCTCCGACGTCATGCCGCTGCCGGGCATAGAGATCGACGAAAAGCAGGTGGTGTCTTCCACCGGCGCTCTCGAGCTGGCAAAGGCACCGGGCAAGCTGGTCGTTGTCGGCGGCGGTGTCATCGGCCTGGAACTCGGCTCCGTCTGGAACCGTCTCGGCTCGAAGGTCACCGTGGTCGAGTTCCTGGACAAGATACTGGGTCCGATGGACGGCGATGTTTCGAAGAACTTCCAGCGTATGCTGAAAAAGCAGGGCATGGAGTTCAAGCTGTCTTCCAAGGTCACCGGCGTTGAAAAGAAGGGCAAGGGTCTTGCGGTTACGGTCGAACCCGCCAAGGGCGGCGATCCTGAAGTGATCGAGGCGGACGTCGTTCTGGTCGCCATCGGCCGCCGACCCTACACCGAAGGTCTCGGCCTCGATGCGGCCGGCGTTGCGCTTGACGATCGCGGCCGCGTCGCCATCGATGCCCATTACAAGACCAATGTCGACGGCATTTATGCTATCGGCGATGTGGTTGCCGGGCCGATGCTGGCGCACAAGGCGGAAGACGAAGGCGTCGCTGTCGCCGAAGTGCTCGCGGGCCAGGCCGGTCATGTGAACTATGACGTCATTCCGGGTGTGGTCTACACCCAGCCGGAAGTTGCCTCTGTCGGCAAGACGGAAGAGGAACTGAAGGCGGACGGCATTGAATACAAGACCGGCAAATTCGCGTTCTCGGCCAATGGCCGCGCCAGGGCCATGAACAAGACCGACGGTTTTGCCAAGGTTCTGGCCGATGCCAAGACCGACCGGGTGCTGGGTGTTCATATCGTCGGCTTCGGCGCTGGTGAAATGATCCATGAAGCTGCCGTGTTGATGGAGTTCGGCGGATCTTCTGAGGATCTCGCTCGCACCTGCCATGCGCACCCGACCATGTCCGAAGCCGTGAAGGAAGCCGCGCTCGGCGCATTTGCCAAGACGATCCATTCCTGACCGCTGCCCCAGGGCCTCCCGGGTTCCGAAGACTGAATTAACAACAACAAAAAAAATATAAAACCGGAAGCCGGGGCCGCTTGGAAACAAGTGCCCCGGCTTTTTTTGCGATTTGAATAGGTGATTCGTGAAAAGGACGAGATCGGAATACACGGAATCCGATGGTCGCACCGACAACCGGATTCTCGCCGTTGCCGCTCTGGGGTTTATTGCCCTTTGCGGCCCGATCTTCTTTTGGCCGGATCGAACTATCGCCAATGTGGACGACCTGTTCTTCGTGCCCTGGGCGATGGAATTCGCCGAAAACGGCCGCCACTGGAATTCCCTGCTTGCCGTTCAGTTTCCAGGGCTCGACTCATATCATCTGCAGCCGCGGCTGCATCTGATCTTCGCCGGATGGTTTTTTGCCGCTTTCGGCATGGGCACGGCCAAGCTCGTGCTATTCGAGTTCTTGATCTACGCCCTGACAAGTCTCGTATTTGTTTTCATTTGTCTGAAGTTGAACCTGCGGCTGGCGGCGCTGTTCGCTCCGCTCCTGTTTGCACCGATGTATGTGGTTGCGGGTTTCCGTCTGGAACTGAGCGGCTCGCTTCTCTGGTTGCTCGGGCTGGCGGTGTCCCTTCCGGTTCTGGGCAAGGCCGTCAGCGGCGACCGGGAACAGACAGCACCGGTGACTGCTGGCAGCATTGCCGGGAAGGCGCTCATGGGCATAGCTCCGCTTGCGGCGCCTGCCGTGTTCGCCTGGAGCCTCGGCGCCATCGCGGTTCTGGAATTCTGGCGGCTGAGAACCGGACAGTCCGGCGTTTTGAGAATCTTCGCTGAAGGTGCCGTGGCACTTGGGCTGGCGCTGATCGTCTTTGCCGTCTCCATCGATTTTGAATTCGTGGAGTTCCTGCGCCAGGTCACTTTTCATGCCAGCCGGTCAACGGGCGGCGGCTTCAACGATGAGGCGATCTTCCGGGCCATTGTGTTTGCGGGTGCCGCGGGAGTGTTGTTCCGCAAGAGCCGCGCTGCGGCGGCGTTTTGCACCTGCCTGGCCGCCGGTCAGCTTTTTGCAGCCTTTCTCCATGACAAAGCGCTGATCCGGAACCTGGCGGCGTCCATGGTCTTTCTGATCTTCGTTGATGCCGCGATTTCAGCGCGCTGGGCGAAAGCGAAGGTGGGTCTCTTCGCAGTGCTTTTCCTCGTGCTGTCCGCCAATTTCTTCAGCTTTTATCTCTTCTCCGGAACTGCAGCCAACACGGAAGCCGCCGTTGCTGCCTACAGGCAGGATCTGAAGGATGGCAAGCGGGTCTTTATCGACGAAACCATGGCCCATCATTACCTGAACCAGCAGACGGACGGGGCACTTTCCTGGACATGGGGCGGGACCTTTCCGAAGGGGAGGCCGACCAGTCTGAAGGATCTTGAGGAGGGGGATGTCTGGTATGTCAGCGAATACACGCTGCGGGGATACCTGAAGGGCCGACACGATGTTGCACGGAAAGTCTGGGCAAATCCCGACTACCGGCACGTGCCGCAAATCCCCTGCATCCTCGGCCGTCATTCATGCAATCTGCCTGTTGAGCGCTGGAAGATGATGCGGCTGGAACGCAAAGGTGGAGAGGTATCCATTCGGCCTGTGAGGGAAATCGACCGGCGAGGGGCTCAGCATAGCTGAGAGCGGCGGGACCATCCGCTCCGACAAAATACTTAATGCGCGTTATGGCACAGGGTATGGTCGCCAAAGGCTTTCAGCACGCTGCATTCCGTCACTGTGTGACCGCCCTTGCAGCTTGATGCAATCCGCGCAAGCTCCGCTTCCAGCTTTTTGAGATGCGCGATCCGCTGGCGCACGGACAGCAGCTGTGCCTCGGCGATCCTGTTTGCCGTTTCGCACGGTTGGTCCGGATGCCGGCTAAGCTCGATCAGATCCCGTATGGCGGGCATCGGCAGCCCGAGATCCCGGCAGTGCTTTATGAAACCGAGCCGCTCCAGATCGGATCCCCGGTAGCGGCGCTGGTTGCCTTCCGTGCGCACAGGCCGGTCCAGCAGACCTTCTTTTTCGTAGTAGCGGATGGTCGGAATTTTGACGCCGGTCTGCTTTGACAATTCTCCGATTGAAAAATCCATGAGACCCTCTTGAAGCTCTAGTCGCTATAGGGATTAAGAAGGGCAGGAAGACAGAAAATCAAGATGCCGAAAGACAGGAGACAGGCATGGGTGCGTGCTGCGGACATTCAAATCAGCGCTTTGACGGTATGTCAGGTGACTATCGCCGCCGTCTCTGGCTGGTTATAGCGCTGAATGCCGGCATGTTCGTGGTTGAAATGACCGCTGGTCAGGCTGCAGGCTCAAAGTCCCTGCAGGCCGACGCGCTGGATTTTTTCGGCGACGCGGTGACCTACGGCATCTCTCTGGCTGTCATAGGCGCATCCTTGAAAACGCGCGCGCTGGCCGCGTTGGCAAAAGGCGGCAGCCTGTTTTTCATGGGGCTTTGGGTCGCGGCATCGACGCTTTACCAGGTTTTCGTCTTCGGGGTTCCGCAGGCGGCCGTGATGGGATCGGTCGGATTTCTGGCGCTCGCCGTCAATCTCACCAGCGTGCTGCTGCTGGTGCGCTACAAGGACGGCGATGCCAACGTTCGGTCCGTCTGGCTGTGCTCGCGCAACGACGCGATCGGCAATGTTGCAGTCATGCTGGCCGCCCTCGGAGTCTGGGGCTCGGCGAGCGCCTGGCCGGACCTGATCGTCGCCGGCCTGATGGCGGGCCTCTTTGTCAGTTCCTCGGTCCAGATTTTCATCCAGGCCATGCGTGAATACCGCCACAACACGGCACACACCCAGGCCGCCGAATGAGCTTGGTGACTTCGGATGAGAAGTGGTTGGCCCTTACGCGCTGACTTGAAGCAATCGGAGGATACGGATCACTCGGCCGGCTGATCGCCCGGCACCGGAAGTATGATCACATCCTTCAAGCTTTCGTCGCTCAGATCGTTGGTGGCGATGGCGACATCGGCGTTAATTTCGGGAACGACGGTCGCGTCGGCAACCGTGAGGTTGTCTTTTGCCTTCGCGGATTTTCCCCAGGAGCAGGCATTTGCCGGAACAAATGCGAATGCAGTGAGGGCGAGAGCCGTTACGCTGGTGCTCAATAGACGCATGTTATCTCTCCGTGCCGGGCTGTGGTGTAATGACGCAGCATAGCGGAAGGTAAGGCGATAAGATGATCTGACAAGGAAAAAGCAGAGCTTGACCTTTCTCGGAGATCATTTTCGTTTGAGGTTGTAGGTGATTTCCCGGCGCGGTTCCGACAGGTCGTTGACCACATTGATGACATGAGTATCGAGCATGTCGCCGAAGGCCTTGAGTGTGATTTGTTTGCTGCTCAGGAAGCCGATCAGCAGTACCTGAATGGCACCGTCGGACCTCAATTCCGCGTCGGTCCAGCCCCATTTGCAATCTCGCGGAGAACAGGACGTAAATGCCCGCACGCGGACATGGACCTGCTCGTCAACGCAGCGGCTTTCCACTTCAACGCGGGAAATCTCCTTTGCTCCGGCGTCCAGATTGACCCAGACCCCGTCCTCCGGGAGAGGACAGTAAACGCGCTGCGCAAGAGACGGCGCAACCATCAGGAAGATGAAAGAGGCTGTAAGAATGATCAGGCGCATTCGCATTCTCCTGAATTTCCGGGGCGACGGTGCGGCATCAACACTTCAAGTCCCATATTCTGGAGCGGTGAAGGTTAAGTCCGCCCTGTCCTGGCAGCAAGCACCGGCGCGTCTTTTCAGTTTGAACTCCGTTCCGGAACCGAAAACCCGTCCGCCAAGGCTAACTTCGCGGATGGGCCTTGTCATAGGCGGACAGCAGATGCGCGCTGTCGATCTCGGTATAAATCTGTGTGGACGCGAGGCTCGCGTGGCCGAGCAGTTCCTGAATGGTTCTCAAATCACCGCCGCCTGCCAGCAGATGCGTTGCGAATGAATGGCGCAGGGCATGAGGCGTCGCGGTGTCGGGCAGGCCAAGCGCACCACGAAGCTTTTCCATCGCCAACTGGATCATGCGCGGGTTGAGCGGTCCGCCGCGTGCTCCGAGAAAGAGCGGGCCGTGCGCGTCGATCGCGTAGGGGCAGAGCTTCAGATAGTGTTCCACGGCCTCACAGACGGCGGGCAGGATCGGCACGATGCGCTCCTTGCCGCCCTTGCCGACTATCCGAAGCGTTTTCGTGCCCGGTTTGGGGGCCGCGCTCCCCGTCAGGGATAAAGCTTCCGAGATGCGCAATCCGCAGCCGTAGAGAAGCGTCAGTACAGCGGCGTTGCGGGCCTCGATCCAGGCTTCGTTTTCCATGGCCATGCCGCCGCTGGTAATGTCGACGGCATCCCGGGAGGAAACGGGCTTTGGCAGCGAGCGTGCCTGTCTAGGCGGACGGACCGCTGCGGAAGCCGCCGCATTCACCTCGCCGCGCCGCTCCAGAAATCTCAGGAAAGACCGGATGCCCGCAAGACCGCGCGCCAGCGACCGGCTCTTGACGCCCTGCCGCCGCCGGTTCGCCAGAAAGCTGCGGAAGTCGGCAGGACGGAGGGCGGCGATGTCCTTCAGCGCGGGCGCTCCGCCCAGATGCATGGTCAGGAATCTCAGGAATTGGCGCAGGTCCCGCTCGTAAGCGAGCAGGGTCTTGTCGGAAAGACGTCTCTCGTCGGAAAGGTGGTCGAGCCACTGGTCCACGCGCTGGTTGAGATCCGGCTGCGCCGTGACGAGGAGGGTGCCTTTATCTTCCTGGGTCGCGCTCATACCGTCTATTAGACCGGCAGGCCCCAACGGTTTCGTTAACATCGGCGCGATTTTTTACACCATTTATGCTCCGGTTGGTCTCTCTCGCGAGCTGTCACCGAAGTCCAAATAAAAACGGCCCGGAAATCCGGGCCGTCCATGAAGCAGTTCGACGTTTCGATATTAGAGAATGCTCTGGCCGGTTTTCGCCCAGTCGGTGAGAAAGGCGTCGAGGCCCTTGTCGGTCAGCGGATGCTTGACCAGGCCCTTGAGTGTTGCCGGCGGAATGGTGGCCACATCCGCGCCGATGATGGCGCAATCCTTGACGTGGTTTGCAGTGCGGATGGAAGCCGCAAGGATTTCCGTTTCAAAGCCGTAATTGTCGTAGATCACGCGGATTTCGCGGATCAGCTCCAGGCCGTCGGCGTTGATGTCGTCGATGCGGCCAATGAAGGGAGAGATGTAGGTGGCGCCAGCCTTGGCGGCGAGCAGCGCCTGGTTGGCCGAGAAGCACAGCGTGACGTTGGTCTTGGTGCCTTCTTCGCTCAGCTGCTTGCAGGCTTTCAGGCCATCAAAGGTCAGCGGCAGCTTGATGACCACGTTGTTGGCGATTGCCCGCAGCACATTGGCTTCCTTGATCATGGTGTCGAAGTCGGTCGCCGCAACTTCGGCAGAGACATCGCCTTCCGTGATGGCGCAGATTTCCGCGATCACTTCCTTGAAGTCCCGGCCCGATTTGGCAATCAGGGACGGGTTGGTCGTCACACCGTCGAGAAGCCCGGTGGCTTCCAGTTCCTTGATTTCCGCGGTATCGGCGGTGTCGACAAAGAATTTCATGAGTTTCTACTCCCTGTGGGGCGCTCCGTCCTACGCGTGAGGCGGGCCGCCAAAAGCCTTGACCCGGTGCCGGGGCAAAACGTTTGCATGGTCAGTCGTGCACTCTTTACCCTAGGATGATGGCAAGAAGAACCCCTGATTCGACGGTGGATGAATTTTTTGCGGTACGTACCTCAAATTCAACAGGTCTTGCACCTTGCGCTCGGACAGGCAAAGTCGTCCGGCGTTCAGAAGGCGCACTACCGCATTGATCAATCCCGCCGGCAGCCGGCGGTGAAGGCCTGAATTTCCGTGCTGTTCGACGACCCACAGTTCAAAGAAACGATTGCCAGCGTGCTGGTGCCCGTCGCCGTGCCGGCGGCCTACACCTATAAGGTCCCTCCCGGCCAGTCCGTCGTGCCGGGGACGATCGTCAAGGTGCCGCTTGGGACGCGAGAGGTCATCGGAGCGGTCTGGGACGGTGAGCCGGACGCCGCGATCAATCCGAAAAAGCTCAAATCCATTTCCCGTGTTTATGACCAGACGCCGCCGCTGGACGAGGATCTGCGCCGGTTTGTCGACTGGGTAGCCGGCTGGACCCTCGGCGCGCCCGGCATGGTTCTGCGCATGGTGCTGCGCTCCGAGGAGGCCCTCGAGCCGGAAGCTCCCGTCCCGGGCGTACGCCGGATCGAAGGCGCCGAACCGGATCGGATGACGTCTGCCCGCCAGCGTGTGCTGGCAACCATGGAGGACGGTTTTGCCTGGACCAAGAGCGGCCTTTCCCATGCTGCCGGCGTATCGGCCTCGGTGATTGACGGCCTGCTCCATCAGAATGTCCTGGAAGTGGTCTCGCTGCCGGCGGCACCGCCGCCGCCCAAACCTCAGGTCGACTATGCGCAAAAGCCTCTGACCTCTGCCCAGCAGGCTGCAGTCGACGGCCTGATAAAGAACTTCGACAAGCCGGGCGGAAGCGTCGCCCTGATCGACGGTGTGACCGGATCGGGCAAGACGGAAGTCTATTTCGAGGCGATTGCCGAAGCACTCAGCCGGGACAAACAGGTTCTGGTTCTGCTGCCGGAAATCGCCCTGACTGAACAGTTCCTGCGCCGTTTCGAGCAGCGGTTCGGGGTTTACCCCGCCGAATGGCATTCCGAGATCACGCCCAAAACCCGGGCCAGGGTCTGGCGCGGCGTGGCCTCCGGTGACGTTCGTGTCGTCATTGGTGCCCGTTCCTCCCTGTTTCTGCCCTTCAGGGAACTCGGCCTGATCATCGTCGATGAAGAACATGACGCGGCCTTCAAGCAGGACGACCGAGTGCCCTACAGCGCAAGGGACATGGCGGTGGTGCGCGGGCACCTGTCGAAATTTCCCGTCGTGCTGGCCTCGGCAACACCGTCCGTCGAAAGCATCGTCAATGCGGAACAGGGCCGTTACACGTTACTGGAATTGCCGGAGCGGGCATCGGGGGCAGCGCTTCCCGATCTTGCGGCAATCGACATGCGCACGGAAGGCCCCGAGCGCGGCCGGTGGCTGGCACCCGGTCTTGTCAACGGCATCAAGGAGACTTTCGGTCAAGGGGATCAGTCTCTCTTGTTCCTCAACCGGCGCGGCTATGCGCCGCTCACCCTGTGCCGGACCTGCGGCCACCGGTTTCAATGTGCCCATTGCAGCGCCTGGCTGGTGGAGCACCGGTTCCAGAAAAAGCTCGTCTGTCACCATTGCGGCCACTTCGAGCCCGTGCCGGAGACCTGCCCGTCCTGCCAGAGCACCGATAGTCTGGTGGCTTGCGGGCCGGGGGTGGAACGTATCGCGGAGGAGGTCACCGATCTCTTCCCGGAAGCCCGCACGCTGGTGCTCTCGTCCGACATTGCCGGCGGCCCCGAACGGCTCAAGCGCGAGATGAAGATCGTCGAAGAGGGCGGTGCCGACATCATCATCGGCACTCAATTGGTAGCAAAGGGGCACAACTTCCCGAAAATGAAGCTGGTCGGCGTCATCGATGCCGATCTCGGTCTGGCTCACGGCGACCCGCGCGCCGCGGAAAAAACCTTTCAGCTTCTGGCGCAGGTGACGGGCCGGGCGGGCCGTGTCACGGGCGGCGGCAAAGGGTTTCTGCAGACCTACAACGCCGATCACCCGGTGATCCGCGCATTGTTGTCCGGCGACAAGCACGCCTTTTACCAGGCGGAGATCGAGGCTCGGCGTGCTGCAGGGCTGCCACCCTTCGGACGCCTGGCGGCGGTGATTGTTTCAGGGCCCGACAAGGCGTTCGCCGAAGGCTATTCAAGGGCGCTGGCCCGCGCGGCGCCGCATGAGCAGGCCGTGACGCTGCTGGGACCGGCGGAAGCCGCGCTCTCCATGGTGCGGGGCCGTTACCGCTTCAGGCTGCTGGCCATGGCGCCGCGGCAGTTCGATCTTCAGTCCTATCTGCGTCACTGGCTCGGCAACGGCCCCAAGCCGACCAAAGGCCTGCGCGTGCAGGTCGACATCGACCCGCAGCATTTCATGTAGTCTCCGCTGACCGTGAATAACGTCTCCGGGCTGAAGCGTATGATCTTTAGCGGTTTCCAGCCTCTCATCCGGTATTGAAATGCGGATTGGCTCCGGCCGCCGCCATGGACCTTGCAGCGGCAGACTGAAAATGCGTAAAGGCGCAATACCGTCTAAAGATCTATAGCCCCTTCGAGGCCTTGATCTGCATGGCTTTTTGGGGGTGTCCGGCAAAAAACACGGATGAATCGTCGAAAACAGTCTTTAGGCGAAGTTGCACACTGGGAAACCCTGTGCTAATTGAGGCGCGGCTTTGGGGGAACGGTTTAACCGTCATACCTTCTGACCTTGAAATCATTCATTTTTTCAATGCCTTGCGGACGGTTACCGTTTTGCGGGTTTGAAAACGTCAGAGAGCACGGACCTGGTGACTGACAACGTATCTCTCGTATCCGGCGTGGCACAGCGTTATGCATCCGCCCTTCTCGACCTCGCAGAGGGTGACGGCGTAACGGCTGACGTGGAACGGGATCTGACAGCTTTTGGCGGCATGCTTGCCGAAAGCAAAGATCTCGAGCGTCTTGTGAAAAGCCCGGCATTCAGTGCTGAGGAGCAGCTTGCAGCGCTCACGGCACTTCTGGGCAAGGCCGGCATTTCTGGTCTCGCCGCAAATTTTGTGAAGCTGGCCGCCCGCAATCGGCGCCTCTTCGTTCTTCCCGACATGATCAAGGCATTCCACGCCCTTCTTGCTGAAAAGCGGGGCGAGGAAACGGCTGAGGTAACCACCGCAGCCCCGTTGTCCGACGAACATGTCGCTGCCCTGAAAGAAGCGCTCTCTGCTTCCACGGGCAAAACTGTAAACGTCGCAGCGAAGGTTGATCCTGCACTGATCGGTGGCCTTGTCGTCAAGGTCGGATCCCGCATGATCGACACATCCCTGCGTACCAAGCTCAATTCACTCAAGTTCGCGATGAAAGAGGTCGGCTGATGGATATTCGGGCCGCGGAAATTTCCGCAATCCTCAAGGACCAGATCAAGAGCTTTGGCCAGGAAGCCGAAGTTTCTGAAGTTGGTCAGGTGCTCTCCGTCGGTGACGGTATCGCCCGTGTTTATGGTCTGGACAAAGTCCAGGCCGGTGAAATGGTCGAATTTCCAGGTGGCATCAAGGGCATGGCCCTGAACCTGGAAAGTGACAACGTCGGTGTCGTTATCTTCGGCTCCGACCGTAACATCAAAGAAGGCGACACCGTCAAGCGGACCGGCGCCATCGTGGAAGTCCCGGTTGGCAAGGGCCTGCTGGGCCGCGTTGTCGACGGTCTGGGCAACCCGATCGACGGCAAGGGGCCGATCACCGACGCCAAGATGTCGCGTGTGGAAGTCAAGGCGCCGGGCATCATCCCGCGTAAGTCGGTTCACGAACCGATGCAGACCGGCCTGAAGTCGGTCGACAGCCTGATCCCGATCGGCCGCGGCCAGCGCGAATTGGTCATCGGTGACCGCCAGACGGGTAAGACCGCTGTGATCATCGACACCATCCTCAACC
>JBNLAU010000267.1:0-4023 GCA_050302295.1 Roseibium sp. | reverse complement strand
ACGAGTGGGCGGCCAAAGGCATCAACGTCAACGCCATCGCGCCAGGGTATATAGCAACCAACAACACCGAAGCACTCCGCAACGATCCGGAGCGCAGCCGTCAGATTCTGGAACGCATTCCCGCAGGCCGCTGGGGCGAGGCCAGCGATATCGGCGAAGCCGCCGTTTTCCTTGCCTCACCGGCCGCAAAGTACATTCACGGAGCTGTTCTCAATGTCGATGGAGGCTGGCTTGCCCGCTGATTTACCTCGCATTTCCCGGCAGAACGGACAGGGTCCCAAAGCTGGAATAATCCATTTGGGCCTGGGCGCGTTTTTTCGCGCCCATGGTGCCGTCTATATAGAAGAGGCCATGGAAAAATCCGGCGGCGACTGGGGCATTATCGGCGTCAGCCTGCAGAGTTCCCGCATGCGGGACCAGCTCGCGCCGCAGGATTTTGTCTATACGGCCCAGGAGCTCGGCCCGGACGGAGAAACCCTTCGCCAGGTCGAAGTCATACGGGATGTGCTCGTGGCACGTCAGAACCCGGAAGCCGTTCTGGCAGCCATGGCGGCCCCGGACATCCGGATCGTCAGCCTGACGGTCACCGAAAAAGGCTACTGCCACGACCCGGCCACCGGCCGCCTCAATCGGGATCATCCAGACATCAAAGCCGATCTGGAAAACGCCCTTCCGGTTTCCGCGCCGGGCTATCTGGTGCGCGCTCTGGCGCGGCGCAAAGCCTCCGGACTGCCGCCCTTCACCGTATTGACCTGTGACAACCTGCCGGACAACGGTCGGCTGGTGCGCGGCATCGTGCTGGAATTTGCCGAGCTTCTGGATCCCGAGCTTGCAGCCTGGATAGAGTCGGAAGGCCGGTTTCCGGCTACCATGGTCGACAGGACTGTGCCGGCAACAAAGCCGGAAGACGTTGAAGCCCTGAGCGCAAAAACCGGACGGCTGGACGCTGCGCCGGTATTGCACGAGCCATTCCGGCAATGGGTCGTCGAAGACGATTTCGTTCCAGCCTACGGACCACAGGCAAGGCCGGATCTGGGTGCGGTTGGTGTGGAGCTCGTCGAAAACGTCACGCCTTACGAGCACATGAAACTGCGCATGCTCAACGGCACCCACTCCTCGCTTGCTTATCTCGGGTATCTCGCAGGTCACGAGACCATTGCCGAGACGGTTGCCGATCCTGTTTTTGAAACCTTCGTGAAGGCGCTTTGGCGGAACGAGATCATCCCGTCTTTTACCCCTCCCCCGGGCGTCGACCTTCAGGATTACGCCGATGCCCTGTTCGCACGCTACGCCAACCCAGGCATCCGCCACAGAACCTGGCAGATCGCCATGGACGGCAGCCAGAAACTGCCGCAGCGCATTCTGGGAACCCTCATGGACAACATCGCGGCGGACCGCCCATCCCCCGGCCTGACCTGCGCCGTCGCCGCCTGGATGATCTACGTGAGCGGCACGGACCTGAACGGGCAGCCGATCGACGTACGCGATCCGCTCGCGGACCGGTTGAAGACGCTCTCGGATGGCGCCGGAGACAGCACCGGCAAGGTTGAGGCTCTCCTCGGTGTCAGAGACATCTTTGACGGCAAGCTGGCCGAGGCTCTTCAACCCGCCCTGACCACGGCCTATCAGGCTCTTCGGGCGAATGATGTTCGTCCCGCACTCGAGGCGCTGTCATGATTGAAAGTTGGCGTTGGTATGGCGGCTTTGACCGGATTTCCCTGTCAGAGATCGCCCACACGGGCGCCTCCGGCATTGTCACGGCCCTGCATGAAATCCCTTATGGCGAAGTCTGGCCGCGCCAGACCATCGCCGGCACGCGCTCTCAGATCGAAGCCGCCGGGTTCGATTGGGTCGTCGTCGAAAGTCTTCCGGTCCACGAAGCGATCAAGCGCGGCGAAGGCGACCTGAGCGGACTTTTCGCCAACTATCGTCAGTCCATGGCCAACCTTGCCGCCGAAGGCATCAAGGTCATCTGTTACAATTTTATGCCGCTCCTCGACTGGACCCGAACGGACCTCGCTTCCCCGGTCAAGCGCGGCGGAACCTGTCTCCGCTTCTCGATCACGAAAATGGCGGCCTATGAGATCTTCATGGTCAGGCGGCCTGACGCGGAGAAAGACTACGCGGAGCAGGACATAGCCGGCGCCAAACGCTGGTATGACAACGCCACCCCGGAGGATCTGGAGCGTCTGAACACCGCCATCATGGCGGGACTTCCGGGCGCCTATGACCGATATGATGCCGATAGCCTGCGGCAGGCCCTCGTGCCTTACGCCGGCCTGGACAGGAACGCCTTGCGCCAGAACCTCAAGCGGTTTTTGCAGGAAGTCATACCGGCGGCGGAAGAACTCGGACTGAAATTCGCCATTCATCCCGACGATCCGCCACGCGACCTGCTGGGCCTGCCCCGCATCGTTTCCTGCGCGGACGACATTGAATGGATTCTGTCAGCCCATGACAGCCGGGCGAACGGACTGACCCTGTGCACCGGATCACTCGGCGCCAATCCGGCCAACGATGTGCCCGCGATCGCGAAGCAGTTTGCCGACAGAATTCACTTCGCCCATCTGCGTAATGTCGCCAAGGACCCGGATGGCTCCTTTGAGGAAGCAGACCACCTCGGCGGCGACACGAATATGCCCGCGCTTGTCTCCGTGCTGCTCGGCGAGGAGGCCCGCAGGCGCAAGGAAGGGCGCGAGGACGGCGCAATCGTCTTCAGACCCGATCACGGCCACGACCTGCTGAATGACGCCAACCGTGGCGCGCACCCAGGATATCCTCTGATCGGACGGATGCGCGGGCTCGCGGAGCTTCGCGGCGTCATCGCGGGACTGAACCACGCCGCAGCTTTTTGATGTGCAAAAGCCGGACAACGGCGGCGATACACTGCCCCCGCCCCGAACGCAAAGAAGCCCGGCCGGGGTTACCGGGCGGGCTTTTTTGATTAGGTTGCGGGTGGCTTGTGAGATTAAGATCTGTATTGGTTGTTCCAACAAAAACGCCGCCAACTCATTGAGCTAGCGGCTATTATGTTTGGTTGCGGGAGGGCGCACCCATCATAACTTGCCAATAAACGGCCGACCCATGGTGCCGGATGACGTGAGAGAAGTCGCCAAGCAAGTAGCGGTGGTTGCGGGGACATCCAGCGCTCTGCGCTTGCTGTTTCGAGCGGCGGCTTAGGCTTCAGACTCATAACCAGTAGCATACGGTTGCCGCGAGGCAGATCGACGACAGGAAATTCCTGGCATTGCGGTCATAGCGTGTTGCGATCCTGCGAAACTCCTTGAGCCTGCCGAACATTCGCTCGATGACGTTTCTGCTCTTGTAAAGGTATGGCGAAAAACAGTTTTTCCATTTGCGTGTTTTGCGGGGCGGGATGTTTGGCAACGAACTGCGCGCCTCGACGGATCGGCGGATCCGGTCACTGTCGTAGCCTTTATCGCCATGCAGAACGCCGTTTACCGGAACAAGTGGTAAGAGTGCCTCTGCTCCGGTGAAGTCGGAGACATTGGCTCCCGTCAGGTGGAAGGCGATTGGGCGTCCCTTGTTGTCGCTCAGGGCGTGGATTTTTGTTCCCGGACCACCACGAGCTCGGCCCAGGGCATGGGCTTGAGCCCCCCTTTGCCGCCATGGGCGACCCGATGCGCCCGAACGGCTGTACTGTCGATCATCACTTCCAGAATAGGGCCGCCGGTTTGGGACAGTGTGTCGAAGATCCCTGTCCAGACACCTTTCTCCGACCAGCGGACAAAGCGATTGTAGAGTGTTTTCCTCGGCCCGTAGACCTCGGGCGCATCGACCCATCGGCCGCCCGACTTCAGAACATGAATGATACCGCTGATCACCCGCCGGTCATCGACACGGGCCTTGCCCCGCGTATCGGTCGGCAACAGCGGCTGCAACTTCGAAAACTGCTCATCGCTGAGCCAGAAAAAACCATCGGACATCGCCAAACTCCTGTTTAGGAGCTTGAATCAGAATTCAACTGATTTGCATACTCATTTTATGGGTCTGAAGCCTAGC
>JBNLAU010000266.1:0-7546 GCA_050302295.1 Roseibium sp. | reverse complement strand
GCCAGGTACGGATTTGCATCCGATCCCGGAATACGGTTTTCCAGCCGCCGGGCCTCTGGGTTGGAATAGGGGACGCGCAGACCGACGGTGCGGTTGTCGTAACCCCAATAGACATTCACCGGTGACGTGGAGGTTTTCGCAAAGCGGCGGTAGGAGTTGACGAAGGGCGCCATGATGCAGGTGGCCTCCGGCAGGAATTTCTGGTGCCCGGCGATGAAAGACAGAAAGGCGGGTGTTTCCTCGCCGTTCTGGCCGGCAAAGATGTTCTTTCCCGTCTCCTTGTCGATGACCGACTGATGGATGTGCATGGCAGAGCCCGGTTGCTGTGACATCGGCTTGGACATGAAGGTGGCATACATGTCGTGCCTCAGGGCGGCTTCGCGGATGGTCCGCTTGAACAGGAACACCTGATCGGCCAGTTCCAGCGGATGGCCATGACGCAGATTGATTTCCATCTGCGCCGCGCCTTCCTCGTGGATCAGCGTGTCGATCTCCAATCCCTGCTTTTCCGAGAGGTCGTAGATATCGTCGATGAGATCGTCGAATTCGTTGAGGGCGGAGATGGAATAGGACTGGCGGCCCACTTCAGGGCGGCCCGAGCGGCCGCGCGGAGGTTCAAGCGGGTAATCCGGGTCGGTATTGGGGCGGACGAGATAGAACTCGATTTCCGGTGCCACCACCGGCTCCCAGCCCTTGTCCTCATAAAGCTTCAAAATGCGCTTGAGGACGTTCCGCGGAGCCGTCTCCACGGGGTCTCCCTGGCGTGTGTAGGCGTCATGAATAAGCTGGGCCGTCGGATCCGTTTCCCAGGGGACCGTGGTCAACGTGCCGTAGTCGGGCCGGAAGTAAAGATCCCCATCCGTGGGATTGTGCTGGAACCGCTCGTCGTCTTCCGGGTAGTCGCCGGAAATGGTCTGCGCGAAGATGGATGCCGGCATGGTCATGACCGACCCGGAAAAGAACTTCTCGCTCGGCATCATCTTGCCGCGGGCAATGCCTGCGATATCGGGAACGACACACTCGATGTCCTGAATGTTGCGCGCATTCAGCCACACTCGTGCGGCATCGATATCAGGAACACCACGCAAGCTGTCCATGGGGGTATCGTTTTCGCTGGCAGGCATATCTGCGGACACTTGAAGCTCCAATGGTTTGGCGCGGGACCGCGCCGGGCAAGGCACTGTTAGCGCATTGCGTATCAGGGAACGGCCTCCGGGCGCAAATCCGGTAAAACACCGTTCGAGCAGAGATATGTATTTTGTGATCACAAAATGACACGAGCCGCGCGGCGGATCAACAGGCTTGCATCCGGTGACGGATTTCGGAGCGAGTGATAGCGCTTAATGAGGCCGGCAAGCTCGGTTCTCGGAGGCCGGTCGGTGGATGTGGATCGTTCGTGGATGCTCAGCATGCTGAATTTCAATCCGGGGGCTTGGCGGAGGCCAGGATTGCCTTGCCGAGAAGGCCCATGCCGTCTGAAATATCGGCGGCGATCGCCTCACGCAGTGCGCGTTTGTCCCGAAGCTCCACGGCGCGGATGGCTTCCTTGTGCCAGTCCTTGAGACTGGCGGTGCCAACCCGGCCGTAAACGGTGCGCATGAAAGGGGCGAATTGCAGCCAGAGACTGTCGACGAGCGGCAGCAGGACCCTGGACCGTGAGGCGCGGTAAATGCGGAAATGAAAGGCGTGGTTGAGCCGCATATAGGCTGCTGCATCGCCGCTGATCAGGTGCTGGTCGATGTCGTCATCAATGGCCCGAAGCTCTTTCGTATCGCTTTGCCCCAGATAAGAAAGCGCCAGCTCGGCCAGTTCGGGCTCGAGCAGCAGCCGGGCCTTCAGGAGTTCATCAAACTGGCTGGGCGTCATGCCGGGCACCTGAACGCGCCCGTTGGGTTTGACCTCCAGGGCGTTTTCGGCGGCCAGCCTTTGCAGGACTTCCCGAACCGGCATCGGGCTAACACCGAGTTCCGCCGCAAGCCCTCGGATCGTCACGGCTTTTCCCGGAATGAAGCGGCCGGTCAAAAGTCCGGTGCGGATCGTCTTGTCGACTTGCTCACGCGTTGTCCCACGCGCGGGACGGGTTCCCTCGGTGCCTTTCTCGGGGCCGGATTGCAAAGCAGAACGCCGGATGGGCAAGGATGGCCTCCTGATCGGGCGAAATGAAACCAATGACACGATCTGCCTTGACAGGCTTTTTTGAAAGTGATCACATTTTTAGCGAGGACGCAAACGAAAGCTGACGGCCTGCTCCTGCACGCGGGACCGGGGAAACCGGCACTACAGAACGGCGCGAGAGTCTCTTAAATGAACGAACTACCCCATCAGATCCTCCATCATCCTGCCGAGCACGGATGGAAGGCCGGATTCGAGGCATTCCTGGCCGAGCACCCGGATCTGGATACGCTGGAGGTCATTCTGCCTGACACCAATGGCGTGCTCCGCGGCAAGTGGCTGCAGGGAAACGCCCTGCCGAAAGTGTTCGAAGGCGGCGTCGCGTTTCCCTATTCGCTGTTCGGGCTGGATGTCTGGGGTCGTGAGGTCGAGGCGACGGGCATGCATCTGGAAACCGGCGACAAGGACGGCGTCTGCTGGCCGATACCCGAAACGCTGAAACTCGTGCCCTGGGCCGACCGGAAAACGGCGCAGGTGCTCCTGTCGATGTATGACAGGGACGGAGAACCCTTCCTCGCCGATCCGCGCCACGTTCTGGAAAACATGGTTGCGCGCCTTCAGGAGGAATACGGCGTTACGGCTACCTGTGCCTTCGAGCTTGAATTCTACCTGTTCGAGGAAAGCGACGGCGACTGGACCGAACAGCCAAAGCCGCTCTTCTCAACCCATCTCGGTCCGGCCCGCCAGAACATGTACGCCCTGTCTGACCTGGAGGCACTCCTGCCGGTGGTCGATGACCTGCGCAAGGCCTGCGAGGCCCAGAGCATTCCGGCCGATGCCGCGGTTTCCGAAGCAGCTCCAGGGCAGTTCGAACTCAACCTTCACCATCGGCGCAATCCGCTGCTGGCCGCGGACGACGTGGTGTTGCTGCGCCGTCTTGTTGCCGGCGTTGCCCGCAAGCACAAGCTGAAAACCTCCTTCATGGCCAAGCCCTTTGTGGAATGGCCCGGCAACGGCATGCATGTGCATGTCTCCATGGAGGATGAAAACGGCAATCTGTTCGCCGATCCGGAAAAAGGCGCGGAGAGGCTCGGCTTCGCCATCAACGGCTTGTTGAAGACGATGCCGGAGGCGCTGCTTCTGTTCATTTCCACTTTCAACGGCTTCCGCCGCATGCATCCGGGCTCTTATGCGCCGGCCTCGATCTGCTGGGGCTACGACAACCGCTCCGTCGCCCTGCGGGTCCCTGCCTCCAACCCGGAGGCGGCGCGAGTGGAACACCGGATCGCCGGCGCGGACGCCAACCCTTATCTGGTGCTAACCGGAATTCTCGCCGGAATGATGGAAGGTCTCACCTTGAAAAAGGACCCGCCTGCTCCGGTGTCGGGCAATGCCTATGCGAAACGCAAGAAACGGCTGACGCCCTGGATGGATGAAGCGATTGACGCCTTTGAAGCCTCCAAACTGATGAAAAAGGCAGTCGGCAAGGAGATGCACAAGGTGCTGACCGAGATCAAGCGAGAGGAGCTGAACGAGTTCGGCCGGGAGATTTCCTCCCTTGAACGTCAGACTTATTTGTGAGGCGCTGCGTGCCTGAAATCGACTCTGGACAAAAACCGGCACCATCTTCAATCTGCGGGCAGAAAACAGGCAAACGGCATGAAAGTACGTTTGCAATCAGGGATTAAAGCGCCTTGGCTCACTGTACCGGCATTAACGGGATGTGCTCAAGGATCGAAACAGGGTCAATACAAACCTCTGAGGGGAGTTTTAGATGACATTGAAATCCATGTTGACCGGTGTTGCCGTTCTCAGTCTGATGAGCGGCGCGGCGCTTGCCCAGGACCGGGTCGTAAATGTCTATAACTGGTCCGACTATATCGACGAATCCATCCTGGAAGATTTCACCAAGGAAACCGGCATCAAGGTTGTCTATGACGTCTTTGACAGCAATGAGGTTCTGGAAACCAAGTTGCTTGCCGGCAGCACTGGATACGATGTTGTCGTTCCGACAGGCACGTTCCTGGCGCGGCAGATCCAGGCCGGGGTATTCACCGAGCTGGACAAGGACAAGCTGCCGAACCTCTCCAACATGTGGAAGGATATCGAGAAGCGCGTCGAAAAATACGATCCGGGCAACAAGTTCTCCATCAACTACATGTGGGGCACGACCGGCCTCGGCTACAACGTCGACAAGGTGAAGGCCGCTCTGGGCGATGACGCGCCGGTCGACAGCTGGGATCTTCTGTTCAAACCGGAAAATGTCGAAAAGCTCAAGGACTGCGGTGTGTTTGTTCTCGATGCGCCGACCGAGCTCATCCCTGCAGCGCTGAACTATCTGGGCATGGACCCGGACAGCAAGGATCCGGCGGAAATCGAGAAGGCCGGTGAACTGCTCAAGTCCATCCGCCCGAACGTACAGAAATTCCACTCGTCCGAATATATCAACGCGCTCGCCAACGGCGACATCTGTCTGGCCGTCGGCTGGTCGGGGGACGTCCTGCAGGCGCGGGATCGCGCTGCGGAAGCCGACAACGGCGTGACCGTAGAATATTCGATCCCGAAGGAAGGGGCGCTGATGTGGTTCGACCAAATGGCGGTCCCGGCCGATGCGCCGCACAAGGAAGAGGCGCATGAGTTCCTGAACTACATCATGCGTCCCGACGTGATGGCGAAGGCCTCCAATTACGTTTACTACGCCAATGGCAACAAGGCTTCGCAGGAACTCCTCAATGAGGACGTGATCGGCGATCCGGCGATCTATCCGTCGGAGGACGCGGTGAAGAATCTCTACACCGTGACGCCTTATCCGCCGAAGGTGAACCGGGTTGTGACCCGCACCTGGACGGCGGTCAAGAGCGGCCAGTAATACAGATGGCGCCGGACCCGGATCACGGGTTCGGCGCTTCCGCTATTGGGAAGATCCTATAGGGGTGGGGGATTGTTTTGGCGAAGAAATCGATCGGTCCGGTGCGTAACGAATTCATGCCCTGGGAGGATACCGACCAGGCGCCTTTCATCGAATTCCGCAATGTCACCAAGAAGTTCGGTGATTTCACCGCGGTCGACAATCTGTCCCTGAAAATCTACGAGCGGGAATTTTTCGCGCTTCTGGGCGGGTCCGGCTGCGGCAAGACTACCTTGATGCGCATGCTGGCCGGCTTTGAGACACCGACCTCCGGCCAGATATTCCTGGACGGCCAGGACCTTGCCGGCATTCCGCCTTACCGGCGCCCCTGTAACATGATGTTCCAGTCCTATGCGCTGTTTCCGCATATGAACGTGGAGAAAAACATCGCTTTCGGCTTGCAGCAGGACAAGATGGCCGCGTCGGAAATCGGCGACCGGGTCGCCGAAATGCTGCGTCTGACCAAACTGGAGCAATTCGCCAAGCGCAAGCCACATCAGCTTTCCGGCGGCCAGCGTCAGCGCGTCGCCCTGGCCCGCTCTCTGGCCAAACGGCCCAAGGTGCTGCTGCTGGACGAGCCGCTCGGCGCACTCGATCGCAAGCTGCGCGAGGAAACCCAGTTTGAACTGATGGCGATTCAGGAGGATCTGAAGGTGACGTTCCTGATCGTGACCCACGATCAGGAAGAGGCGATGACGGTCGCCGACCGCATCGCGGTCATGGACAAGGGTGAACTGGTCCAGGTGGCGACACCGGCCGAAATCTACGAAACGCCGAATTCGAAATTCGTGGCCGACTTCATCGGTGACGTGAACCTCATAGAGGCCAAGGTGACGGAGAAGTCCGATCAAGGGACGCGGTTGACGGCGGCCAGTGACGGCTTCGGGATCGACAGCGACCAGGCGACCACCGCCGCCGTCGGCGACACTGTCTGGTACGCCATCCGGCCGGAAAAGATCCGGGTCGCGCACGGGCAAAGCGACCAGAACGCGGTGAACCGGATCAGCGGCTTTGTCTGGGACATTGCCTATCTTGGCGACGTCTCGATCATTCATTCGAAAACCGCGTCGGACAACATCTTCCGGGCGACCTTCGCCAATATCTCGCGGATCGTCGAGGATCCGATCACCTGGGAAGATCAGGTGGTCCTGTCCTTCGACCGGTCCGCCGGCGTTATTCTGACCGGCTGAGGAGGGGGCGATGGACGAAGACCACATCCCGGCGCCTGCCAGACGAAGCCTCGGAGGCTGGCTGCTGATCGCAGTCCCTTATCTGTGGCTGCTGATCTTCTTCCTGGCGCCGTTCCTGATCGTCTTCAAGATCTCGCTGTCGCAGGTGGCGATCGCCATCCCGCCCTATACGCCGACCTTCGATCTCGGAGGGGGCTGGCAGGCCGTCTGGGGCAGCTTTGCGGAGTTTTCTGCCGAGAACTATCTCTGGCTTACCCAGGACGATCTTTACTGGAAGTCCTATCTGTCTTCGGTGATCATTGCCGGGATCTCCACGTTGCTGACGTTGCTGATCGGGTATCCAATCGCCTATGGCATGGCCCGCAGTCCGCAATCGCTGCGTCCGACCCTGTTGATGCTGGTGATCCTGCCTTTCTGGACCAGCTTCCTGATCCGCGTCTATGGCTGGATCGGCATTCTGAAGAATGAAGGCCTTCTGAACCAGCTGCTGCTTTCGCTCGGGCTCATCAGCGAACCGCTGACCATCCTGAACACCAACATCGCCGTCTATGTCGGCATCGTCTATTGCTACCTGCCGTTCCTGGTGCTGCCGCTTTACGCCAGCCTGGAACGGCTCGACGGCAGTCTTCTGGAGGCGGCCGAAGATCTCGGCTGTCCGCCCTGGATGGCGTTCTGGAAAATCACTGTGCCGCTGTCACTGCCCGGCGTCATCGCCGGCTGTTTTCTGGTCTTCATTCCGGCTGTCGGCGAGTTCGTCATTCCGGATCTGCTCGGCGGATCGGACACGCTGATGATCGGCAAGACGCTCTGGGTGGAGTTCTTCAACAATCGCGACTGGCCGGTCTCCTCGGCTGTTGCGGTGATCCTGCTGATGATCCTGGTGGTCCCGATCGTGCTCTTTCAAAACCAGCAGCAGAAAATCGCGGAGAAAGAGGGATGAGACGCGGCCCGTCCTGGTTCAACATCACTTCGCTTGTCATGGGCTTTTCGTTCCTTTACCTGCCCATCGTCCTTCTGGTGGTTTACTCCTTCAACGAAAGCCGTCTGGTTACCGTCTGGGGCGGGTTCTCGACCAAGTGGTACACATCCCTTCTGCAGAACGAACAACTGCTCGACGCCGCCTGGGTGACCCTGCGCGTTGGGTTCACCTCCGCGAGCGTAGCCACAGTATTCGGCACGCTGGCGGCGCTGGTGCTTGTGCGCTCGGGCCGGTTCGTAAGCCGCTCGCTCTTGTCCGGCATGATTTTCGCTCCGCTGGTCATGCCGGAAGTGATCCTCGGCCTGTCACTGCTGCTGCTGTTCGTCGCCACGGACACGTCCCGCGGCTTCTGGACGG
>JBNLAU010000265.1:0-8235 GCA_050302295.1 Roseibium sp. | reverse complement strand
GGCCCGTCCAGGCCGCCGTGGTGTTGCGCACAGCGTGATTGTAAAGCGCCAGGATGGCAGGAACGTCCTTCGGTTCAGCGTCGCGAATTTTCATGAATGTCTCTTGTCGGCACGGTCCGGAAAAAAGGGGGCACCCCCTTGATCACACTTTCGGATTGATTTGCCATGAATCAAGTCCTCCCGGGATACGTTATTTGGCGGAGGGAACCGCGAGGGCGCCACGGGCGAGGACCAAGAGAGGCTGCAAGGCCTCAAAAAACCACCGGATTTCAGCTCTCCGGCGCGTCATTCCACTAGGCGAAAGCGAATTGCAGTGGTAAAGGGGCGGCCATGACGACGAAGACGCTTTCCAACATCCGAAACTTTTCCATCGTTGCCCATATCGATCACGGCAAGTCGACCCTGGCCGACCGCCTGATCCAGATGACCGGCACGCTGACCGATCGCGAGATGACCGAGCAGGTTCTCGATTCGATGGATATCGAGCGCGAACGCGGCATCACGATCAAGGCGCAGACCGTGCGGCTGATCTACAATGCCAAGGACGGCCAGCAATACCGGCTCAATCTGATCGACACGCCGGGCCACGTGGACTTTGCCTATGAAGTCTCCCGCTCGCTGGCGGCCTGTGAAGGTTCGCTGCTTGTGGTTGATGCCTCCCAGGGTGTGGAAGCGCAGACGCTCGCCAATGTCTATCAGGCCATCGACAACGACCACGAGATCGTCACTGTCCTGAACAAGATCGACCTGCCGGCCGCCGAACCGGACCGGATCAAGGAACAGATCGAGGACGTCATCGGCATCGACGCCTCCGAGGCCTGCATGATCTCGGCCAAGACGGGCCTTGGCGTGGAGGATGTTCTGGAGGCGATCGTCCACAAGCTGCCTGCTCCGAAGGGTGACCCGGACGACACGCTCAAGGCCATGCTGGTCGACAGCTGGTACGACACCTATCTCGGCGTGATGGTGCTGGTGCGCGTGATCAACGGCTCCCTCAAGAAGGGCCAGAAAATCAAGATGATGGGCACGGGCGCGTCCTATGACGTCGACCGCGTCGGCGTCATGACTCCGAAATTCCTGCAGGTCGACGAGTTGCACGCCGGAGAGATCGGCGTGATCACCGGCTCGATCAAGGAAGTGGCCGACACCCGTGTCGGCGACACGATCACCCTGGACAAGAAACCCTGTGCCGAGGCGCTGCCGGGCTTCAAGCCGGCCCAGCCGGTGGTGTTCTGCGGATTGTTCCCGGTTGATGCCAATGACTTTGACGACCTGCGCGCCGCCATGGGCAAGCTGCGCCTCAACGACGCCAGCTTCTCCTACGAAATGGAAACGTCCGCAGCACTCGGCTTCGGATTCCGTTGCGGCTTCCTGGGTCTCCTGCATCTGGAAATCATCCAGGAACGGCTTTATCGCGAATTCGACCTCGACCTGATCGCGACGGCGCCGTCGGTTGTCTACCAGATGTCGCTGACGGACGGATCGGACATCGACCTGCACAACCCCGCGGACATGCCGGACGTGGTCAAGATCACCGAGATCCGCGAACCGTGGATCCGCGCAACGATCATGACGCCGGACGACTATCTGGGCGGTATCCTCAAGCTCTGCCAGGAGCGGCGCGGTCTCCAGGTGGACCTTTCCTATGTCGGCTCACGCGCCCTGGTGGCCTATGACCTGCCGCTCAACGAAGTAGTCTTCGACTTCTACGACCGGCTGAAATCGATCTCCAAGGGGTATGCCTCCTTCGACTACCAGCTCTCCGACTACCGAGCGGGCGATCTGGTCAGGATGTCGATCCTAGTGAATGACGAACCGGTGGACGCGCTCTCCATGCTGGTGCACCGCAGCCAGGCGGAACGCCGTGGCCGCGCCATGTGCGAGAAGCTGAAGGAGCTGATCCCGCGGCACATGTTCAAGATCCCGATCCAGGCAGCCATCGGCGGCCGGGTGATCGCCCGCGAGACCATTTCCGCGCTGCGCAAGGACGTGACCGCCAAGTGTTACGGCGGCGACGCCACCCGCAAACGCAAGCTGCTGGAAAAGCAGAAAGCGGGTAAAAAGAAAATGCGCCAGTTCGGCAAGGTCGAAATCCCTCAGGAAGCCTTCATCCAGGCCCTGAAGATGGATGAGTGAAAAGCGGTCGGGCTCTGCCCGACGCAAAGGTCCAGTAAACCTTTGCGATCTTCGAACGCCTGTGAGAGCAGGGCACTAAGTGCCGCCGAACGGGCTCGTCGGTCGTGCTTATGACGTAAGGCCCAAAGCACGCCGCGACGACAGGTAAGTGAATAAAAGGACAGGTACATGAGCCTTGATCAGGATCTCCGCGAGCGCGCGGAAAACAAGTGTGAACTTTGCGGTGCGACCGAGGCCCTTGCTCCGCTCGAGGTCGGCCCGGACGCCGACGGCACCGCGGCAACCGCGATCCTTGCCTGTTCCACCTGCTCGGGCCAGATATCAGCTGCAGCAGAGACCGACACAAACCATTGGCATTGCCTGAATGAATCCGCCTGGAGCCAGGTTCCGCCGGTTCAGGTCACCGCCTACCGCATGCTTGCCAAAATGCCGGACGAGGGCTGGGCACGGGACCTTCTGGACATGCTCTATCTGGAAGACGACGTCCTTGCCTGGGCCAAGGCAGGTCTCGACGCTGCCGAAGCGGAGGACGGAGACGCGGTCGTTCACAAGGACACATATGGAGCGGTCCTGGCTGCGGGTGACACGGTTACCCTGATCAAGGATTTGAAGGTCAAAGGCGCGAATTTCACCGCCAAGCGCGGAACGGCCGTGCGCAATATCGGGCTCGTTGCGGACAATCCCACCCAGATCGAGGGCCGTGTAAACGACCAGCGGATCGTCATTCTGACCGAGTTCGTGAAAAAGTCCTGATCGGGCACGGAGCCTGTCTTTCAGCGCCTCAGGAGCTCACCTGACAGGCGCTCAGCCGCAGGTCCTCATTGTCATAAGTGGTGCTGAAAGGCCTGCAGGATCGCCGACCCGACATTCGGCTTTTCCCGGCTGAACAGGGCCATGCGGGTCGCCGGAAGGTCGGGCAGCCGGTAAAGGTCACCGACATCCCGGCACCCCTCGGGAACATTGCGCTTATCAAGACAGGCCAAGCCGAGGCCTGCGCCAATTGCCGCCTGAACGGCGCTGACGCCCGTTCCCGTGAATACGTCCTCGTACTCAATTCCGGCTTGCTTCAGTGCACCGGTGGCAAGCTTTCGCAGCGCGCAGCTGCTGGAAAGGGCAACAAGCGGCATTGCCGTGCCGGTTTCCCAGCGGAACGCCTTCGACGCTGCCCAGACAAGGTCTTCCTCGAAGGCAGTCTGGCCAGGAACATCGACATCTTCCGAACGGATCATGACGGCGCTGAAAAGTCCGGCCTTGAAATCCCGGAAGAGTTCATCGGAAAGACCGACCGAGACATGCAAGCGGCATTCAGGCAAGGTCCGGTTCAATTCGGCAAGGATTGCGGGAAGCCTGTTGCCTGCGGCATGATCGCTAATACCAAGCCGCAGTCTTCTCAAGGTCTCGTTCCCGGTGGCTCTGGAGGCGATCCGGTCATGCAGGTCGATCAGGCTGCGGGCGTCGCTCAAAAAGCGGGCGCCGAAACTTGTCAGCCGCACGGAACGCGGCGAGCGGCTGAGCAGGGCGTCTCCAAGTCTTTCCTCAAGTTTCTTGATCTTCAGGCTGACGGCGGACTGGCTGGCGCCCGTCATCTGGCCGGCTTTGGTGAAGCTGTGGGTTTCGGCAACACGCACGAAGGCGCGCAGAAGGTCCATGTCGAGATCATTCATTCTTTCATTCTAAAATCGAATTTTTGAAATATCAAAGATTTGTTTTTTTGATTTTTGATCAGCGAGTACCGTGTCTTGATCAACACATGAAACGGAGACCATCATGCCGCTGACACAAATATCCATCCGCAAGGGTTCGAAGACCGAAACGCAGAAGAAAACGCTATTGAACGAGATCTACCAGGCCATGCGCGAGACCTTCGACGTGCCCGAAGACGACCGGTTTATGACCATTACGGAACACGCCCCGGAAGATTTCGTCTTCGGCCGGCATTTCATGGACATTGGCCGCTCCGACGACCTGATCCTGATCAAGCTCACCGTCAGCGACACGCGAACATCCTCGAAGAAACAGACGTTGTTCAAGCGGATCGCGGACGGGCTGGTCCGGGAGCTCGGCATTCGCCCGGAAGACATCTTCATCAATCTGGTGGAGGCCAAGCTGGAAAACTGGTCCTTCGGCCACGGCATCGCGCAATATGCGCAGAAGACGCCTGCGGTGGCGTAATGCCAACCGCAACAAACAGAAACGGCGCCGGGCCGAAGCCCAGGCGCCGTTTTCTGGTCCTGGATCTGTCCAACCGGCCATTCCTTGCGGACGGTCGATCGACGAGTTAGCAGGCCGGGCTTTACCGCCGATTGAGCGGCAAGTCTGCCAGTTCACGCTGGCTCATGCGGACGATGGCCGGATGGGACAGCGGGTCGGTGCGGTCGTAAGCAGAGGCCGGTCTGGCGGTCAGCTGGCGGCGCATAAACAGTTTCATCATGACTTTCAGTCTCCTTATTATTGTTTTTTGCATGGCCAAATTCCTTTTCTTGAATTTAGCTATGCTCTCTATATAGGCGCATTTCTGCCCGCAAAAAATCGACTTATTCTGATAATTGGTTTAGTTATTCTAAAATGAAAAACCTGAATCGCATTCACTTGTCCGGCTTGCGCGCCGTGGAGTCCGTCGCCCGCCTTGGCTCCGTCAAGGCGGCAGCAGATGAGCTTGGCGTCACAGTTGGTGCCGTCAGCCAGCAGGTGCACAAGACCGAGGCCCAGCTCGGGGTGCAACTGTTCGATCGGCAGAACCGGGCGCTGTTGCCGACCGCTCATATGCTGGTGATGCAGCCGCATCTGACCGGCGCCATGTCGTCCCTGTCGACGGCGATTGCCACGACGCAGCGCGGGCGCGAGGACGCGCTCACCATATCCGTTGCACCGGTGTTTGCCGGCAAATGGCTGGTCTGGCATCTAAAACAGTTTAACAAGGCTCACCCCGGTATCCGGGTACGTGTCGAAGCGACGATTGACCTTGTCGATCCGGACACAAGCGACGTGGATCTGTGTATCCGGGTCGGGCACGGTCCCTATCCGGGCCTCAACACGGAAAAGCTGCTCAAGCAGCGGGTGTTCCCGGTGTGCAGTCCAAAATTCGCCGGACAGATCCGCGAACCAAAGGACATCGGCAAGTTGCCGATCATCCGCGATCCGGGCCAGATGTACTCCTGGAACACCTGGCTGAATCTCTTCGGCCTGGACGAGAGCATTCTTCAGGACGGTCCCACCTTCTCAGACGGTTCGCTCTGTCTCGATGCGGCCATTGCCGGTCATGGGGTGTTTCTGGCCTGGGAAACCCTGGCCGTTTACGCGGTGAAATCCGGCCAGGTGATCTCGCCCTTTCCGGACAGGCCGTCTACCGGACAGGCCTACTGGCTGATCAGCGGCAAAAACGCACCGAAAACCAAGGCCCAGCAGGCCTTTGGGGAGTGGTTGAAAGAAGAACTGCAGGCGTCTATCGGCAGGCCCAAGGGGGCGGATGCGGTGGTGGAATAACTTTCTCTCCGTCTCCCGCGCCTTTGCGGACAAGTAATCTGACCGCTAAATATTTGCATATGGAGCGCCTGCACCTTTTCCCTTGCCTTCGCTCTGCCTTTCAGTAAATTACCCGCCATGACCTTCTGCACCGCACATATCCGCCGTTCCGGCCGGGCGCCAAGCGCACTGCGCATGTTCGCCTGCTATGTGCGCCTGCCCGAGCTGCAAGGGCCCGCCTGCGGGCGATTTATGCGCTAACGCGCTTTATTTCCGGCGCTTTTCTCTCCACCTGGGGCTCCCGCATTAATGCGATTGTGGCCGTGGCATTGTGCGCCATTATTCGCTACAAGACCCCAACTTTCTGTTTCGACTTCAAGCGCGCGCCGCGCGCGAACCGGTACCTGAACACGCATGTCCAATCTCGATACTCTTGAATCCGACCTTATGACCGCCATCGAAGGTGCGGAATCCGAAGCCGCTCTCGAAGAGGTCCGGGTCCACTCGCTTGGCAAAAAGGGCAAGATCTCCGAGCAGATGAAAACGCTCGGCAAGATGACGCCCGAAGAACGCCAGGTGATGGGACCGGCGCTCAACGGCCTGAAAGCCAAAATCACCGATGCCATTTCCGCCCGCAAGGACGTTCTGGCCGAAGCGGCGCTGGAAGCCCGCCTTGCCAGCGAAAAGGTTGACGTTTCCCTGCCCCTGCGGCCCGCAGCCGCGGAGACCGGCCGCGTTCACCCGGTCAGCCAGGTGATCGACGAACTGACCGCGATCTTCGCCGACATGGGTTTTTCCATTGCCGAGGGGCCGGACATTGAAACGGACGAGCTGAACTTCACGGCGCTGAACTTCCCGGAAGGCCATCCGGCCCGCGAGATGCACGACACCTTCTTCTTCAACGAAAAGGAAGATGGCGAACGCCTGCTGCTGCGCACCCACACCTCCCCGGTCCAGATCCGGACCATGCGCAACCAGGAACCGCCGATCCGCGTGATCATTCCGGGCCGCACTTACCGCTGTGACAGCGACCAGACGCACACGCCGATGTTCCACCAGGTGGAAGGCCTCGTCATCGACAAGGAAAGCCATTTCGGCCACCTCAAATGGGTCCTCCGAGAATTCTGCAAGGCCTTCTTTGAGGTTGACGACATCAAGATGCGCTTCCGCCCGAGCTTCTTCCCCTTCACCGAACCCTCCATGGAACTGGACATCCAGTGCGACCGGTCCGGCGGCGAAGTGAAGATCGGCCAGGGCGAGGACTGGCTGGAAATTCTCGGCTGCGGCATGGTGCATCCGAACGTCATCCGCAATTGCGGCCTGGACCCCGATGTCTATCAGGGCTTTGCCTGGGGCATGGGCATTGACCGCATTGCCATGCTCAAATACGGAATGCCTGACCTTAGAGCCTTCTTTGACGCGGATGTACGCTGGATCCAGCATTACGGCTTCCGCCCTCTTGACTTGCCGACCCTGTTCGGCGGGTTGTCGAGTTGAACATCCGAACCTTGGGGCGACCGTCCATGTCATTGCTGACCCGGCTCTTTCTCGTTATCGCGCTCAGTCTCGCGGCTTTGCTTCCGGCTGCGGCGCAGACCGAGAATCAGGAAACGCGCGTAAAAACGCCAACTTCCTTTCTGGAAGCCTGCGCGGACAAAATCGAAAGCCGCGGACGCCTGCGGTTTTGCGACACCTATTTCCGCGATGCGCTCGGCACCGAAGCGGATTCCCTGCTTTACCTTCGCGACCGCATCACCCGGCTGCGCGCCGGCCACGAAGCCAGCTCCGCGGAAAAGTACCAGAGTTTCCTGCAGGCGATTTACATCGTGGCGTTTCTGACCATCGCCTCGATCGTGCTGATTGCCAGCGACCGGCGCATCGGCGGCACCGCCAAATGGGCGGGCCTGACCAGCACAGCGGCCCTTCTGGTGATGGTGGTGATTGTCGCCATGGGCTGGCTCGGCAAGTACCGCGCCGAATATGCGGCTCAGTTCGAGCTTGGCATCCTGCGCGACCGGATCGAGACCGAAGCCGCCCAAGCCATCGCCACCGGCGCTCAGATCTCGCCGGAGATGGTGCGCCGCTGGACAACGGAATTTTCCGAGATCGGACGCCGTTTCGCAGTGAACTACGGCGATGCCACCCTGCTGCCTGAGGTGCACCGGTTAAGCAACTGACGCGCCCTTTCGACAAGATTCGCGGCCCGCAACGGCCGCACGACCGATAAAGAGTAAAGTTCATGAAGTTCACCCTTTCCTGGCTCAAGGAGCATCTGGACACCGACGCAGAGTTGGAAGAGATCGTGGAACGCCTCACCATGATCGGCCTGGAAGTCGAAGAAGTCACCAATCGCGCAGACCGGCTGAAGCCGTTCAGGATCGCCAAGGTGCTCGAAGCCGAGCAGCATCCGAACGCGGACCGTCTGCGCGTTTTGAAAGTGGATACCGGTGAAGGCGACCCGATCCAGATCGTCTGCGGCGCACCGAATGCCCGCGCCGGCCTGGTCGGCGTGCTCGGCCAACCCGGCGATTATGTTCCCGGTCTCGACACCACGCTGTCCGTCGGCAAGATCCGCGACGTGGAAAGCTTCGGCATGATGTGTTCGGAGCGCGAGCTGGAACTCTCCGACGAGCACAC
>JBNLAU010000264.1:0-11921 GCA_050302295.1 Roseibium sp. | reverse complement strand
AACTGCGTGAAGTGCGCGGCTTTGTCGAGCAGATCGACATCAAGGGCCTTGTCGAGGGCATTGACGACCGGATGAAATTCGTGTCCGGCCGGCTGGACGATCTGGAAGTCCTGGCGCGTGAACAGCGTGGTCTCGACTCCCGGCTGTCCGCCATGGAAGACCGCATGCCGGAGCCGGAGACGATCTCCCGGCTGCAGGGCCGCCTTGAAGACATCGTCGGCATGATGGCCGACGACCGTGCCGCACCTGTGGACGGGGAACATCTGACGCACGTCGATCAGCGACTGAACGATATTGTCGACCGCCTGGAGCGTATGGAGCAGGCGGCTCCGCTGCCTTCTGCCGACACTGGCGCGTTTGCGGCGCTTGAACAGCGCCTGGAGACGATTTCCGGCAAGATCGATACGATTGAAAAAAGAGCCTCACGGCCGGTGCCGGTGCTGGACGCTGCGGCCATGCGGGCAGCAGGCGGCGCTGAGGATAGCAAGTTCCTCACGCAGCTGCAGGAACGCCTGAACGACCTGACCACGCGGCTGGATCAACCCAGGGACGGCGTGACCACCTCCGATCTGGACAAGCTGCGCGAAGAAATCGGCGCAATGCGGGCATCCGTCGCCGCACCGGCATCAACCGAAGTGCTGGAGCAGCGGATCTCCGATCTTGCGCAGATCGTCTCCAGGGGAGCGGATGCCACCGACGACAGCCGTTTCGAGCAGCTGAGTTCCAAGGTCGCCGCCCTAGCGGAGCAGATCGAGAATACCTCCGCCAATGCCCTCAGCGCCGACCGGCTGTCGCCGGTCCTGGAGCGCATTGAAAAGGGACTGGATCAGAACCGCACCGAAGTTGCTGAAATTGCTGCAAAGGCTGCGAAGGAAGCGGTTGCCAACGCAGCAGCCCCCAACGGCGAACAGTATGACGAAGCCATCGAATCCCTGCAGGGCGACCTTAAGCGGCTTCTGGATGCCGCCGAAGGCAGCGATGAGCGCACGCGCAACACTTTCGACGGTGTTAAATCCGTCCTCGGGTCTTTGACCGAACGCCTAGATAATCTGGAACGTGGCGACAAAACCGCAGCAACGGCAGCTGAATCGACTGCGGCTGCGTCTGCTACTAGATTTACGCCGCTGAGCAGCGGGGAATCCGATCCTCTCTTCAGCCAACCGGCACAGTCCCGGCAGCCCGTTGAAGAGGCGGGGCGTCCGGAAGATCGGGCTCGGGACCGCAAGGCGGATTTCATCGCCGCTGCCCGCCGGGCCGCACAGGCAGCGTCCGCGGAAGCGGAACAGATCGAGAAGAAGCAGAAGGCGGGCGACAAGCCGGAGAGCGCGGACGAAGAGCGTGGCAAGGCTCGCGTCGGTTGGCTGCGCAATGTGCTGAAACGCGACAAGTCCACCGATGCCACGGAAGAAAAAGCAGAGCCGGTCGAGGATCTGGAACTCGGCACTGAAGATATCGCCGACCGTGACTTCGAAGCCCACGAAGCAGCCGTGCTGCCGGGCGAGCGCCCGGCACCGGAAGAACCTCAGGGCTCGGGCAGCCGCCGCCGCGTCATTTTGTATGCCGCCGCCGCAGTTGTTCTTCTCATGGGCATTCAGGTTTACCGGATGACGGCCGGTTCGTCCGATGAGGGCGAACAGCTCGCTTCGGCCATGCCGGAAGCCGGGGAAACCGTTGAAGTGCAGCCGGATCCGGCGCAAGCCAACGCGGGCACGGCACCGGCGGCCTCCGTTGCCGCCGCCAGCGGTACCGATACCCAGCAGATTCCCCAGGCGCAGAGCCGCTCGGGCGAGCCGGAGATGGCTGCCAAGGAACCTGAAACGAGCGAACCGCCGCGCGCCGAAACACCCGAAATTGCCGCCGCACCGATGGCGGAGCCGCAATCCGGTTCTGCCCGGCCGGCTGACGCTGTCCAGGCCGCGTCGGCCGACGGCAAGATGCCTGCGGACACTGAACTGGCCTTCGCGCCGCCTGCGGGTGTCGCCGGAACCTTCGGTCACAATGCCCCCGACATGTCCGCCGGGTTCAAACCCGCAGCACCCTCCACCGCCGGAGCAGCGGAAGCGTCCTCCGGCCTGCTTGCAAACCTGCCGCCGGAAGGTGTTGGCCCGATGGCGCTGCGCAGTGCCGCCGCAGGTGGCAACCCGGCAGCCGAGTTTCTGGTTGGCGTGAAATATACCGAGGGCAACGGTGTGCCAGCCGACCTTGCAAAGGCGGCGGTCTGGTACCAGAAGGCAGCGGACAAGGGGCTTGCTCCGGCGCAGTACCGGCTGGCCAGCCTTTATGAAAAGGGCCGCGGTGTCGACAAGGACATGCCCAAGGCCAAGGCCTGGTATACGAAGGCCGCTGAAGCCGGTAACGCCAAGGCCATGCATAACCTCGCGGTGCTCTATGCCGAAGGCGGCGGAACGCAGCCGGACTATGCCGCTGCGGCCAAATGGTTCGAATCCGCAGCCAATTACGGCGTGAAGGACAGCCTGTTCAATCTCGGCATTCTTTATGCGGGCGGGATCGGCGTAGATAAGAACCTCGTGGCCAGCTACAAGTGGTTCGCGATAGCCGCCGATCAGGGGGATCCGGAAGCCGCCAAGCGCCGTGACGACGTCGCCAATATGATGGACCAGGAAACCCTGGCCAATGCCCGGCTGGCGGTCGAGAACTTCAGCCTGAAGGCCCCGAACCCGGCTGCCAACAAGGTGACCATGGAACCGGGTTGGACTGACAGCGCGTCGCTTCCCGCCTCGAAGGCCTCTTCGGTTCAGGAGGTCGATAATTCCGCGTTGATCCGCGAGGCCCAGGACAAGCTGAACTATCTCGGCTTCGACACCGGCACGCCGGACGGCCAGATGGGGCCGCGCACCCGCAGCGCCATCCGCGCCTTCCAGCGCAGTCTAGGCCTGCCGGAGACCGGCGAAGTTGATGGCAAGCTGGTGGAAGAACTCAAGAGCCAGGCAATCTGAGGCAAATCCGGCTGGTTTTGCCCAAAATCCGACTCATCGAACCGAAGGGCCCTGCTGGCCGGTTGACACACCGGTCAGCACGGGTCTTTAACCATTTTCGTATAGTTATTACGCAGTCTTATCTGCAGTCTGTGCCGGCGTGATCCAGTGGAATTGTACCTGCCCATAGCCGAAATACCGGTCAATATCTTCGTGATATTTGCCATGGGCGGGGCAGTGGGTTTTCTCTCCGGACTGTTCGGTATCGGCGGCGGTTTTCTGCTGACGCCTCTTCTGATTTTCTCCGGCATTCCGCCTGCGGTTTCCGTGGCGACCGTCACCACACAGGTGGTCGCATCGTCGGCTTCGGCTGTGGTCAGTTACTGGCGCAGGAAAGCGATTGACCTGAAACTTGCCGGCATCCTGCTGACGGGCGGTATTTTCGGGTCGCTGATCGGCGTGGTTCTGTTTGAAGTTCTGCAATCCATCGGTCAGCTCGACGTAGTGATCTCGCTGTCATACGTGACGTTTCTCGGCACAATCGGCTGCCTGATGCTGTTTGAATCGGTCAGAGCCATCCGCCGCCGCAAGTCCGGCGTGCCACCAAAGGCCCGCAGGCCCGGCCAGCACAACTGGATTCACGGTCTGCCGCTGAAGGTGCGCTTCCGCCGGTCGAAACTCTATGTCAGCGTGATCCCCGTGGTGGGCCTGGGCGCCTGCATTGGCTTCCTCGGCACCGTGCTCGGCATTGGCGGCGGCTTCATGATGGTGCCCGCGCTGATCTATTTGCTCAGGGTGCCTACCGGCATCGTCATCGGCACGTCCCTGTTCCAGATCCTGTTCACCATGGCCGCAGCCACGATTTTCCACTCAATGGGCACCAAGACCGTCGATATCGTGCTTGCGTTGACGCTGATGATCGGCGGCGTGATCGGTGCGCAATTCGGAGCCCGCATGGGGCAGAACCTGCGTGGCGACCAGCTGCGCCTGCTTCTTGCGTTGCTGGTCCTGGGTGTCGGAGTGCGCTTTGCGATCGACTTGCTTCTGGTGCCGGAGGACTTCTATTCCATCGCCATTCGCAAGGGAGCCGGCGCATGATACGCCTGATCCTCCTCCTTGCGTTTTTCCTGTCCGCTGCAACGGCCTCCGCGCAGAACGAGCCGGTGAACGATCTGGTGACGGCGCTTTCGTCGGACGTCATTTCGATCCAGTCCAACTTCACCGGCACCGATATCGTCATCTTCGGCCAGGCAAGCCACATCACCCGACAGCCCGACAGCCCGGAAGGCTACGAGCTGGCAATTGTCGTCGAGGGCCCTCCGCAGGATATCACCACACGGCGCAAGGGGCGTTTTCTCGGTGTCTGGGTCAACCGGGAGGCTGAGCGCTTCCAGGGGGTTCCGTCCTTTTATGCGGTGGCCAGCACGATCGACATCGGCCACATGGCGAGGCGGGAACTGCTTGATGATCTGGGCATCGGTCTCAACCACATCAATCTGGCGGTCTCGGGCGCTTCCAACGTGCCGCTGTCTGACCGGGACGACTTCCGCCGGGAGTTCATCCGCCTGCGCCGGGAAATGGGGCTCTATTCGGAGCAGGAGACCTCGATCGAGTTCCTGACCGACACCATGTTTCGCACGGACATTCCCCTTCCTGCCAACATTCCGGTTGGCAATTACAAGGTGAAGAGCTTCCTTTTCCTCCGGGGCGAAGTGGTGTCGCAAACGGAAGAGAACCTCGAAGTCGCCAAAATCGGCTTCGAGCAGATCACGTTCCGGTTGGCCCAGAATTACCCGTTTTTCTACGGTCTTCTGGCTGTCTCACTGGCGATTTTCACTGGCTGGCTGGCAAGCGTGATCTTCAGACGGGACTGATATCAAACGCGGTCAGATGAGTTGCGATTTTCCGCGGTTGGTATCAATCCCCGACAAGCCGTGTCGCGGTAAACGGGAACAGCCGGTCATTGCCCAGCATGAAGACCGAAAACTGGCGCCGGCGGAAGATCATGCTGTAGGCCTCGTCGGTGACGTTGAGGCCGCCGGTGAGGGCGCCGAAGGCCGGCAGCACAAGGCGGCTGCCGTCGGTGACGAAGCAGGAGCGGCGGATGGAGCGGCCAAGGCGGCGCACGCGCGCTGCCGGGTGCAGATGGCCGCAGATCTCTCCTGCCGCTTCAGAAGAGCCCACCTTTTCGATCGGTTCGTGCCGGAAGGTCAGCGGGCCGATGGTGATTTCATCCACGGTCTCCCCGCACAGGCGCACCGGGGCAACCGGATCGTGATTTCCGGTGACCCAGATCCACTCACGACCGAGTTGCAGCGTGGTGAGCATGGCCCGATAAGGGGCAGGCAGACGGTCGGAGCCGTCGGTATCGTGGAAACTGTCGCCGAGACAGATGACGCAAGCCGGATCGAAGGCATCGATCACACCGGCGAGTTTTTCCAGCGTCGCACCTGTATCATAGGGCGGCAGCATGACACCGCGGCGGGCATAGCTGGAGCCTTTTTCCAGGTGCAGATCGGCAACGACGAGGATGGCTTCTTCGGGCCACCAAATGATGCCGCTGTCATGCAGCCCGACCAGCTGGCCATTGACCTGAATGTCATGACACACCGGCGCAGCAATGTATTTGCGCAAATGTGACGTGAGTGCACTCATTCCATGGCCTCCAAAACCAGTTCCTCTGCCGTCTCTTCCAGAAGTGAATCCATTGCTTCCCCGTAGACCGGCTCCTTTCCAATTTCCAGGAGAACGGGCACGGCAAGGGGAGAGACATGCGGGAGACCAGTATGCGTGATTCGTCCCTTGATCCGGGCAAGAAGTTCCCCTAGTCGCGAGATATCCAGAAGTCCTTCGGCCGCATCGTTCCATGTGGCCTTGAGAAGGATGTGATCGGGTTCATGGGCGCGCAGCACATCATAGATCAGGTCGGTGGAAACGGTGATTTGCCGTCCTGATTTCTCCTTCCCCGGATGTCGGCGTTCGATCAGCCCGGCGATGACGGCGCAGTTGCGGAAGGTGCGCTTCATCAGGCTGGATTCGGCGAGCCAGGCATCCAGGTCGTCGCCCAGAATATCTTCTTCGAACAGCTCATCCAGCGGAATGCGGCCGGAGGAAAACAGCAGCGACAGGTCGCCGAGGCCCCAGACCGAAAGCGCATAATCGTTGGCGACAAAACCCATAGGCCGGGCGCCCATGCGCTCCAGCCGTTTGGTCAGAAGCATGCCTAGGGTCTGGTGTGCCAGACGGCCCTCGAACGGGTAACAGACCATGTAATGCTTGTTCGACCGGGGAAAGGTTTCCACCAGCAGGCCGTCCCGGGCCGGCAGCACCGATTTGTCGTTCTGGATTTCCAGCCAGTCGCGCACCTGAACGGGAAGTTCTTTCCAGGTGGAAGGGTCGGCCAGCATCGTCCTGACGCCTTCCGCCAGATAGGTGGAAAGCGGAAACTTGCCGCCCATGTAGGACGGGATCATCGGATTGTCGCTTTTCGCGCGCGAGACAAAGGCCTCGTTTTCCCGGATGGCCTCAAAACGCACGATCTCGCCGCCAAAGAGGAAGGTGTCGCCCGGCGTCATCTGGTCGATGAAATACTCTTCGATCTCCCCCAGAACGCGTCCGCCGCGGCCGATCGGTGCCCGCCGTCCGTCAGCCTTGGAACGTACCAGCCGCACCTTCAGCTTGGGTGCTTCCACGATGGTGCCGACATTCAAACGGTATTGCTGGGCGATTTTCGGATGGGAAATGCGCCACAGGCCGTCCTTGGATTTTCGGAGCCTGGCATATTGCTCGTAGGATTTGAGCGCATAGCCACCGGTGGCGACAAAATCGAGCACGCGCTCGAAAGTTTCCCAGTCTAGATGCCGGTAGGTCTCCGAGGAGCGGATTTCGTCGTAAGTGGCAACCATGTCCAGCGGGTCGGCGCAGGCAAGGCCGAGAATGTGTTGCGCGAGCACGTCGAGCGCGCCCTTGCGCAAGGGCGGCGTATCCTGTTCGCCGCGCCTGGACGCATCCAGCGCCGCCTGACACTCCAGAACCTCGAAGCGGTTGGAGGGAATGAGGATCGCCTTGGACGGTTCATCCATGCGGTGATTGGCACGCCCGATCCTCTGCGCCAGACGGCTGGCGCCCTTGGGGGCGCCGATATTGATCACCAGGTCGATGTCGCCCCAGTCGATGCCCATGTCGAGAGAGGACGTGGCGACCACCGCCCGCAGGTTTCCGGACGCCATGGCGGCTTCCACCCGGCGCCGCTGGCCGACATCCAGCGAACCGTGATGCAGAGCTATCGGCAGCGTGTCCTCGTTGATCCGCCAGAGGGCCTGAAACACCATCTCCGCCTGGCTGCGCGTATTCACAAAAAGCAGCGACACCTTGTGCGCCTCGATCATCCGGTAGATGTCGGGAATGGCGTAGCGGGAGGAATGGCCGGACCAGGGCAGGCGCTCTTCTGAATCCAGGATCGAGATATCGGGCTGGGCGCCGCCTGAAACTTCAAGCAGATGCGACAGCGCCCGCTGCTCCGGATCCGGCTGGTCCACCAGATAGGCCCTGAGATCATCCGGTTCGGCCACCGTAGCCGACAGGCCGATGGTCCGCAGTTTCGGCGCAAGGCGCCGCAGCCGCGCAAGGCCCAGGGCGAGCAAGTCGCCGCGTTTGGACGTGACCAGCGCATGCAATTCGTCCAGGATCACCGTTTCAAGCGAGGCAAACAGCCGGGCGGAGTGCGGATCGGAAAGCAGCAGGGCGATCTGCTCTGGCGTGGTCAGAAGAATATCGGGCGGATTGAGCTTCTGGCGCTGGCGTTTGTGGGACGGCGTATCGCCGGTTCTGGTTTCAAGCTTGATCGGCAGGTCCATTTCCGCAACCGGGGCTTCCAGGTTGCGCGCAATGTCGACGGCGAGGGCTTTCAGCGGCGAGATGTAGAGCGTGTGGATGCCGCGGCCCGCCTGACCGGGCTTGCGTTTGCCGCGAGCCTCCAGCTCCACAAGGCTTGGCAGAAACCCCGCCAATGTCTTGCCCGCGCCCGTCGGTGCGATCAGCAACGTGGAATGTCCCTGGGCAAGATGATCTATCAGCTGCAGCTGATGCGGTCGTGGCGCCCAACCCCTGGAGGCGAACCATTTCTGAAAGCGATTGGGTAGCAGCTGCGCGTCCATGATTGAGTTTTAGGATAGGGTGCTGAAAAAGGCGAGGGGGAGTGTAGCAAAATGTTCACTTTGTGTTCATGGTGATCAGGCGCTGCCTGCTCCTTGATTTCAAATTGAACGGACCCAAGATTGCGGATTATGTCCGATCTTCTGACACTCACACCAGAGGGCCTTTTCTGTCCTGAAGCAGGTGTTCATATCGATCCGGTGCGCCCTGTCGAAAAGGCGGTCATAACCCATGGCCATGCCGACCACGCCAGAGCAGGACACGGCGCCGTGCTGGCCACGCGGCAAACGCTGGACATCATGGCGATCCGCTACGGCGAGGGCTTCTGCAGGACCGCGCAGGCGGTTGGCTACAGCGAAACGCTGACCGTTGGCGGAGTCAGGATTTCATTGCATCCGGCAGGACATGTGCTCGGTTCGGCGCAGGTTCTGCTGCAATCCTCTGGGCAGAAGACCGTGGTTTCCGGCGACTACAAGCGTCAGGCCGATCCCACTTGCACGCCGTTCGAACTCGTTCCTTGCGACACATTCGTGACCGAGGCCACTTTCGGCCTGCCGGTTTTCCGTCATCCGCCCGCCGCACAGGAAATCGGCAAGCTGTTGTCGTCCCTGGAGCTCTTTCCGCAGCAAACCCATCTCGTCGGCGCCTACGCGCTCGGTAAGGCCCAAAGGGTGATCGCGGAGCTGCGTGCCGCCGGATATGCCGGGACGATCTACCTGCATGGTGCGCTGGAAAAGCTGACCGCCTACTACCGGAGCCAGGGCGTGGATCTCGGCCCTGTTGAGCCGGTCGGCAAACGGGGCAAGGAACTTCAGGGAGAAATTGTTCTTTGTCCGCCGGGGCAGCTCAGCGATCGCTGGGCGCGGCGTTTCGGCGATCCGGTCACGGCCATGGCGTCCGGCTGGATGCGAGTTCGCGCCCGTGCCCGCCAGCGCGGCGCGGAACTGCCCCTGATCCTTTCCGATCATGCCGACTGGGACGATCTTTGCCGTACGATCCTGGAAACCGGAGCGCAGCAAATCTGGGTGACGCACGGGGCTGAAGAAGCACTTGTCAACTGGTGCGAAATCAATGGACGAAAGGCGCGTCCTCTCAATATGATAGGCTATGACGACGGCGAGGATGCCGACAATGCGGCGGCCGTTGAGGCGTGAGTTCCGGTGAATGCGGATTACAATCCTTTCGGGAGGCGGTCATGGCGGATGACGGTGGATTTGCAAGTGCCGGTAGTGGTCCGGATAACGGGGCCGGATCCCGTGCGCACGGCGAAGCGGAAGAAGCGATCGCCGACTTGTTCGACGACTATCAGGCCGGATTCAACGATTACGATGTCGAACGGATCTGCGACTGTTTCGCGTTGCCGGCCATTATCTGGCAGCACGAAAAGGGACACGTCTTCCACGATGAGGAAGAACTGGCCGAAAATGTCGAAGCGCTGCTGAAAGCACTGGAAAAGGAAGGCGTGAGCCATTCTGATTTTCAAGTTGCGTCAAGCCACGTCAGCGGCTCCGTTGCCCTTGTGACGCTGGACTGGACGCAGGAGATGGCGGATGGCGAACCGGTGTTTGAATTCACCTGCCATTATCAGCTCATCCAGGAGGGTTCGGACTGGATGATTGCCTGCATCGTCAATGACTGAACGCCGTTCACGGCTGCTACCGCTGCAGATCACTGCAATTGCATTTGCCCTGTCCGCTGGCATTTCAACCTTCGCCGAAGGAGGGAGCGCCGCATCCTACGGCGTGGTGACCGGGGCTCCCTCAGTTCTGAGGGACTGTAGCCTGCCGGACATCGAACCGGGGCAGATCCTTCTGGAGACGGACTGCCGGTATACGCACAGCATCACCATTGAAGACAGCAATGTGACCCTGGATTGCCGGGGGGCGACGATTACCGGAATGCACCGGCGCGGGATCATCATCCGTCCGGGCTTGAAAAACGTCGTCATCCGCGACTGCCGGCTGCATGATACCGGCGGTATTCTGATCGAGGGTCAGACACCGGAAGACGACGCGGCCGCTCGCGATGCCGCAAGGGCTGCCTCTTCGCAAGGTGTGGTGTTGGACCATCTGACGATCACCCGGTCCTACATGACCGGCGTCTTTGTTGATCATTATGTGGTTGGCGCCACGATCCGCAATTCCATCGTGGCCGATGGTCATCACGTCGGCATCTATCTGGAGCACGGTTCGCAGAAGAATACCGTCTCGAGCAATCTGATCCGTAATAACGGCCTTTTTACCAACAAGGGCATCCGGCGGATCGGGCCGACGCGCAGGGAGGGGCTGTCCGTCGACGGCTCGGCCTACAACCTTATCGAAAACAATGTTTTCGACGGCAATGCCTTTGGCGGCATCTTTCACTACAAGAATTGCTGGGAATTCCACACCACCAATCCGGAAAGCCGCCCGCGCCTTCAAGGCTCCAACGGCAACGTCATCCGTGGAAACACATTCCGCAACATGGACATCGGCATCTGGGTCGCGTCACGCCAGGCGCGGGATCTGGTGATGTGGGATTGCGGGGACAAGAGCCCGTATGACAATCCGGTCTCGCTGGAACCGATGATGGGAGACCGCCCCTGGGGCGTGTCCGATGCGTTTCTGGGCTACAACTTCAATCCGGAGCTGATTGCCGGTTTTGTCGATAAAAGGGCGCTCGCGCCGCGCTGGCCGTTTCCTATGGCGCTTTATCTTTATGAGGATTTCGCCAAGGACAACACTTACGAGGGCAATTGCTTCGAGCGCCTTCAAACCGGCATCCGGGTCGAGGATGACGGCAATGTGGTCGCCGGCAATCTCTTTATCGGAGACTTCGAATACCTTTATCTCGGCAGTCCGTTCCGCGCCCGATATCTGAAAAGACCGGTTTCCGGGACGGTGATCGAAAACAACCGGAGCATTTCGCCCGCCGGCAGGAGCTTTCTTGAAAACAGCTTCCTGGCGGACGGGGAACACGCCGATACCGTTATCGATCAGCCGGACACGATCAATGCGGGCCTTCTATCCGAAACGGTCTGCCCGTCCGGATAAACAAGGCGCCGGAGACGTATTGCTCCGGCTCCCGGTCATTTCTGTATCTTGGCGACCTTCCGCGCTGCGCGGGAGGGCTTGTTTTTCTTGCCCGGCTTTTTCTTCGGCTCCGCTGATTTGGAGGCCGGACGGGATTTCGGTTTTCCGCGCTCATCACCTTTCTTGGGCGCGCGGCGCGGCCGGTCCTGAGACTTGCCGTCACCATCGAGGTCCCGCGCAAGGGCTTTCATGTCCAGCGGCTCGTAAGCGGGATGCTGCGGGGCGGCCTCGTCGTCAGACCGGTGGCGTTTCTTGCCACGCGGTGCACCGGTGTCTTTTTGAAAGCTGCGCTTCTTTGGCCCGCCCTTCAGCGTGTCTTCCGGACCGAGAGACTCATAGTCCGGTGTATCCGCACCGCGGGGGCGGCGCCGGGGAGGCGCATTGCGGTTGCCGCGGTCGAAGCTCTCTTTCGGCGGAGACGGCACCTTGCCGCCACGGGCGTCCAGAAGCTCGATGGTGACATTGTCCTCACCGGTTCCCTCGCGCTTGATCACGTCGGTAAAGCGCTTGCCGTGGCTGCCGGCAATCTCAAAGTAGAGCTGGTTCTGGAAAATCTTGATCGCGCCGACTTCCTTTTTGGTCACATGACCGGCCCGGCAAATCATCGGCAGGATCCAGCGGGGCTCGGCCCGTTGGCGGTGCCCGAGGGACAAGGAGAACCAGATACCATCCTCGAACTTGCCGGTAATCTCTGCGCTGCGGCCGCCGCGCGCGCCCGCATCCTGGCCCCTGAGCGAGGTTTCGTTCATTTCGGAAACAT
>JBNLAU010000263.1:0-8650 GCA_050302295.1 Roseibium sp. | reverse complement strand
ATCGACTCGACCCTCGTCGATTTCGGCGGGACCGTGAACAGACACATGGGCGATGGGGTGATGGCTCTGTTTGGGGCCCCCGTTGCGCATGAGGACGATCCACTTCGTGCACTTCATGCAGCGTGCAAAATCCATGACGTAATGGGCAGCCTGAGCAAGCGCTTGGGCCGGAGTTTAAAAGTTCATATAGGCATAGCGAGCGGTCACGTTTTAGCAGCGGGAATCGGCTCGTCCAAATTCAGTGAATATACAGTTCTTGGCGAATCCGTAAACTTAGCATCACGTCTGCTAGACCAAGCTGCCGCGGACCAGACCGTTATCTCTTCGGAGGTCTATAACGCGGTCCGCAGCCATGTTGAGTGTGAGCCTCTGGGCTCATTGTCATTAAAGGGCTTGACCAAGCCTGTCAGCGCATGGCGGGCGCTCAGGATGAAGGAGGTAGCGGAACAAACGGCTGTTCCAAAAATCGTTGGGCGCAAGCCAGAGTTCCAGCAGTTTAATAGTTTACTTGATCTTGTCCTAGAAGGCGGCCCAGGACAGATTATGATTCTTAAAGGGGACCCCGGAATTGGGAAGTCACGCTTGGCGGCGGAGTTCATGGCGATTGCAGAGCATCGCGGGTTCGCCTGTCATAAAGCTCACAACTTCAATTTCGGGGTTACCAAAGGACAAGACACAATTCGCGTGTTGTTCCGGAGCCTCGCGGGAATCACGGCCTCCTGCAGCGAGGCCGTCGAAGAGCGCCGGGCGGCCGTCGCACGCTTCGAGAAGGGGTTCATCGAGGAAGAACAGTACCCACACCTCTATGATTTGCTGGACATTCCCCAACCCCCGGAAATGCATGACATCTATGACGCTATGGACAACTTGGCTCGAAACGTCGGCAAGCAACTTGTCCTCACGACTGCAATAAAGAAGCTCTCGGAACGAAAAAAGCTATTCCTGCTCGTCGAGGACGTTCACTGGGCCGGCCCTGTGACATTGGCTTATCTCAATGCCATATGCAAAGTCGTCTCGGAGTGCTCGGCCATCCTCGTTGTTACGACGCGCAGCACTGACGCCCCCCGTTTTCCTACACCATCTTCGACAACCATCGAACTGGGTCCACTTCTCTACGAAGAAGCCGTAGATTTCGCTGGGCAACAGTGGGAGCCCAAAAACAGCTTCGTGACAGAATGCATCCGTCGCGCGGCGGGTAATCCCTTTTTCCTGGAGCAATTGCTCCTCAACGCAGAGGACACGCTAGGCAGCGCAGTCCCGGCCTCCGTCCACAGTCTTATGCTGGCTCGGATGGACCGCTTGTCGCAAAGAGACAAATCTGCACTGCAAGCCGCATCTATTATCGGCCAACGGTTCGAGTTCAAGACACTACAGCATCTGATTGACGATTCCGAATATTACTGTTCCAGTTTGATCAGTAACGGATTAATTCGCCAAGAAGAAGACACACTTGCTTTTGCCCATTCACTGATCCAGGAAGCAGTTTATGAATCGCTTCTGAAGTCGCGCGCGCGAGAACTGCATTTGAAAGCAGCGGCATGGTTCAAGAAACGAGACGCTGTGGTATACGCGCAGCATCTCGAACGAGCCAAGGACGAGTTGGCCGCAGCTGCCTATCTCGACGCCGCCCGCCAGCAATTTCGAAGCTTCCATTTTATCGAAGCACGCAATCTAGCTGAACATGGCCTGTCAATATGCAAAAGCGCAGACACTTCATATGAATTGGCCACCTTTCTCGGCAATATTCGCCTTCACCTACGCGACCGCGGAGAGGCCATAGAGGCCTTCGAGCAAGCGCTCGCTCTCGCCCAAAGTGATCAGCAGAAATGCTGCGCCATGATAGGGATCGCAGAAGGCATGCGCGACACCGGCGCACACGCCCGGGCGCTGGACGTCCTCGAAACGGCGGAGTCTTTAGCCGACATCGCGGGGCTGGACGAAGAGCTAGCACAGATCTGCTATCAGCGTGGCAACCTACATTTCCCACTCGGTGAAGTTGACATTTGCCTGGCTGAGCATGCCCGGTCACTTCAATTCGCACGACGCGCAAATTCACCAAAAAGCGAAGCAAAGGCTTTGAGCGGTCTCGGCGATGCCGAGTATGCCAGGGGACGGATGGTCACAGCACATCATCATTTCAAGAACTGCCTCGAAATTTGCGAGCGTCAGGGGCTTTCGCGCATAGAACTCGAGAACCGACCGCTCTTAGGGCTGACTTCGTTCTATCAGAACGACTTGACCTCGAGCCTTGATGACTGTGCGGCTGGAATCAGCGCTGCGCGCAAGGCACAGCATCAGCGTGCCGAGATGGTCGCGCGCCTTGCCGCAGCGCCTATTCACCTGGAACGAATGGACCTTGAGGAGACCCGTGAGCATTGTGAACTGACCCTACCACTGGCAAAGCGCGCTGAAGCGCACGGCTTTGAAGTCGAATGCCTTTTGTTTCTCGCGAAAGTCTCTTCGCTCGAAGGCCACGGAAAGAAGGCAGAGTCCTATGCAAAAGCCGCTGTTGAGCAGAGCATGGAAACCAGCTCAACCTTCACCGGCCCTTGGTCGTTGGGAACGCTTGCGGTGGTGGCCGGAAGTCGCACGGAGCGACAGGAGGCGCTTCGCCGCGGCGAGGACCTTCTGACACAAAATGCCTGCGTGTCCCACAATTACCTCTGGTTCTATCGCGATGCGATGGAAGCTTCCTTGAAGGAGAAAAATTGGGACGCGGCCGAATACTACGCATCTAGGCTGGAAGAGTATATTGCTGCGGAGCCTTTGCCTTGGTCCGAGTTCTACATTGCCTGGGGACGCGCACTTTCGAACTTTGGACGGGGGGATCACAGCATAGAACTGTTGGAGAAGATGGATCGGCTTCGACACTTCAGCGGCTCTTCTTGTCTGAACGTTGCAAGCTTGTCGTTATCCCACGCTTTAGTGGATTGAAACACTCTTGGGCGTTTTTTGACGGAATATTTGCTGGCACCTCTCTCTTAACGATTTTGACCGAATAGGAGGAAGCCGATCATGTTGAAATTGTTTCAAAGCATACTCCTCTTATTCGTTCTCATCGAGCCTCTGCCCGCGGTAGCAGATCCGCTGCCCTCTTGGAACAAAACCGAAGCCCGAGAACGGCTCCACGAATTCATCGCTGACATCACAAATGAAGAGAGTGTAGGGTTCGTTCCACCCGATCAACGCATCGCTGTGTTCGATGGCGATGGGACGCTCTGGACCGAAAAACCGACGTACTTCGAGTTCTACTTTTCTGTCCACCGCGCCCACGAATTGGCAATCGCAGATCCTGGCTTTGCTTCTACGCCGGCACTTAAAGCAGCAGCAACCGGGGGGATTGAGGCGGTGCTCTCACTCCCCGGCAACGCGATGGACGAGGTGATCGAGGCGACTCATTCCGGAACAACCGTTGACAAGTTTAAGGAAGCTGTAAGGTCTTGGCGCTCTACGGCACATCATCCGGAAACGGGCCGGCTCTTCTATCGCATGATCTTTCAGCCGATGGTCGAGCTCATTTCTCATCTAAGTAACAATGGTTTCCAGGTCTTCATCGTATCTGGAAGCGGTCAGGATTTCTTACGGGCCTTTGCGGCAGACCTTTTCGGGCTTCCGCCCGGTCATGTGATCGGATCGTCCCGCAATTACCGCTATGAAAGTGGAAGTGTCCTACCGCAGCTTTTCAAGGAACACGGCTATCTCTTTTTCACGAACAAGGCGAACAAGCCGATAGCGATCGAGCTACATATCGGCGTGAAGCCAGTAATGGCAACAGGTAACTCGGACGGCGACATAGAGATGCTTGAATGGACGACAGACGCTGGCCGCGCCCGACTCGGAATCCTCATCCATCATACGGATGCAAAGCGCGAGTACGCCTATGACCGAAACAGCAAAGTCGGCCGGCTCGATCAAGGCCTGATACTTGCGGGCCAGGCGCAACACTCAAATTGGCTGGTTGTCGACATGGCTCGTGACTGGAGGCACATCTGGCCCTAGCTCAACAGGGACAGAGAAATGATACACTATCAAGGCCCGACTGATCCGGTATCGCAAATGGAACTGGAATGTATCTGTCTTCAATCTTGCCAATGGCTATGCCGAAAGAGTAGCCATCTATGTTTGGGGGGACGAATATGACCATACCACCAATCTGCTCCGAGCCCCTCGCAGCCGGGCTGATCAAGTCGTCAGCGCGACCTCTGAAAGAGGACGAGACCGAGGGGCTTTGGCGAATATTCGCTGCCATCAACGACGAATGGAGACTGTTCCATACGAGGGACCCAAAGCATCCGGTCGCCGATGCATCTAATCTGCGCTCAACATGGTTGGAGTTTGTGACACTCCGCGCTGACTCCGGCAATTATCCCAGTTACGTCGGTGAGTATGAAAATGCACTCGAGATGTTGCGCGCGCTCGAGTCGGTTGATGGGGCTGACGCAGTAAAGACCTTGCTGTTTGCAGAGGAACCTTCGCCGGATACACGACTGGCCCACGCAAAGCGCTATGTGGTGGATGAATTCATTACCGTCATGGTCATTGCCAGCGGATTCAAGGAATTCGGGGCAAGAAACTACAACGGATTTATCGGGGGATCTCGGTTCAACCGTGCGACGAACATCTGCACACCGGTGCTGTTTCCTGAGCGGGAGGCGGAGCAATGAGGCGGGTAGAAGATGTCGAATATCTCCTGGTCGGATCCGGTGTTGCAGCATCCACAATTGCAAAGAGGCTGTTGGAAAAGGATCCGAACACCTCGATCCTCATGCTAGAGGCCGGCAGTCGAATTCCAGCTAAAGACCGGCGCCTGTGGTGGGACTTTGTCGTCACACACAAACTCCCGTACGACTACACCTACGACAAGATAGGAGCCAATCCCTCTATCGGAAACACTCACTGGGAGATGCACAAGACGCGAGTCACTGCTTACGGCGGCACGACAATGCATTGGGGAGGATGGGCTCTTCGTATGAAGCCGGAGGACTTTCATCTCTACACCAACACCGGTGAAGGGGGTGACTGGCTCGTCACTTACGAGGACCTTGAAGGATACTATTGTCAGGCGGAAAAGCACCTCTCAGTCTGTGGGGATCCAGACGACGACTGGACCTGGCGCAGCGAGCCTTATCCACTACCCCCCTATCCATGGCTTGAGCCAGATATTGAGATGCTCGAGGCCTTTCAGGCAAATGGTATCCGCCCCGGACGCATGCCTCTGGCAAGGTATCGAAAATGCATGACCACGGGAACGTGCCGCTATTGCCCATTCGGCGCTCGTTTCTCGGGTCAGTATGTGAACGAAGACCTCGAAGCCCATAAGGAGACAGGGCGGTATCCGAATTTCGAGATCCGCACCGAGGCGACAGTAAAGAAGATCCTGCTCGACGGTCCTGCCCGTGTCAGCGGAGTTGAATATCTGGACCGCAACAGCGGCGCGGTTTGCGAGGTCAACGCCGCGATCGTCATCGTGTGTGCGGGCGCTTTCGAGTCGCCCAAACTCCTCCGACTTTCAACGGGTCCCGGGCATGATGACGGCATCGGTAACAACAAGGGCCTAGTCGGACGCTACTTAGTCTCCCACTCGTTCCTGTCAGTCACGGGTACGGCGACGACAAACAAATGGAGAATGGCAAGCGAGTTCGACTTTCCAACCTTAATGTCTCGCACCTATGACGATGAGACCCATCAGGCAGGTGGCAAGATTTTCATGTTTCGGAATCAGAACCTGCCGGGACAGCGCTGGCATGAGCTCATGCAGGAGGGGAAGACCCGTGAGGAGATGAATGCGATTGCCCGTGGTCCGCGCCAAACCGGTCTCAGCGCATTCTATGAAGAGAAAGGTCGCAAGGAGAACTATCTTGAGCCGTTGCCTGACCAGACGGACCAGTTTGGGCTACCGTTGATGAGAATCAATTTTAATCGCAACGCAAAGGTCATGCGAGACGCCAACGTACGGCTGGCGGAGATGGCAAGCATATTCGCATCGATGTCCGACTATACCATCGTCACAAATCAGTTTGAGGGCGCTGCGGGCTTTCATGCTTCGGGGACATGTCGGATGGGACGCACTCCAGCCGAAGGAGTCACGGACGGCGATCTTCGAGTTCACGGCGTGGCTAATCTTTACATCTGTTCGAACGCAGTCTTCCCCTCGGTCGGCGCCGTCAATCCGACGCTGACCCTCACGGCGCTCGCGTTCCGGTTGGCCGACCACCTCAAAAGCGAATCAACTGCGGGCACGAAGGCCAAGCAGGGAGTGCCAGCATGACCGACAGCTTGGCTCTGAAAAGGAATTTCGCTCATCTGGTCCAGCGCTGGAACGAAATCGAGGAACGCCTTGATGCCGGTACGCAGTCTGCAAGGCCGGATGGCCTGATCTGGCTCCATGACTCCCTGGATGCAGCCATCAGGCTCGAATTCTCGACCATTCCCCCCTATCTATGCGCTCTTTGGTCCATCAAGGATCAAGCGTCGCCAGCAGCCGATTCGATCCGGCGTGTCGTGCAGGAAGAGATGTTGCACATGGCTCTTGCCTGCAACATGTTGGTGGCGATCGGCGGCACACCAAGCATACGTGATCCTGACTTCGCCCCTCTCTATCCTGGTGAACTGGCAGGTGGTGTCCACAAGGGTCTTGTCGTTCGCCTCCAGGGTCTGACAGACGAGGCTCTTAGAGGGTTCATGGTGATTGAGCTGCCAAAGCACTCGGTCGACGACGAGACCTCCGCGCTTAAGGCGTATGCGGATATTGATCAAGACCACGAAGGGCACGAGACAATCGGTGCGTTTTATGACCGCCTCTGCAAAGCATTTCACAGGCTTGAACCTGACATGACAACAGACCGACAGATCGCCGGTCCTCTCGCCTGGTTTCCGGTCCGCGATCTGACTGACGTTGATGAAGCCATCAGTGTTATAAAAGAACAAGGTGAGGGCTCGCCCCTTGCTCCAGGTGAAGGAACAAGTAGTGGAACCGGCGGAGACTCCCTGGCACACTTTTATCGGTTCCTGGAGATCTACACCGGCCGGCGCATTGAATATCTACCGGAGAAAGAGGCCTGGGGCCTTGGAGAGACAATCGAGCGTTCGGCGAGCTATCCGATGGCGCCGATTCCGGCCGGCGGCTACCCGACAGATGGCGGCGACGTTCCGGATCAAGTCGCCGCCCTGCTTTGTGAATTCGACGCCGGCTACACCCGGCTTCTGCGTCAGCTGGATCAGCTGTGGAGAAAAGGCGACCAGGGGGCGCTTATTCAGGCGATCGAAACCATGTTCTCCTTACAAGGCCCGGCTCGCGCTTTGATGCAAATTCCGATCGTCGGAAACCCTTCGATGACCTATGGCCCATGCTTCCGTTTCCAGGAGATCCGAAGTGACTGATGATCCTCGCCGGCTGCAAATTGAAACCGAGTTCCTGTTTCGAATCGTTATTGAAACAAACAGCTCCCGGATCCAATCTCTCAAGGACACACCTTACGGAAAATTTATTGATGTTGCCGTCGTGGGAGGAACAGTGGCGGGGCCCAAAATCGAGGGTGTTGTGTTGAACATGGGAGGAGATTGGGGGCTGGCGCGGCCACAGATCATTTGCGGAAAACAGGTCTTGGTGACTGACCTTGACTGCAAGCTGCTTATTCAGACGAATGATGAGATTGAGGGCGCCGAGGGTGCGGCGGAAAACCTGATACAGATGAGCTATACGGGAATCAGCTTTTACTATCCTGACGCCTGTGACGACAAGTCGGATAGCGTAGTGAAGGATCCGTCCACCTACTACTTCCGTACGACACCTCGATTCCAGACAGGCTCAAAAAAATACGACAACCTCAATCGCACGGTGGCGATCGCCTCGGGCTATCACCGACTGGATGCCGGTCCAATTTACGACGTATTTGCCGTCAAATGACAGACACTGATTTGAGAATGTTAGCGCAGCAACTCTTCAGACAGCATGCAGGTTTGCCGAATGTTCTCTGGGGCGTAGAACTCAATTCATTGGCCCAATATACCGGAACATGGGCTTTGAGACGCCGTCATCGTCCACTTCGCTTAGGAAGCTTTCCAAAGTCCTGGTGAAGTAGGGATATAGGCCGAATTCGTCTTCAAGATCTGGGCAAGGGTAAAGAGCCTTATAAATGACGGTCTTTTGATGCTGAGTGCTGCCGTCTTCTAATTTTCTGTCAGCTTCCTTGTGATGGATGGTGTCAAGGGCCAGCCCAATCACTTCGTACTGGTGACCGTACTTGTAGTATTCGTACTTGCCGAGCTTCATTATGTCTTCTCCCAATTGTGTTATTTGGCGACTTCTCGTGAAAATCATTGAGGGTCTATATTCTGCGCTGCTGTCGAGAACGCGGTAAAGGTTATCGTCAAGATGATCGACAAGAATTGTTGCTGACCAGCCCAATCTGATTGGTCCAATGCAATTGTTAGTTCATGACCGGCCGATCGTCCAACGGAACGGCCGCTCTTGGCACATAGCGGCCTTGCCGGCAGGTTGGTGGCGATATCCGCTAAGAGTCGAAGAGCAGATATCAACTCCCAAGCTGGGAAAATTTTGGTCCTTCGTGCACCACCGCTGCTCGCCAACAGGGTCATCGGGTTGCGGGCGCTTTTTCAGAGCAGGCTCGTGCCGATTTAGGGCGCCGAG
>JBNLAU010000262.1:0-32904 GCA_050302295.1 Roseibium sp. | reverse complement strand
TTGTCGTCCGGGCGGGTTCGGGTGAGCAGCCCGTTCTTCTTCATGGTCGTGACAAGGCGGGAGAGGGTCGACATTTCGACGGTCACCATGGAGCTGAGATCGCCCAGTCTCTGCGGGCCTTCCTGCCTCAATACCGCCAGGACGCGGTACATGGGCAAGGTGAGGCCGCGCTCGGTGAGCCGTCGTGAAAACAGTTCGCCTATTCGGACGCCGACCCGGTTCAAAAGGTAAGGCAGCGAGCTTGTGAATCGGTAGGTCATTTTCATTCGCAACTTTTGTGGATCCGCGCAAGTTAGCGCGCGTGCCGACTGCACACAACGTGCCGGATCTTTATCAGCTAAACACTTTCATTGACAACATTTGCAGTTGCAAATAATGTTCTCTCCGTAACGGGAGGACAGGCCATGACGTTGAACGTGGTTCCGAAGGAAGCCCCGAGCGCGGGGTTTCGCGCCGTAATGCGAAAGTTCCCTGCAACGGTGACGGTGATAACCGGCCATTGCGATGGAGCCGATCACGGAATGACGGCGACCGCCGTTACTTCGGTGTCGATGGAGCCGCCTGCGCTGGCCGTCTGTGTCAACAACAGGACGCTGCTGCACGAAATGCTGCTCAGCCGTCCCGACTTCGCCGTCAATGTGCTGAAGCTGGAACAGCGCCCCCTGTCGGAAGCCTTCAGCGGCCAAGTCCCGCCGGAGGAGCGGTTCGTGTCCGGCGAATGGCAAAGACACGGATCCGGTGTTCTGATTTTGAAAGAGGCACATGCCAGCATCATTTGCAGGCGGGTCGCCGCTGTGCCTTACGGCACGCACACGCTGTTCATCGGACGCGTTGTCGACACGGTTGCCGACGATCAGACCCGCCCGCTTCTCTACGAAGATGCCCGCTACTGCGTTTCGCAACCAGCGGCCTGAGGTGAATCTACCGTAACGCTTTGAACTCGAACAATTTTTTGCCTTTCAACCTGAAGGCAGCTCGATCTGGAGGAAATCGTGATGCATGGCGTAAGAGAAGCCAGGGTAGCGGATACCGCTGCTTGCGAACTGAAGGACCGTCTGGGCGACCTGGTGCCGGCCTTCCGGGAGACTGCACTGGAAACGGAACGCGCGCGGCGTGTTCCGGCCTCTTCGATCGCAGCCCTGCGTGAAATCGGCTATTTCGATGCAGTGAAACCAGCGGCTTTCGGCGGCTCGCCGCGTCCATTCGCCGAGCTGGTGGATGCGAATATCGAACTGTCCGCCGCCTGCGCGTCGACCGGCTGGGTCGCCGGTCTTTTGTCGGCGCATCAATGGCTGCTCGCCATGTTTCCAAAATCGGCGCAGGACGATGTCTGGGGCGACAATCCCGACGCCCTGCTTTGCGGTTCCTATGCGCCCATGAACATGGCCGCGCATTCCGCCGCCGGCTTCACATTGAACGGACGCTGGTCCTTCGCCAGTGGCTGTAACAATGCCGACTGGTCGCTCTGTGCCGCCCTCCTGCCTGCCGAGGGTGACGGAAGGCCGGTGCCGGCGTTCCTTCTGGTTCCCGCGCGCGACTATACGATCGAAGATACATGGGACGTGGTCGGCCTTGCCGGGACGGGATCCAAGACCCTTGTCCTTGAAGACGTCGTCGTCCCGGCGCACCGGGTGCTGACCTTTCCCGACGCCACCAGCGGCCGGACGCCGGGTGCGGAGGTCTATCGGGACGAGGCCCTTTTCAACATGCCCCTCCTGACGGGCATTCCCTCGTGCCTGGCCGCGGCCGGGGTTGGTGCCGCCAAAGGGGCTCTGGAAAGCTATGTCGGCTCCATTTCGAACCGGGTGACGCGCGGGGCGGTCGCGGGGGCGAACAACCGAATGGCGGAGTTTCCCACCATTCAGCTTCGCGTTGCCGAAGCGGCGGCGAGCGTGGATGCCGCCCGCGACATTCTGCTTAAGGATGTCGCCATTGCCGAGCAGCTCGCCGGTTCTGCGGGCAGCTTCACCATCGCCGACCGCCTGGCGAGCCGCCGCGGTCAGGCTTTTGCAGTCAGCCTCTCGTTGAGGGCGGTGGAGCTGCTCAATGCCTCCACCGGAGGACTGGGCCTCAATCTCACAAATCCGGTTCAGCGCGCCTGGCGCGATACCAACGCCGTTGGCCGCCACATCTCCATGAACTGGGACGCCGTCGGCACCATGGTCGGCCAACACATGCTCGGCCTTGAGCCCAAAGGTCAGTACTGATTTTCCAAGGGAAGACACATGCAAGGCAAGATCGCGCTTGAAGAACATTTCGCCATTCCTGAAACGCTGATGGATTCAGCGGGGTTCGTTCCGGAGGATTACTGGGTTGAGCTGAAGTCGAGATTGCTGGACATTCAGGACAAGCGCCTGCAGCTCATGGACAAGCACGGGATCGAGTTGATGATCCTGTCCCTCAACGCGCCCGCAGTTCAGGCGATCGGGGAAAGGAAACGGGCGATAGAGATCTCCCGCCGTGCCAACGACGCTCTGGCGGAGGAATGCGCCAGGCGGCCGGATCGTTTCCGGGCGTTTGCCGCCTTGCCGATGCAGGATCCGGACGCGGCGACGCGTGAGCTGGAACGCTGCGTGAAGGAGCTGGGTTTTGCCGGGGCGCTTGTCAACGGCTTCAGCCAGCGCGAGGACACCGAAGATCTGCTTTATTACGACTTGCCGCAATTCAGGGACTTCTGGGCGACCGTCGCGGCGCTCGATGTCCCCTTTTATCTCCATCCGCGCAATCCGCTGCCTCAGGACAGCCGGATCTACGATGGCCATCCCTGGCTCATGGGGCCCACCTGGGCCTTTGCCCAGGAAACGGCGGTCCATGCATTGCGGCTCATGGGTTCCGGGCTGTTCGACGAGCATCCGGGCCTGCGCATCATCCTCGGGCACATGGGTGAGGGGCTGCCCTACATGATGTGGCGCATCGACAACCGCAATGCCTGGGTCAAGGTGCCGCCGAATTATCCCGCCAAAAGAAGAATCGCGGACTATTTCAGCGAGAACTTCTACATCACCACCTCGGGCAACTTCCGCACGCAGACGCTGATCGATGCGATGCTGGAAATAGGTTCCGGCCGGATCCTCTTTTCGACTGACTGGCCGTTCGAAAACATCGATCATGCAGCGGACTGGTTCGACGGCTCGTCCATTTCCGAGGCCGACCGCCTCAAGATCGGCCGCACCAATGCGCAGGCGCTGTTCAAACTCTAGGGTACAGTCATGACGACGACGCGATATCCCCTTTTCACGGAAGAAAACTCGGCAGATGCCGTCAATGCGCGCATGGGCGAGGATGCTGACCCCAGGCTGCGTGCGATCCTGTCCGCTGTGGTGCGTCACCTCCATGCCGCGGTGAAGGAGGTGGAGCCGACCCATGAGGAATGGCTGGCCGCGATTGATTTCCTCACCCGAACGGGGCACACGTGCAACGAATGGCGGCAGGAATTCATTCTGCTGTCCGATGTGCTTGGCGTATCGATGCTGGTGGACGCCATCAACCACCGCCGTCCGTCCGGTGCCACCGAAAATACGATCCTCGGCCCCTTCTATGTGCCGGAGGCGCCCCGTTATGATCGCGGGACGAATATCTGCCTTGACGGCAAGGGCGAGCCGCTGGTGGTCGGCGGTGTTGTGCGCGACACGCAAGGCCGGCCTATCGAGGGCGCGCTGATCGACGTCTGGCAGACGAATGACGACGGGTTTTATGATGTGCAGCAGAAGGGAGTGCAGCCGGACTGGAACCTGCGCGGCGTTTTCACCACGAACGTGAACGGCAGCTACCGATTCCGGTCGGTGAAGCCCCGCTATTATCCGATCCCCGACGATGGTCCGGTCGGACAGTTGCTCAACCGGCTCGGCCGCCATCCCAACCGGGCGGCCCATATTCACTTCATCATCACGGCGCCGGGTTATGAGCCGGTCATCACGCATATTTTCCCGCCGGACTGCGAGTATCTTGACCAGGATGCGGTTTTCGGAGTGAAGGAAAGTCTCATTGCGGATTTCCGCAGGATGGAAGCGCCGGGAACGGGCGAAGACGCAGGGCTTCAGCCGCCATACTGGAGCGTCGACTGGGATTTCGTCCTGACCCGGGCGGAGGAGTGAAATGCAGCCCTTCACCTATAATGGACTTCCCATACGCGTTCTGTTCGGAGACGGCACGCTCGACAGGATTGCCGCGGAAGCTGAACGCCTTGGCGTTTCGCGCGTCCTCATACTTTCCACACCGGGCCGGCGGACCCTGGCCGAAGACGTTGCCGGACGACTCGGTCCGGCCGCAGCCGGCATCTTTTCCGAAGCGGTCATGCATACGCCCGTCAGTGTTACGCAAAAGGCTGTCGTCGAGGCCGCAGACTGCGGGGCGGACGGGCTGGTGGCGATCGGAGGTGGCTCGACCACGGGTCTCGGCAAGGCAATCGCGCTGCGCACGGGCCTGCCGCAAATCGTCGTGCCGACCACCTATTCCGGTTCGGAGATGACGCCGATCCTCGGCCAGACGGAAGACGGGCGGAAGACGACCATCCGCGACGAGAAAGTCTTGCCGGAAACAGTGATCTACGATGTTTCCCTGACACTCGACCTGCCGGTAAAGATCTCGGCCGTCAGCGGGATGAATGCGATCGCCCATGCCGTTGAAGCGCTTTATGCGCAGGACTGCAATCCTGTCACCGGCCTCATGGCGGAAGAAGGGATCACCGCGCTTGCCAGCGCCCTTCCCGCGGTTGTGGCAACTCCGGACGATCCGGGGGGTCGCTCAGACGCGCTCTACGGGGCGTGGCTGTGCGGGGCCTGTCTCGGGTCCGTTGGCATGGCGCTTCATCACAAGCTCTGCCATACGCTCGGCGGCATGTTCGGCCTGCCGCACGCAGAAACCCATTCGGTGATTCTGCCCTATGCAATGCGATATAACAGCCGGGCGGCACCGGAGGCCGCGGCCACGGTGGCACGCGCGCTCGGGGTAGAGGATGCGGCAAGCGGCCTTCAGGCCCTTGGCAGCCGGATCGGAGCACCGGGCTCGCTCAAGGACATCGGCCTGCCGGCCGACGGTATAGACCGGGCCGCGGCCCAGGCGCTGGCCAATCCTTACTGGAATCCGGAACCGCTTACCGAGGTAAAGGTTCGCGACCTGTTGCGGCAAGCCTATGAGGGTCTTCCCGTCTAGGGCACGGACTCAGGCCTGCTCCCGGGCAATGGTTTCGAAGGAGAGATCCTTGCAGAAGGCAAGGAGAAGGCGGACGGCGTCCGAGCCGGGCTCGAGCACTGCCGGGTCCGTGCCGACGAGCGTGATCGCAGCCTCTGCTTCACCTTGCCAGTCCAGGATCGGAGCCGCGATGGCTACCAGGCCGGGAATGAAGCGCCCGTCCACGGCCGCATAGCCCTGGCTGCGAATCCTCTGGATCATCTCTTCGATACCGCGATTGGAAGGCTCGAAATCCACGGCGGAAGCGGGGTTCTGCCGGATGCGCCTGAGTTCTGCATCGCGGATCGCCTTGAGCGGCGCCGGGGGAGCCCAGGCGAGAAAGGTCCGGCCGGAGGCGGAATTGAGGAGCGGCAGCGTCGTTCCCAGCCCCATTGAGGTTACCGTCGGCGAGGCTGCGCGTTCCCAGCGAACCACCGTCGGGCCAAGATTGCCCCAGACCGCCAGAAGAGCGGTCAAGCCGGATTCGGCGCAGAGATCGGGCAGGGCGTCCGCGGAGCGGTTGACGAAATCGTGGCGGGCAAGTGCGGAAAGTCCCAGCATGACGGCGCCGGGGCCGAGGTCGTATTTTCCCGAGCGGCCGGCCTGCGCAACCAGACCCGCATGCTGGAACGAGGCAAGATAACGGTGCACCTTGCTCGGAGGCATGTCACATTCGCGCGCCAGATCCGACAAGGAGGCCGGTCCGTGCCGCTCGGCCATGGTGTTCAGCAGCCGCAACGCCGCATCGAGCGATTGAATGCCGCCGGATTGCCCGTCGCTTTTGTCGTCCTTAGCCATTGCCTGCCACCATCTCGCGCAATCCGTCCAACTCCGCCGCGGCGATCCCGTCGCCGCTGCGTTTGAATAGCCCGCGGACCTCCGCCCCGGCAACAGTCACGTTGTCGCCGACACGGCCCTCGTAGGAAAGGTGCAGGGTTTTGCGGCCCCATTTCTCAACGGAAAGCGTCAGGGAGACAACGTCGCCGTCCCGCATTGGCCGGAGAAACCGGGCGTTGGCTTCCATCAGTCCGAGGCCGACGGCTCCGAGCTCCCTGCAAAGCGCTTCATGGCCGCCGAAACGGCGCAGCCAGTCGTGGAACGTGCGGTCGAACCACGCATAGGCGTTTGGATAAAAGACGATACCGGCAGGATCGCAATCTCCGAAAGTGACTGGATAATCAAGGCGATGCATGATTTTTGTTTTCCGTTCTATAAAACGTATTGCATAATACGGAAAAACACCTATCATCTGGCTCAAGAATTGTCGAGCGACCTTTGGGAGGAGGCATGACGAAACTGTCCCGCATAGAAATACTGGGAGGCGGACCGGCCGGCCTCTACACAGCCATCCTGATCCGGCGGCTTCTGCCCGATGTGCAGGTGCGTGTCACGGAACAGAATCCCGAGGGTGCTACTTTCGGTTTCGGTGTGGTGTTTTCCGACCAGGCGCTTGATTTCCTGAACGCCGACGATCCCGATACCCATGACCTGGTAACGCCGCACATGGAGCGGTGGCGCAACATGACGTTGAACCTGCCAGCAGGTCAGGTGACGCTGGACGGCGTCGGCTTTTCCGCCATTGGCCGGCTGGAGCTCATCGAAATTTTGCGCAAGCGGGCCGACGTCCTGGGTGTGGAGCTACGTTATTCCCATGAGGTCGCGTCAGTCGATGAATTGCAGGCGGATCTGATCGTGGGCGCGGACGGGCTGAACTCGCTGGTTCGCCGCACGTTCGAAACCGGGTTTGCTCCTGAGCTCAGCCATTTCAGCAATCATTTTGCCTGGTTCGGCACCGAGCGCACCTTCGACACGCTGACCCAGACTTTCGTGGAGACCGACAAGGGCGCCCTGAATGCCCATCACTATCGCTACGCTTCCGACCGCAGCACCTTCATCGTGGAATGCGACGACTCCACCTTCGGCGCTTACGGTTTTGCCGGAATGGATGAAAAGGAGAGTGCCCGGGTCTGCGGAGAAATCTTCGCAGATGTTCTGGACGGAGCGCCGCTGATCACGAACAAGTCGATGTGGCGGCAGTTTCCGCGTCTCTGGTGCAGGAACTGGGTCGCCGGCCGTCACGTGCTTCTGGGAGATGCTGTACATACGGCACATTTTTCCATCGGCTCGGGAACGCGGCTGGCCATGGAAGATGCCATCGCCCTCGTGCGGGCATTGGCCGCTCATGAGGATGTCGACGATGCGCTTGCCGCCTATCAGGCGGAACGGAGGCCCATCGCCAGGAAAATCGTCGATGCGGCTAACACTTCCGCCTCCTGGTACGAAACATTCGCAGAGAAGATGGCCCTTCGCCCGGTCGATTTCGCTTTCGACTACATCACCCGGTCGGGCCGGGTCGACATGGATCGCCTGCGCCAGATCGCGCCCGGTTTCATGGCTCGTTACGAGGCCGAGAAGACGGTTGATGCCAATCCGGCCGATCCGGTTCCGGACAACACGCCCGGTGCCCTGGAAATCGGCTTTGACAAGACCGTCCATTCGAACTGCTCCGCGATCCTGTGGGACAATCTCGACCGCAATCCGGATAAGCCCGCCGTAATTGGCCCGGCCGGTACGCTCACCTATCAGGAACTGGTGGCCGAGGCGGCGCGATGGGGCAATGCCTTTCTCGCCGCCGGATTGAAACGGGGCGAGCGGATCCCGTTCTTCCTCGATGACACGCCGGTCTATCCGGCTGCGTTTTTCGGGGCCGTGCGCGCCGGTCTGGTGCCGGTTCTGCTCAATATCCAGACGACACCGGACGTCCTGAATTTCTTTCTGAAGGACACCGGTGCGCGCCTTGCCCTGTGCGAGGCCGCGCTTGCCGGCCGCTTCGGGCCGGAGACGCTGGCAGGCACTCCGCTTGAGACGGTTGTGATCGCAAATGGCGAGGCGGACGCGAAGGGCTGTGTTGCGGCTGCCGATTTCCTTGCCGGACAACCTTCGGAGCTTGCCTGTGCCGACACCGGCCCCGACGACATGGCCTTCTGGATGTATTCATCCGGCTCCACAGGCCGGCCCAAGGGCATCGTGCACCTGCATCACGATATGGCTTACACCCAGGCCTCCTTCGGTGAGCGTGTCCTGAAGCTTTCCGCGGAGGATATCTGCTTCTCCGTGCCCAAGATCTTTTTCGCCTACGGCTTCGGAAACGCGATCACCTTTCCCTTCTCCGTCGGCGCCACAACGCTTCTGATGCCGGGGCAGCCCCGGCCGGCAGCGGTGCTGGAAACGATCGAGACGTTCCGCCCCACGGTGCTCTTCGGCCTGCCCACGCTTTATACGGCGCTTGCCCGCGCTGGGGAGGTCGAAAAGTGCGACCTCACCTCGCTTCGGCAGTCCATGTCGGCGGCGGAAGTTTTGTCCCAGGATATCTATGACGCGTGGGAGGCGCTGACCGGTCACGGGCCGACGGAAGGTCTCGGCTCGACCGAAATGCTGCATATCTACTTGTCCAACAGCCTTGCGGACCACCGGATCGGCTCGGCCGGTGCACGGGTGCCGGGTTATGAAGTGCGTCTTGAAACCCCGGAAGGAAAACCGGCGCAGCCGGGCGAGGAAGGGGTCATGTTCGTGCGCGGCCATTCCTCGGCGCCCTGCTACTGGAACCGGCCGGACAAGACCCGGGATACCATGCGCGGCGACTGGATCTATACCGGCGACCGCTTCATTGAACAGGACGGTCACTATTACTTCCAGGGCCGCGCCGACGAACTCATCAAGGTGTCGGGCCAGTGGGTCTGGCCGCTGGAAGTGGAACGCTGCCTCAATGAACATCCGGATGTGCATGAATGCGCGGTTCTCGCGCATGAACTGGAAGACCGCCGGATGACCTTGCGCGCCGTGGTGCGGCTGCGCGACGGCGGACGGGCAAGTGATGTGCAGAGCGACGATTTGCGTGCCTACGTCAAGTCGCGGCTGCAGCCCTTCAAGTATCCGCGCATCGTCGAATATGTCGAGGATTTGCCCAAGACGGGAACGGGAAAGATCGACCGGCAGGCTCTTCTGAAGGGCCAGACGGCCAGCGCCTGACGCTCGCTGCACGATCGAAAAGAGGAAATCGACGGCGGGGCGTCCCGCCGGATCATCCTGCTTTCGGAATGTCTCTATACGGGAGGAAACCATGAGACTTGCCAAATATCTTTTCACCGCCGGGCTCGCGCTCGGCCTTGCAACCCCCGCCGCTGCCCAGGTGCTGTCAATAGCGACGCCGCCGCAAGGTTCGGTGTGGAACACCATGTCCTCGGTGATTGCCGGCCAGGCTCGCGAAAGCGGCGGCCCCCGCATGGTGGTGCAGCCCTACGGCGGCAACGCCCAGATGATGCAGGCGGTTAATGAAGGCGTTGCCGAATTCGCGCTCAATGATGTCAACGACGCAATTTCGGCCGTGGCAGGCAGCGGCGAGTATCAGGCAGCGCATCCCAACCTGCGCGTCATCGCGCGGATCAATCCGTTTCCCGTGGGGCTGTATGTGAAGGAAAGCTCCGGCCTGGAGCAGGTGGCCGACCTCGCCGGCAAGAGTGTGCCGGCGGGCTGGGACGGCTTCCCCCTCGCCCGTTCGCATATCACGGCGATCCTTGCGGCGGGCGGCCTGAGCTGGGACGACGTCAAGAAAGTTCCAGTTCCCGAACTGATCCGCGGCTCGGACGATATGGCGTCTGGTCGGGTGGATAGCGCCTTTTTCGCCGTCGGCGGACCGAAGGTCGCCGAAGTCGATGCCTCGGTCGGTGGTGTCCGGTTCCTGACGGTCAACGCCGATGAAGACACGCTTGCCAAGATACGGTCCGTGCGTCCCGCCTTCTATTTCTCCGAGGTGACACCGGCAGCACCGCGCGTCGGCGTGAAGGAACCGATGATGTTCGTGACCTGGGACAATATCCTCGTTGCAGGCGCGCATGTGCCCGACGAACAGATCAAATCGCTCCTTGCGGTGATCTTCGACAACAAGGATGCCATCGGCAAAGCCTACCCGCCGCTGCGGGCGCTCAATCTGGAAACGGCCTACCAGGCGTATCCGGGGCTGGAATATCACCCCGGTGCTGCCGCCTTCTATGAAGAGCGCGGCATTGAACGCACGTCCGCCGAATAGTCCAGATGCTTTCAAGGGGCGGCCGCGCGGCCGCCCACTCCTGCGCCGGATATGGAAGGGCTGAGCGTGACGGACGTCAATACACAAGAAACCCCGCTTACCGGGGCTTCACAAAAGACCTCAACACCGGTCTGGGTGCGCCACCTGACCCGCAGCCTGGCCGGCACCTTGACCCTGATTGCGGTGGGTCAGGCTGCGGACCTGCCGTCCCGGCTGGGGTATTCCTATTACACGGAACAGTTCCTGGCTGTGGTGCTGGGGCTGAGCCTTGCGCTGGTGTTTCTCCTGCGCAGGTTCAGGCCTGGCGGCGGGCGTCCGTCGATTCCCGATCTGGTTCTTGCTTGCCTCGGCCTCTTCCTGTCGCTCTATATCGCCTGGGATTATCCGAGCCTCCTGAACAGCGCGATGAAGCTGCCCTGGCATGCACTGGCCGCCGGGGGGCTGCTGTTTCTGCTCGTACTTGAGGGGCTGCGCCGGACCGTCGGCCTGACGCTTGTCGTGGTGGTTCTTGCCATCACCGGATACGGGCTGATCGGCCATCTGGTGCCGGGTGTCCTGCAGACGCGGGAAGTTGCCGCGCCGCGTCTCGCGGTCTATCTGGCCTTCGATCCGAACGGTCTCTTCGGCATAACGCTCAATGTCGCCGCCACCGTCGTTATCGCCTTCGTGCTCTTCGGTCAGCTCCTGCTGCGCTCGGGCGGGGCTGATTTCTTCAACGATATCGCGTTGGCAACCATGGGGCGCCGGAGGGGCGGGGCGGCCAAGATTTCCATTGTTGCATCCGGACTTTTCGGTTCGATTTCCGGTGTCGTCGTCTCCAATATTGTCGCCACCGGCGTGGTTACGATCCGGCTGATGATCAATGCTGGATTCCGCCGGTCCACCGCGGCCGCGGTCGAGGCGGTCGCCTCCACGGGCGGGCAGATTGCACCGCCGGTTATGGGCGCCGTCGCGTTTCTGATGGCCGATATCCTGCAAAAACCCTATTCGGAGATCGTCGTTGCGGCGATTGTTCCGGCGCTGCTCTATTATGTCTCGCTCTACGTGCAGGCGGACCTGCAGGCGGCAAAGAACGACATCAAGCCGGTCGAAGGGGAGGAAATCCCCTCCGTCGGGCAGGTCATGTCGGGGGGCTGGGTCTTCGCCCTGCCCTTCGCCGCCATTGTTGCCGCCCTGTTCTGGTTCAATCAGCGGGCCGAGACCTCTGCTCTTTGGGGCGGTGGTGCGGCCCTTCTGATCGGGCTGCTGATGGGCTACGGCAAGGCGCGCATGAGCCTGCGCGACCTGTGGGATGCTACGGTGGAGAGCGGTGAATCGATCATCGATATCATCATGATCTCGGCCGCCGCCGGCTTTATTATCGGTGTTCTGAACGTGACAGGTCTCGGCTTCGCGGTCACCTTCGCGCTTGTGGATCTCGGCCAGGGCAGCCTGCTGTTGCTGCTTATAATCTCCGCTGCCGTCTGTCTCGTGCTCGGCATGGGCATGCCGACTGTGGGTGTCTACCTTCTGCTTGCCGTTCTCATCGCCCCGTCACTGATCGAGACCGGGGTCGAGCCGATCGCCGCTCATCTCTTCATCTTCTATCTCGGAATGATGTCGATGGTGACACCACCCATCGGTATCGGCGCGTTCTTCGCCGCTTCGATCGCCAAGGCCCCGCCGATCACGACGGCCTTCGAAGCCATGCGCTTCGGCTGGACGGCCTATATCGTGCCCTTCCTCTTCGTGTTCTCGCCGGCGCTTCTACTGATCGGCGACCCGCTGGACATCGTTCTTGCGGTCGTGACGGCCATCCTGGGCGTTTATGCCATTTCCAGCGCGTTCGTCGGCTGGCTGCACGGACCGGCCAGTCCCGTTCGCAGGTGTCTGATCGCCGGGGCCGGCATGGCGCTTTTGCTGCCTGCGGACATGCTTCATGGCGCCGCCCTATGGGTGAATGGCGCCGGGATGGCGGGGCTCGCGGTGCTCTGGTTTGCCGGGCGCGAGGCGGTAGAGCGTGAACCCGTCACTGCCGGCGCACAAAACAGCACGCGGGCCTGACCGCTCGTTTTCTTGCCATTTCAGACGAGGAGTTCAGGATGCAACACATAATCGTTCATGGTGCAGCACATTCCTTGCCGTGGCATCCGCTTCTTTCCGAAAAACTCGGGCTCTACCGACTGGTGACCATGCCCGGCAGCCACTCGGTCCATTTCACGGCACCAGGGCTGCCAGGCCGCAAGATCATGGAAGCCGGGCGCGATTGACCCCCTTGCACCAGAAAACGCCACAGGAGATTTGAATGTCGTATGTTTTCCCCGCACCACCCGTACCGGCCGTAGCGGTTGCCGGCAGCACGGACCGTTTGCCGGTGCGGCGCATATTCTGTGTAGGACGGAATTATGCCGCGCATGCGCGTGAAATGGGGAAGGATCCGGACCGCGATCCTCCGTTCTTCTTTACCAAACCTGCGGATGCGGTGGTGGAGTCCGGCGAAACGGTCGCCTATCCGCCGGAAACCGGGAACTTTCATTACGAGGCGGAGCTTGTCGTCGTGATCGGTATCGGCGGACGCAACATTTCCGAGGCGGATGCGCTCGAGCATGTGTGGGGCTATGCAGCCGGCAACGACCTAACCCGCAGGGACCTGCAGCTTGCGGCGCGCGACAAGGGGCGCCCCTGGGATTTCGGCAAGGCATTCGACCGTTCGGCGGTGATCGGTCCCGTCCATCCCGTCTCCGAGGTGGGACATCCGGCCCGGGGGGCGATCCGGCTTACCGTGAACGGGGAAATCAGGCAGGATGCCGACCTTGCCGAGCTGATCTGGACCGTGCCGGAAATCATTTCGATCCTTTCCCACTCGATCGCGCTTGCTCCGGGGGACCTGATCATGACGGGTACGCCCGCCGGTGTCGGACCGCTGGTGCCGGGTGATACCTGCGTCGTCAGCATCGAAGGACTGGGAGAGGTTCGCACCGAAATCGGACCGCAGGCATAGTGATGACATTGAAATTACACAATTTCTTCCGCTCCTCCACGTCGACGCGCCTGCGGATTGCCCTTAACCTCAAGGGACTGAACTATGACTATGTGCCCTATGCGCTCCGCCGCGGCGATACGCGAAAGCCGGACTATCTGACGAAGAACCCGGCGGGACTGGTTCCCACGCTTGAGCGCGAGGACGGCACCTGCCTTACGCAGTCGCTTTCGATCATCGAGTGGCTGGAGGAGACCCATCCGGAGCCGCCGCTCCTGCCGGCCGATCCCGACGGGCGCGCGCGGGTCAGGTCGCTTGCCATGATGATCGCCTGCGATATCCATCCACTCAACAATCTGCGTGTGCTATTGTACCTGGCGGATCGTTTTGGCGCCGATGAGGCCGTGCAGAAGGAATGGTTCACCCATTGGGTCGACGTCACATTCGATGCCCTTGAAACGCGACTGTCGACGGAACCGGGAACCGGCACCTTCTGCCATGGGGAGGCACCCGGGCTGGCCGATATCTGTCTTCACGCCCAGATCTGGAACAATCGCCGCTTCGATATCGACGTGTCCAAGTGGCCGACCATCGCCCGAATATTCGATCGGCTGAATGCCATCCCTGCGTTCAGCAACGCCGCTCCGCCGAACCAGCCGGACGCCGCCTGACACATTCAATCATTGCGACCAGGAGAACCACGTCATGCTCGAAAAAGCCGAAAAGGCGCCGGTAAACGAGATGCAGCCTAAGGACACTCCGGAACTGCGCGAACTCTACAAGGGGTTCGAGGAACAGCATCTCATGCCGCTCTGGACTCAACTCGGCGATCTGATGCCGCGTCATCCCAAGCCCAGGGCCGTGCCGCATGTGTGGAAATGGTCGAAACTACTGCCGCTGGCGGAAAAATCCGGCGAGCTCGTGCCGGTCGGGCGGGGCGGCGAGCGCCGGGCCATCGGCCTTGCCAATCCGGGACTGGGAGGCAACGCTTACGTCAGCCCGACGCTCTGGGCGGCAATCCAGTATCTGGGACCCAGGGAAACGGCGCCGGAGCACCGCCATTCCCAGAACGCGTTCCGGTTCGTGGTCGAGGGAGAAGGGGTTTGGACCGTTGTCAACGGCGACCCTGTCCGCATGAGCCGGGGCGATCTGCTGCTGACACCCGGCTGGCATTTCCACGGCCATCACAACGACACCGACAAGCCCATGGCCTGGATTGATGGGCTCGACATTCCCTTTGCGCAGCAGAACGATGTCGGTTTTTTCGAATTCGGATCGGACCGGGTCACCGACTACGCAACGCCGCGCTTTTCGCGTGGTGAGCGGCTCTGGTGCCATCCGGGCCTGCGCCCGCTCTCCGGTCTCCGCGATACGGTCAGTACGCCCATCGGGGCCTATCGATGGGAGCATACGGACCGCGCGCTCACCGAACAGCTGCTCCTGGAAGAAGAGGGGCAGCCGGCAACGGTCGAACAGGGCCACGCGGCCATTCGCTACATCAATCCGACCACGGGCGGCGACGTCATGCCGACGATCCGCTGCGAGTTCCACCGGCTGCGGGCCGGGACGCAAACGCCGGTGCGCCGGGAGGTGGGGTCGACGGTCTTTCAGGTCTTTGAGGGCAGCGGCGCCGTCGTCATCGACGGGACAACGCACAAGCTCGACATCGGCGACATGTTCGTCGTTCCGTCGTGGGTCTCCTGGTCCCTGCAGGCAGAAAGCCAGTTCGACCTGTTCCGCTTTTCCGATGCGCCGATCATGGAACGGCTGAATTTCGGGCGTACTCATGTCGACGTGGAGGAAACGTGAGCGGGACACTGGCAGAAGCCCGGGCCGCCTTGAGGGCACGCCAGGGCGGCGGCGCGCGCTATGACGCTGCCAATGCCCCGGCCCGGGACCTGGACTGGGCGCGGCGCGGCACCGCCTATTTCGCACGGCTTCTCAATAACCTTACAGACGCCGAACTCGATCAGCCCTCGGCGTTGCCCGGACTCACCCGGAGCCATGTGATTGCACATATCGGCTATCAGGCGCGCATGTTGAGTGAGGTGATCGCATGGGTCCGTGAAGGCCATGGAGGGCCGTATCCGAAAGATCTCGTCGTCCGCGAGGACGATGTCACGCTTGGCGCGAGTCTTCCGGCACGCGCCCTGCGTTTTCTCTTCAATCATTCCGAGGTCCATCTCAACGTCGAGTGGCGCGACCTGGCCGATGGGGGCTGGAATGCCTCTGTCGAGGACGAGGCGGGCCGGAGAATTTTCTTGCGCGATACACCTGAAATCCGCGCCCGTGCTTTGTGGCAGCACGCGATGCACCTGAAGGCGGGGGGACGTCCGGCGGACATCCCGGCTCCTCTGCGGGACAGCGTGAAGCGCGAAACGACCTCATAAAAAACGAACGCGTCGCCACCCATCAGCTTGACGGCGCAGCCATGGTGAGCCTCGACCAGAGGATCGGACAAGATCCTATTTGTTGCGCTTGGTATTAGGAGAGTGGCCGCCGCGATTATGCTATGTATAAGTTCAATTACTGATTACAATTTTGAAGCAAATAGATTTTGTCTTTGTTGCGAAAATATTTGTCTATAAACTTAAATTGATCTGCAGATCTCCTTGTTTTTAACAAGTTTATATCCTATGTAGTTTTACTCGATATTATTTGGCGAACTTTGTGACTGCGCGTTGAAACGCGTCATCTGCGATCTTCCCCTTCAACGTCGAACCAGGGCACGGACCTCCGCACAGCCAGCATCCTGCGGCCGAATGGGGGCCGCCTTGCATGCAGGAAAATGAAGCAAACTGCAGAAGCAGAGAACAAAGGCGCCAGAAAGCCGAAATCAACATCGGAACAAAGGTGCGACCCACCCAGGCGGATGTGGCCAGCCACATGCGTCTATTGAATTCAGGAACTGATGTGACGACCTGTACTCCCTCCTCCTTTGAGGCAACAACAAGCAAGAAATCCTGGGCAAAGGAACTCGCGAAATACCGGCAACCGCATCCGGTTCGCAGCGTTTTCGAAATCGCGGTGACGGTTCTTCCGTTCGTGTTCTTTTGGGCTGCCGCGGCAGTCACCGTGCTGCGCGGCGAATGGTGGGGACTGTTGTTCACCATTCCTGCCGCCGGCTTTCTGGTTCGGCTGTTCATCCTGCAGCACGACTGTGGTCACGGAACCCTTTTTGCGCATCGCGGCCTCAATAACTGGATCGGCCGGGTGCTTGGGGTCATCACACTTACTCCCTATGACTACTGGCGCCGGACGCATGCCGTTCACCACGCGTCGGCAGGGAATCTGGACCGGAGGGGTATCGGCGACGTCGACACGCTCACGGTGTCCGAGTATCGCGCCCTTTCCCGCTGGCAGCGCCTTCGCTATCGGCTCTACCGCCATCCGCTTGTCATGTTCGGGTTCGGTCCCGCCTGGCTGTTTGTTTGCCAGTACAGATTGCCGCTCGGCCTCATGCGCGCCGGAGCCTTGCCATGGGTCTCAACGATCGCAACCAATTGCGGCATCGTCCTGCCCATTGCCGTGATGATCTGGCTCATCGGCCTGGTTCCGTTTCTGCTGGTTCAGATACCCGTCACACTGATGGCCGCGACAACAGGCGTCTGGCTCTTTTACGTGCAGCATCAGTTTGAAGCCACGCACTGGGCAAAGGACCCTGACTGGAAGTTCCAGGAGGCCGCGCTTCATGGCAGTTCGCATTACGACCTGCCCCGTCCGCTCCGCTGGTTGTCCGGCAATATCGGCATTCACCACGTTCATCACCTGGCGGCAAAAATCCCGTTTTACCGCTTGCCCGAAGTGCTCCGGGATCACCCGGAGCTGAAGGACATCAGCCGGATCACGTTCCGGGAGAGCTTCAATTGCGTGAAGCTTGTCTTGTGGGATGAAAGCGCCATGCGTCTGGTTTCCTTCGGCGAGGAACAGTCTACCCGAGCGTGAATTATCCCGGTGCTGGTCAGGTTCATGCACCGTGTCTCTCAGATGAGTTCCTATTCATTATGGCTGGTAAAACGCCCAACCGGACAGTTGTGACGCAAGGCGCGCAATGACGGTGGTCGCCGAATCCTGATGTCCTGCGTGGATCACGCGCCGGGAAGTGCATATTTGCGTTTCTCCCGGTCAGGCCACAGCGGGCGAAGAGGCGACTGCTATCCGAATTGCGAGCAATCTATCCGAATGGCGCGTGATAGTTTGGCGAGTAAACATTTGTAATTTGCTGTTAACCACACGTCGGCAGGTTGAAACTCAATCTGTTTCGACTGCTCCCTGTAAGAACGCAGTCATGAAATACTTACGGGCAGCGGCATCAGGGTGCCGATTTCCAAGATTTGCAGAGGCGGAGAACGGATTATGTCGCGGCCAACTTCATTGACGGGTGTCGAGCGATTTTTCGACGAAGATGAAATCATTGTCAGCAAGACGGATCTCAAGGGCCGTTTGACTTATTGCAACGATGTCTTTCTGCGGATCGCGGGATACACGGAAAAGGAATGCCTTGGTCAGCCGCACAGCATGATCCGGCACCCGCATATGCCGCGATGCATATTCCATCGGCTTTGGGACACCATTCTGAATGGTCATGAAATCTTTGCCTATGTCGTCAACCGCTGCAAGAACGGCGACCACTATTGGGTGGTCGCGCATGTGACGCCCAGCCGTGACGGTGCGGGCAACGTCGTGGGCTATCATTCCAGCCGCCGCGTTCCCGATCGCGGTGTCCTGGAAGGGACGATCATGCCGCTCTACAAGAAGCTGCTGGCCGAAGAGCAGCGGCACGCCAACCGCAAGGACGGTCTGAAGGCGTCGACGGAGATGGTCGCGAAGCTGCTGAACAGCAAGAACATGCAATACGACGAGTTCGTCGCCACGCTCCAGGCAGCCTGACCGCCGCCAGCAATCGCATTTTGTTTGAGATTTGAAACCAGGAAGTTTGAGTCACATGCTTTCCAACCAATACAAATCGGCTGTCCGAAAGGCCGTCGAGGTCTGCGAGGCCGCTGCTGACGGTGATTTCGAGGCACGCGTCACCAACATCACCGAAACGGGCGACGCGGGACGGTTGCTGCACGCAATCAACCGCCTGATCGACCGGTCGGACGCCTATATCCGCGAATCGCGGGCATCACTCGAATATGTGGCGGCCAACAAATATTACCGCCGCATATCGGAGCGGGGCATGACCGGAGCCTTCGGCGAGGCGAGCCGGACCGTCAATACGGCGATGGACTCGATGGAAAAAAGGGTCAGCGATTTTACGCGTGTGGTTCAGCTTTTCGAAGATCAGATGAAAGAGGTGGTCGATTCGGTTGCCGCTTCAGCGGTGGAACTGGAAGCGTCGGCAGCTACCCTGAATACATCGACCTCTTCTGCACATGAGCAGGCAACGGCGGTTGCCGCTGCGGCGGAGGAGGCATCTACCAATGTCGGCTCAGTGGCTGCTGCCGCCGAGGAGATGACCCAGTCGGTCAGCGAGATCAACGAGCAAGTTGCCAGATCATCGCAGATCACCGCCGAGGCGGTCAGGGAAGTCGACCAGACGACCCAGGACATTGGCGGCCTGTCGGCCGCTTCCGACAAGATCGGCGCGGTTGTCGCGCTTATCACCGATATTGCCGCGCAGACCAACCTGCTGGCTCTGAACGCGACGATCGCAGCGGCGCGGGCAGGCGAAGCCGGCAAAGGGTTCGCCGTGGTCGCCTCTGAAGTGAAGGGGCTTGCAAGCCAGACGGCGAAAGCGACCGACGAGATCGGAGCGCAGATTGCAGGCATCCAAAACGCAAGCAGCCAGGCGGTTACCTCTATTGAGTCCATCGGCCAGACCATTGCGAGGGTCAATGAGATAGCGACCACGATCGCGGGCGCGGTCGAGGAGCAAAGCGCCGCGACCTCTGAAGTTGCGTACAATATCGATCAGGCCGCGGTCGGAACTTCCGAGGTGAGTGCGGGCATCGGTACCATCAATGAAGCCGCCTCCGCATGTGGCACCGCCGCGAGCCAGGTTCTGGGCGCTTCTGCTGAACTGTCAAAAAAGGGCGAAGTGATGCGCACCGAAGTGGCCAACTTCCTCAGCGAAGTTCGCAAGGTGATCTGATAACGGCCGCACAGGCACAACAAGACCACCGACCCTCTAAAATCAAAAGCCGCTGGACCATAATCTTGATCCAGCGGCTTTTTCGTGCGTTGGTATTATGCCGGCCGGCATTGATCACGACACGATTGCGGAAGACCACGTGCCGCGCAGTTTGAGGAAAGGACCTACAGCTGAAAGCCTTTGCCGAGGGAGGGGAGTGGTACCAGGGACTGTTTTGGTCTTTGCACTTCAGGCGCCAAACAGCGCGGCAAATACCTTTTCGTATGTTCCCGCGACAATCTCCGCCTCGTCCGGGCCCTGCCGATAGAGATTGTTGAGGCCCGGGGCGGCGTTGACTTCCAGCACCACCGCTGCCGTGCCGGGGCGCGGTTGGTTCGGGACGATGAGGTCGACACCGGCATATCTCAGCCCCAGCGCCTTTACCGCCCGGCTGGAAATGTCCCGGATTTCCGGGGCAAGCGTCTCGGTCACGACCCTGGCGGTGCCGCCGGAAGACAGGTTGGAGACGGGCAGCAGCGTCACCGTCCGTCCGGCCGCAGGTACGCTTTCCAACGTCAACGATTGCCGTGAGAGCTCGGCAGGGATGCGGCTGTCGTCCGGATCGATTTTCGCCTGGGCAAGGACCAGTTTCCTCAGGCCGCTTGTGCCGTCACCTGTCACGGTCGGCGGGTGCCGTTCGAAGGCGCAAAGCACTTCGCCGTCGAGGACCACGACCCTGAGATCCGTACCCCGAACCTCTTCCTGAACGAGCATCGAGGTGTGGTCTTTAGCGAGGAGGTGCAGGGCGTTCTGCAGGGTCTGATGGGTCTCGGCCCGCATGACGCCCCGGCCTTCCTGACCTTCATTGGGTTTCACGAACAGCGGGAATCCGGTTTGCCCGGCAAAGTCGAGCACATCCTTAGGCAGCGGTTCCGTGTTGCGGATGTCGGCGCTCAGGACAAAACGCCCGGCGGGCACGGCAATGCCGCTCCGTTTCAGAAAGCCGGAGGCATAGGCCTTGTCGTTGGCGATCTCCGCCGCGCCGTATGTATTGAGGTCGAAACGGGTGCCCTTGAAAAACCAGCATTTCCCAGCCGGGCTTTCGACCCGTCCCGCATGGCCGTGCGGATCTCCTGCCGTCAGCCGAAGACCGTTGCGGCCGCAGTAATTTTCAAGCAGCTCAAAGACGGCTGACCGCTTGCCGGAAGACGCTGCCCCAGTCATTTGCGGACCAGCGGCGCCGGTCAATTCTGACCACGGCCCTGACGGACGTTCGCCTGATAGTCGATCTTGAAGAGGTCCGGATTGGTCGGGCCGTTGGAAACGACATTATAAACCGCGACGGAAGTGTCATAACCCTGCTGGTCGGTGACGGTCCATTGCTTGAGCGCAAAGTCTTCTGCATCGAAGATCAGTGTCAGAGTGCCGGAGTTGAACTTGGTCTTGTCGAAGATGGTGACCGTCACGAGGTCTTCTTCCACCAGAACATTGGTGACATTGGTGTCGCGCTGCAGATCGATCGAGTCGGAAAGCAGGAAACGCAGCGGGGTCTGGCCGAGCGGCCAGATATCCTGCGTGTTCAGCTTGCGGTCGCGCACGGAGACCGATTTGCCGTCCGCCACGATGTCCAGAACCGAGGGCTTGTTGTAGTAGAAGCGCACCTTGCCGGGCCGGGCCATGTAGAATTTGCCGTCGGTCTGATTACCGTCCGGGCCGAACTGGATGAAGTCGCCATGCATGGTCTTTACGGAGTTGAAGTAGGTGTTCAACTCCTTGAGGGTCTTTTGTTCCCGATCGGTCAAGGCCTGTGCGGGCAGGAGAGCCGCTGCGCTCAGAGCGACAGCGAGACCCGCGGCTGCGATCGGCTTGGCCATGTGACGGGCGAGACGTTTCAGCATGATGCAAAGTCCTGAATCATTGGCAGCGTTTTTCATTATGCCCTAGCTAGTGTCCGCATGTGGCAAAGCTTTGGCATTCAAGGCCTTGATTCCACATATTTGGGGAAATGGCGCAGCAAATGGCGATGAGAAGCCGAGAACCGCGGGTTCAGCCGGGTCAGAATTCGTCCTCAACGCCGTTTTGCACCAGTATCTCGCGTTTGCCCGCATGGTTGGCCGGGCTGATAAGCCCTTCCTGTTCCATGCGTTCAATCAGCGAGGCCGCGCGGTTGTAGCCGATGGACAGCCGCCGCTGGATATAGGAAGTCGAGGCCTTCTTGTCACGCAAGACGATAGCAACCGCCTTGTCGTATAGATCGTTGCCTTCGTCGCCGCCGGCCAGGCTGCCGCCGTCATAGGGGCTGTCGCCGCCGTCTTCCTCTTCGGTCACCGCTTCCAGATATTGCGGCGTGCCCTGAACCTTCAGATGCTTGACGATGTCCTCGACCTCGCTATCGGACACGAATGGCCCGTGGACACGCTGGATGCGGCCGCCGCCGGCCATGAACAGCATGTCGCCCATGCCGAGCAGCTGTTCGGCGCCCATCTCGCCCAGAATGGTGCGGCTGTCGATCTTCGAGGTGACCTGGAAGGATATCCGGGTCGGGAAGTTCGCCTTGATCGTGCCGGTGATGACGTCCACAGACGGGCGCTGGGTGGCCATGATCAGGTGGATGCCGGCCGCACGCGCCATCTGGGCAAGTCGCTGGATCGCGCCTTCGATGTCCTTGCCCGCGACCATCATCAGGTCGGCCATCTCGTCGACGATCACGACGATATAGGGCATCAGCTCGAGCGGCAGCTCCTCTTCCTCGTAGATCGGCTGGCCGGTATCCCGGTCAAATCCGGTCTGCACGGTGCGGGTGAAGCTTTCGCCCTTTTCAAGGGCTTGCTTGATGCGGGTGTTGTAACCGTCGATGTTGCGGACGCCCATTTTGGACATCTTCTTGTAACGGTCCTCCATCTCCCGGACGGTCCATTTCAGCGCGACAACGGCCTTTTTGGGATCGGTCACGACCGGCGTCAGCAGGTGCGGGATGCCGTCATAGATGGAAAGTTCCAGCATTTTCGGGTCGATCATGATCAGTTTGCACTGATCCGGCGTCAGCCGGTAAAGCAGCGACAGGATCATGGTGTTGATCGCGACCGACTTGCCCGAACCCGTGGTACCGGCGACCAGCAGGTGAGGCATGCGCGCCAGATCGGCGACAACGCCTTCGCCATTGATGGTCTTGCCGAGCCCCAGGGCCAGTTTCGACTTGGTTTTCTCGAAATCCTGAGCGGCCAGCAGCTCGCGCAGGTAAACTGTCTCGCGCCGGGAGTTCGGCAATTCGATGCCGATGGCGTTTTTGCCGGGAATAACCGCTACACGTGCCGAAATCGCGCTCATGGAGCGGGCGATGTCATCGGCCAGACCGATTACGCGGGACGATTTGATGCCTGGTGCCGGTTCCAGCTCGTACAAGGTGACCACCGGGCCCGGACGGACCTCGATGATCTCGCCGCGCACGCCGAAATCTTCAAGAACGCCTTCCAGGATGCGGGCATTCTGTTCAAGCGCATCGGCGGAAAGGCCAGGCACCTTGCCGTCTGCCTTGGGTTCCTCCAGCAGGCGCAGGGGCGGCAGTTCGTATTCTTCCGGCGCTCCGAGGAACGATGGCTGTGCCTCTTTGATCGCCCGCTTGCTCTGTTTCGGGCGCGGCGCCGCGGGGATAACCCTGCCGGCCGGGGCCGCGGGATGTTGCTGCACGTCGGGTTGGGGTTCCGGTGATGCGATGCCGATCGGAACTGCAGGACGTCCGGACACCGGTCCTTTTTGGATCAGGAGCTCGTCCGGCGCGAAGCCCTCGCCTTCTTCGTAGTAAGGATCCTCGGCATAAGGCTCGTCGTCGTCGGAATGGCGTCCGCGATCATAGAACTCGTCCAGACCATCGTCGTCTTCTTGCATCAGCCGGCCGGTCAACGCCTGACGGAAAGCCTTCAGGCGGCTTTCCTGACGGGTGTCATCCGGCGCGTAGCCGCCTTCTTCCTCGTCTTCGTCCCAGTCCTCTTCGTCGCCGTCATAGTGGGCGCGTTTCAGGCCGGTCAAGCGGCGAAACTGGGCGATGCCCAGCAGGCCCCAGTGTTCCATCTGGCCGACAAAGGCGCTCGTCAGCAAAGCAAGACGGGATTCGCCTTCTTCATCCTCAAGCCCAAGCTCGTCCTCAATGGCCCTGCCGTGGCCTCTGGCGGTCGCTCTCGGTTCCACGCGCTCGCTGGGCTCACCGGCGGAGCCCAGCCAGCCGGCAGCGGCAAGCAGGAGCAGCACCGCCGGAACGCCGAGGCCCAGGCCGCCGACAATCGTCGCAGCGCCGCTCGTCATGTTGGACGTGATCATGGCGGGGATGTGATGAACCGTGTCGCCGAAAAAGCCGCCGAGGCCCGTGGGAAGCGGCCAGCTTTCGGGAACCGGCAGAGCGGCCAATGCACCGGCGGCAAGGCCGGAGCCAGCCACCCAGTAAAACAGGCGCTTGCGGCCGACGCCGAGGTCGTGGCCGGTCAGAAGCCGCCAGCCCCACAGCACAAGCGGGATCAGGAACACCGCTGTTGCGAGCCCGATGGTCTGCATCAGGATATCGGCAACGATGGCTCCGGGCGCGCCAAGCGCGTTGCGAACGGGGCCTTCAGTCGCGTGGTTGAGGCTCGGATCGGCAACCGACCAGGTCGCAAGGCTAGCCGCCAGCATCGCGGCGAGGGCTATGATCCCCAGTCCGGCGGCGCCGACCATATTGCGCCGGATGAAGCGCTTGAACGGACTTTCAGTGTCCAGGAGATTAACCGCCGCACGGCGGCCATTTCCGCGAACTGCTCCGGCCCGTCTCATGCCTTGTCTCCCATCCAGTTTGCCAAGCGTTCAAGGGCGATTTCCGTTTGCTCCAGCGGCGCGGTCAGACTGACGCGGATATAGTGCCGCCCGGGATTGCTGCCGTCGGACTGATCCGAGGCCAGATAGCTGCCCGGCACGACCTTGACCCCGATGTCCCGCCACAGATCCCTGGTCACCGACATACCGTCGCCCCACTTCGTCACATCGAGCCACAGAAAGAAGCCGGCTTCCGGGGTGACCGGGCCGAGGATTGGACCGAGCGTGCGCTCGGCAACCTTGAACTTTTCATTGTAAAGCTGCCGGTTTTCGATGACGTGGGCTTCATCCTGATAGGCCCTTACGGCCACGGCCTGCGCCGGAAGCGGAACCTGGGGCGCGGCAAGGCCGCGGAACTTTGCCCATTTCTTCAAGAATACCGGATCGCCCGCGGCGAAGCCGCAGCGAAGGCCCGCGAGATTGGAGCGCTTGGACAGGGAATTCAGGACAATGATGTTCGCAAAGTCCGAGCCCATTTCCTTCGCTGCTTCCAGAATGCCCGGAGGCGGTGTGGAGCGGTAGATTTCCGAATAGCACTCGTCCGCAAAGATGAAGAACCGGTGCTTACGGGCCATGCCGATCAGACGCTGCCAATAGGCGATGTCCGCGACGTAGCCTTCCGGGTTGGTCGGCGACGCAATATAAAAGGCAACTGTCCGGTCGAGCAGGTCCGGATCAAGGCTATCCAGATCGGGCAGAAAATTGTTGCCGGGCACCGCGTCCAGAAGCACGGCTTCGCCATCTGCGACATGTGCGGCGGCGGCGTAGGTCTGGTAAAAGGGGTTCGGCAGAATCACTGCCGGATGATCGATGCCTTTGTCCAGCTGGTCGCGCGCTGCAATGGCGCCGAAGGAGAGCCCTTCGCGGGAACCGTTCAGCGGCAGGACGCCGTTTTCAGGGTCGATCATGCCGTCCAGGGAATAGCGCCTGTCGAGCCAGCCGGCGACAGCCTGCCGGAATTCCGGTGAGCCGTTAATCGGAGGATAACGGCGGAAACCTGCCATATTTTCCGCCAGAACCTCGGCCGTGAAATCGGGAATGGCGTGCTGCGGCTCGCCGATTGTCATGATGATCGGGTCAAGACCGGGCGTCTCGCTGTCCAGAAGGTCGGCAAGGCGTTGAAACGGATTGGAGCTCGGCAGGGACGCACCGCGCTTATAGGCTCTGGGGCTGGCAGTCATCTAGGATCCGGCAGTCGTTACGCAAAACTTTGACCTGAACCTATCGCCTCCATGGTAAATCTCTTATTAACCAAGCAGATGGAGATGCGGTTTTCCTGTTAATGCCTGACATATCAATGAAGATGGCCGGTATTCGCTACTGCGGGTCGTCAGCCGGAAATCAAGGCAGGGCTGTGAGAAAAAAGCGGCCTGATTTTCTTGTTTGTTTGAACAGGTTTTGCTCTGATCGTTTAAAGGACGTGGCGGCAACCCTTATTCCGTCGCTACAGTCCAAATTGTATCGATCCGGAGAAATATTCGTGACTGAACAACCTTTGACCGTCGTCTGCTTCGGCGATTCTCTCACCTGGGGCTTTAATCCGGTCGACAAATCCCGCTACGGGCATGACATCCGCTGGACCAGATTGCTTCAAAGGGAACTCGGCGAACGGTTTTACGTCGTCGAGGAAGGGATCAACGGACGCACGACCGTATTCGAGGATCCGGTGCGTGGCGACAAGAATGGTCTGGCGCATCTGGCGAGCGTTCGGAAAACCCATATGCCGATCGACATTCTGGTGATCATGCTGGGGACCAACGATCTGCAGGACCGTTTTTCCCTGAGCGCCGATGCGGTCGGTCTGGCCATGAGCCGTATCCTGTTTGCCGCCACGCAGAAGACGGACGATGTCGAGGGGCGGGCGCCCAAAGTGCTGCTTATGGCCGCGCCTCCGCTCGGTGACTTCACCGGGAAGGAATACGCGAATATCTATTCAAATGCCCACGGCGGCGTGCAATCCCGGCTGTTGTCCGGTGTCTATCAGCGGATCGCGGCAGATTATGGCGTGGCTTTTTTCGACACGGGAACCGTGATTTCGGCAAGCGAGACGGACGCCATTCATTTCGAGGCCGCGCCGCAAGCCGATCTCGCCAGGGCCATTGCCGTGGAAGTGCGACAACTCGCTGAAGCGTGCGCTACGCCCGAAGCATCTCAAACCCTTTCCTGATCCGTGCCTTGACCGATCCGGCGGGCGGCTGCTTCAGTTGCAGCAGGTTTTGCCCAGCTGGATTGGCGGGCAGGGCACTGTCGCGTGGGAACAGAAAACGCAACAGTCGCCTGGATTGGGCTTCAGCACTTCATGACATGCCTTGCACTCATAAAACCACTGGCAGGAATCCGAGGGCATGGTCTCTGTCTCGGCATGACCGCACAAGGGACAAGTCAGCGTGCTTTCCAAAATGACATCTTGATCAGCCATCGTTTCACATCTGCATAATCAGATAGTCGTTTATCCGGGTCTCGTTGAAGACAACAACCCAGGCCAAACCCGTCATCGCCGTGCTGCCCGACAACCACCACTTCAATTTTGCGAGTGACTGCCGCCGGAACGCGACGAACCAGGACGCAGCGACAAGAGCTGAAGAAACCGCAAGAACGTAATAGCTTGCAGCGGCGATCTTCCCGAACACTGCAAGCCAACTTCCTCCCAGACCCAGCAACATCATCGTCATGGGCAGAACACAGCAGGTGGCGACCCCTAGCGCCGAAATCGAACCCAGATAGCTTAGACTCAGGAATTTCTGCATCTCGGTCTCCTGGACCATCACGGTATTGCGCAGTGACTTTCGGTGGCCGCAGATATACCTCCTGTAGTCACTACAGGTTCAAGCCGGATGACATCACATGATCGCGATTGGGGAAGCATCGAAACAGAGCGGCGTTAGCATCGAGACAATCCGCTACTATGAACGGGAAGGGATTGTTCCAAAACCAGGGCGGGCAACCAACAATCGGCGGCTCTACACGGCTGATGACGTCGGCCGATTGCGCCTCCTGAAGAGGCTGCGCGATCTTGGGTTTCCCCTTGCCGAAGTGAAGATGCTACTGGACCTTTCCGAGAAGCGGGCCACGGACTGTGAGGCTGTGAAGGAACTGGCGGAGGTTCATATCGCCAATGTGGAGACCAAGATCGCCGAACTGAAGATGCTCGAAACCGCGCTGAAGCAGCTAATCTCGAATTGCTCACGGGGCAATGTTGATTGTCCAATGCTCAGCCGACTTCGAACCGGATAGGGCACATCACTCCGACGCTTGGCTTCATAGCGCTGATCGCCAAACAGGCCTGGCCGGCTTTAGCTTCGGCAGCCGCAGATTGGCCTTCTTACGCACCTTGATCCGGGACAGAACATCACCAATGCGTCTGTTCTCGGTGATCGCCGCATAACACCCGCTGGTTTTTGCCGTCCCAGTCTGCGAGAGGGCGCCGGTCAAGCAGGTTTCTCAGAAGTCCGACGTCAGCCCCTTGATTTCCCAATCGTCGTAGCGGGTCGGTTCCAGCCCGCCACGGCCATTGATCTCTTCCGGCATCGCCTTTTGCCGGGCGTCGATTTCCTTGCGCCGCGCCTCGGCTTCCCTCAGGGCGCGCTGGGCGGCAGGCGGCAGGTCCTCGAACCGTTTCTGGGGCGCCTCTTCGGCATCAGCCTTCAGGGAAGGGGCATCGTTCTGAGAATAGGCGGCGGTTGGATTGTCCGGTGTGTCCGTCATGATCCCTGTTCGTCCGGATTACGCTTTTGTCATGCTTATATAGGGTAATCTTGCCAAGATTGGCAGCAGTTCCCATCTTCAGTCTTGATTTGGGCACGCAAGCGCCAACCTGGCGACAGACCGGACTGAACAAGGAAACGGATACCAGCAGCGATGAACTACATTCGCACAGCAATGCTTCTGGCGGCAATGACCGCTTTGTTCATGGGGATCGGTTTCATGATCGGCGGCCAGTCGGGCATGATGATTGCCCTGGCTATTGCCGCTGCCATGAACCTCTTCAGCTACTGGAATGCGGACAAGTTGGTCCTGCGCATGCACCATGCGCGGGAAGTCGATGAACGTATGGCGCCGGATTTCTACCGCATGATACAGCGGCTTTCCCGCAGCGCCGGCCTGCCGATGCCGAAGGTCTACATCATCGACAATCCGCAGCCGAACGCCTTCGCAACGGGCCGCAATCCGGAAAATGCCGCCGTTGCGGCGACGACAGGGCTTTTGAACATGCTCACGGCGGAGGAAGTCGCCGGTGTGATGGCGCATGAACTGGCGCATGTGAAGAACCGCGACACCTTGATCATGACGATCACCGCAACCATTGCCGGTGCGATCTCCATGCTGGCCAATTTCGCCTTTTTCTTCGGCGGCAACCGCAACAATCCGCTCGGTTTCGTCGGCGTGCTTCTGATGATGTTCGTCGCACCGATGGCGGCCATGGTGGTGCAGATGGCTATCTCGCGGACACGGGAATATGCGGCCGACCGCATGGGCGCCGAGATCTGCGGCGAACCGCTGTGGCTGGCCTCCGCGCTTGGCAAGATCGCCGGTGGTGTGGAGCATATCCATAATCCGGACGCGGAAGCCAATCCGGCAACGGCGCATATGTTCATCATGAACCCGCTGTCCGGCGAGCGCATGGACAATCTGTTCTCGACCCATCCGAGCACTGAAAACCGGATCAACGAGCTGCGCAAGCTCGCCGGCTCCGGCCTCGGTACCGGCGGCCGCGCTTCGTTCAGCGGCGGGAGCGCAGCCCCGTCCGGGCCGTGGGGCAGCGCCGCCCGCTCCGAACCTTCCAGCGCACCCCGCCGCCCGAAAGGGCCTTGGGGATAGTTCACGGAGGTTTCGGGCAGAAACTGCTTTGCCAACACATCGGCCCGAATTACTATGCACTCATTGCGCCGCAGCCGGACAACCGGTCTGCGGCGCTTGGTTTTCCTGAAAGCGGTATGAAGCCTTGACCAGACGCCCGAGCAATAAAAATGAGACACCCGGCGGCAGAGCGCCGGAAATGACCGGCAAGCCGGGTTTTGCCGCGCGCAAGGTGGCGGCGGATATTCTGGGCAATGTGGTTCACAAGAAGCGGCCGCTTGACGGAGAGCTGGACGCGGGCTCGGGACATTCGGGCTTCCGGGCGCTTGCAGGCAATGACCGGGCTCTGGTCCGGGCCATCATCGGCGCGGCTTTGCGCCACCGGGGCGAAATCGCTGAAATTCTCGACCGGCTGCTGGATCGTGCCGTCCCGGAAAAGACCGGGCGGGTGCTGGACATTCTTCACGTGGCCATCGCCCAGATGCTGTTTCTCGATATTCCGGACCGGGCAGCCGTGTCGCTCGCCGTCGATCATGCGGCGATGGACCGCCGGGCGCGGCCTTACAAGGGCCTGGTGAACGGTGTGTTGCGCCGCCTCGGGCGGGAACGGGCCGACATCACCGACGGTCTGGATCCCGAATTGCTGAACACGCCGGACTGGCTGTTGGCAAGCTGGCAAGCCGCCTATGGCGAGGCAACCGCTCGCGCCATTTCCGGAGCCCATCAAAAAGAGGCGGCGCTGGATCTTTCCGTCAAGGCTGATCCCGAGGACTGGGCGCGCAGGCTCGAGGGGCAGGTTGTCGGTGCCGGCAGCGTGCGGCTTGCCAAAAAGAGTGCCGTTGATGCGCTGGAAGGGTTTGAAGAGGGGAGCTGGTGGGTTCAGGATGCCGCCGCCGCGCTTCCGGCAAAGCTTCTGGGAGATGTCCGGCAGCAGAGGATAGCGGATCTTTGCGCGGCGCCGGGCGGCAAGACGGCGCAATTGGCCGCAGCCGGGGCGGAGGTGACGGCGGTCGATATTTCAAAGGGCCGGCTGAAACGCCTGGATGAAAACATGCGCCGCCTCGGTCTTTCCGTGAAAACCGTTGCGTCCGACCTGAGGGACTTCGAACCGGAAGCGCCGTTTGACGCTGTCCTGCTGGATGCGCCCTGCAGCGCCACGGGAACGATCCGCCGGCATCCGGATGTGCCCTGGATCAAGAAACCCTACGACATTGAAAAGCTGAGCGAAATTCAAAAGGAGCTGCTCGACAGAGTGGTCTCCTGGGTGAAGCCCGGCGGGCTGATCGTCTATTGCACCTGTTCGCTGGAACCTGAGGAAGGCGAGGCACAGGTTGCCGCTTTTCTAGAGCGGCAAGGCGACGCTCTTCGGCTGGATAAAATTGACGCAGAGGAAGTCGGAGGTCTCGGCCATTGTATTACCGCCGAGGGCTATCTGCGCTGCCTGCCGTGCCTGGAAGCTGGTTCCGGTGCGGACACAAAAGGCATGGACGGGTTTTTCGCGGCAAGATTCAGACGTTTTTAACGTAGCTTAAACTGTTCACTTGCAATGATTCTTTAAATGAAATGCTAACCTTAATAGACCGTTTTTTAGTTTTGTAACCGGAGAGCACCCATCGTCACGCGGAAACCATCGTTATCGGGGATGGTTTGGTGAATATCGCAAGCCTCAATGAAAGAAGCCGTATCTGGCGTCTTGTGGCCCTGCATGTTTGGCAACGCTCCCTGAAATGGATGCATGGCGGACCGCTATTCCGCATGCAGCCGTTTTCGGCTGTGCCGGCGCGATTACTGATTGCTCCGCAGGATCTGCGCACCGCGGATGCCACCAATGCCGCCGATATCTATGGCGGCCGCTTTCTTTTCTCCGGCCATCTCGTCGAAACGCAAGGACGGTCTCCGTTCGAGTTGAAGGCCGTACACGAAGACTGGCAGCGGGAGCTGCACAGTTTCGGCTGGCTCAGGGACCTTCGCGCGTCCGACAGCAAGATCGCTCGCCAGAACGCGAGGGCGCTGGTGGAGGACTGGATCAGGTTCAGCGGCCGCTGGCACGATATCGGCTGGGAGGCGGGGGTCGTCACGCGGCGGATTCTGTCCTGGCTGGCGCATTCGCCCTTTATCCTCCAGGACGGTGACCACGATTTTTACCGGAGCTTCGTCAAGTCGCTGTCCCGACAGGTCCGCTTTCTGCGCCAGACGATCAACGAGACGGATGACGGCGTCGAACGGCTGCATGCGGCACTGGCTATTGCCTCGGCCTGTATTTCCATGGCGGGCCAGGGACGGTTCGCACGTCAGAGCATCCGCCGTCTTGAACATGAACTCGACCGCCAGATCCTGCCTGACGGCGGTCATATCTCGCGCAATCCGCGCGCGCTGATAGACATTCTGGCCGACCTCCTGCCGATCCGGCAGGCCTTTGTCGCACAGGGACTGGAAATGCCGCCGGCGATGCTGCAGTCGGTCGACCGGATGATGCCGCTCCTGCGGTTTTTCCGGCACGGGGACGGCGCGCTGGCGCACTTCAACGGCATGGGCTCCACCCCGAGCGATCTCGTGGCAACGATCCTGGCCTATGACGATGCCCGGGGCGCGCCGCCGGTCAACGCACCGCATTCCGGCTATCAGCGCCTGAGCGGCGGGGCGTCAGTCGTTCTGGTCGACACAGGTCCCGCCCCCGCTCTCGGCATTTCGGGTGATGCGCACGCCGGCTGTCTGTCCTTCGAGTTTTCCTCTGGGAACAACAGGATTGTGGTCAACTGTGGGGTTTCACCGAAATCGAACCCGCTCTGGCGCAAGGTGAGCCGGTCGACCGCCGCCCACTCCACGGCAACGATCGAGGACACGTCGTCCTGCCGTTTTCTTTCCGACAGGCCGTTCGGGCATCTGCTCGGAGCGCCGATCCTGACCGGGCCGGTGAATGTGCCGGTGGACAGGGAAGACGACAAGATCGGCAGCCGGATTTCCGCGACCCATGACGGTTATGCCGCCGAATTCCAGGTGCTGCACAAACGCGATGTCAGCCTGTCGGCGGATGGCACCGTTCTGGACGGACTGGATACATTCTCGGCCGTTGGAAGCGTAGATCCGGAACACCGCTACGCGATCCGGTTTCATCTGCATCCGGGCCTGCGGACCTCGCTCATTCGGGGCGGGTCGGCGGTTCTGCTGGTCTGCCGGGACGGAGAGGCCTGGGAATTCGAAGCGCCGGGCAGCGAAGTGTCGCTGGACGAGAGCATCTATCTGTCCGATGTCTACGGTCACCGCAAGACCGATCAGATCGTCGTTGCGGGCCTGCTTCTGGCCTCTCCCTCGGTGGGATGGCAATTCCGCAAGACGGCGACAGCCAAACTGAGCCGGCGAGGCACCAGCGATTTCGATGAGGTGAACGAGCTACCTCTGGAAGAAGAATAGGGCGGTTAACCGCTCAACTGCCTTCCGATTTGGCCGAAGACGTGATAGGGCGACGGCAACCTTCCCAGACTGTCCCAATCGCGAGGCATATTCATGGCCATTGTGTCCAAAGCCGTTCCTGTTCCCGAACTGGTTCCCGTCAAGCGCGCGCTCTTGTCCGTTTTCGACAAATCAGGCCTTGTCGAGTTTGCAAAGGCACTCGCCGAGCGCGGTGTCGAGCTGGTCTCCACCGGCGGTTCCTACAAGGCGCTGAAAGACGCCGGGCTTGCGGTTCTGGACATTTCCGAAGTGACCGGCTTTCCGGAAATCATGGATGGCCGGGTCAAAACGCTGCATCCGATGGTGCATGGCGGGCTGCTCGCCATTCGCGATGACGCCGACCATGAAGCGGCGATGTCCGCACACGGGATCACCGGCATCGATCTTTTCTGCGGCAATCTTTATCCGTTCGAGGACGTCGTCGCCTCGGGTGCCGACTATGCGACGGGGATCGAGAATATCGACATCGGCGGGCCGGCCATGACCCGCGCTGCCGCCAAGAACCATGCCTATGTGACCGTTGTCACC
>JBNLAU010000261.1:0-2905 GCA_050302295.1 Roseibium sp. | reverse complement strand
CGCCGCAAGCTTTGCCGCGGAAAACCGATGCGGCGAGGTTGGCGTCACCAGAACATTGGGACCGCGCAATGGATCGTGTTCCGGCACCCAGATCAGATCCGCGCTGTCGGGTCCCGTACGCGGGTCCTTCAGGAAAACGGTAAAAGTTTTGCCCCCTGAACGCCGTTTGATCCTGCGGAGATAGGCGGCCGCCCTGCGGCCTGAGGCAATCGCAATGTCCGGGTAGGGGGGCGCGAGCGGGCTGGCGGCCCGGTGTTCCCATTCCCTCGGATCCGTCGGGCCGAAGGGCAGCCACCAGGAAAACGGCGGACGGGGTGCGACGCGGCGGGTCTCGTAAGGCGCGCCCAAGGCTTCCGCGACTCCGGCGCATTGCGCAAGGTCACCGGCTTTTCCATCTGTCAGAATCCAGATCGAGGATGGAGCGGTTCTCGGCGGCGGGCTCATCGAATCGTACCTTCAGGCACCAGTCCGGCTTTGAAAAGCGTCGCCGAAGCGTCTGTGCCATGCAGCAGCGTGCCTCTGCAGGCTTCTCCGTGCTTTTCCATGCCAGATGGATGTCCACCGAATGGACCTGAATGCACAATTTTATGGGTTCGTACCCTGGCCACGTTCAGGAGAGGTTCCCCTATCGCAATCTTTCGAAATCGTGCGCAATTTTGTTATAGTCTTGCACAAACGCGCAAAAAATCATAATCCGGCACGGGAAATGACACGTTAGCGTGGGATCCTTCGTTCCCGCAAGGCGCCAACGCAATCGGGGCGGATCATCCACATCCCGGTTCATGCCCGACGGCGTACAACGTAGCTTTAAGGAGACGGATTTGAAAGCGCGGCTTGATGCCATTGACTGGCAAATCCTGAAGGAATTGCAAGACGACGGTCGGATGACCAACGTGGAGCTGGCCCGGCGGGTCGGCATTTCGGCTCCTCCCTGCCTGCGCCGTGTGCGGGCATTGGAAGAGGCAGGGCTGATTCTGGGATACCGGACGCTGCTGGACGAAAAGCAGCTTGGTTATGATGTCACGGCCTTCGCCATGGTCGGCCTTCACAGCCAGACCGAGGCGGATTTGATCGCCTTTGAACAAACTGTTGAGAAATGGCCCCTGGTTCGGGAAAGCTACATGCTCTCCGGCGAGGTCGACTTTCTTTTGAAGTGCGTGGCACCTGACCTGCAGGCCTTCCAGAATTTCGTTATCCGCGAACTTACGGCCGCGCCCAATGTGGACAGCGTGCGCACGGCGCTCACCATTCGCCGGACCAAGGACGAACCGGTGGTGCCGATCGACTGAACGCATTCGCGGTTTCAGGACTGTCTATCCCTGATATTTGCCAGCCGGCTGCGCAGCCGGTGGATCAGCGAGATGTCCCTGAGTGCGGTGGCGACAAGCGTGAAGGCGATGCTGAGTACCGCGCAGGTTGTCAGAACAGCCACCGGCATCAACTGGTTATAGTGAAAGGTGTTCAGTGCCTGGTCGACCGGATCAAGACCGGAATAGAACCGGCTCCCCACCATCTCCCGATAGGTCCCGATTTCCAGGGAACCATGCTTGAAATAGCGTAGTGTGAACATCAGCAGGACGGCCAGTGTGGCGAGCGCCACCAGATAGCCGAATATGCGAAGCGCAAATGCAAACGGGCTCTCGTACCTGCGATCGGCAAGACGCTTGAACGCCTTTCTTTCCCGTCCGTTCAGCCGCGCATAGACGAGCCAGCGAAAGGCCCAAAGAGGGCCCGCCGCGATCAATAGCCAGAAGCCGATTGCTTGAAAGACCACAGATTGCCCTCCAATACGCTTCACCTTTTAGATTAGCGCATCAGGGGCAGGCATCAATGGGAAAGCAAGTCAAATAGCCGCTTGAAGGGAAGTCTGACCGGAAGACCGCCCGGTCAGTTGAATTTGACCTCGACGATTTCGTAGGAGTGCGCGCCGCCGGGAGCGGCGACTTCCACGCTGTCGCCGACAGACTTGCCGATCAGGGCACGGGCAATCGGAGACGAAATCGAGACCTTGTTTTGTTTCACGTCGGATTCAACGTCTCCGACGATCATGTATTTCTTCTCTTCTTCCGTATCCTCGTCGATCAGGGACACGGTTGCGCCGAATTTGACGGTGTCGCCGTCGAGCTTGGACACGTCGATGACTTCAGCACGGGACAGTTTGTCTTCCAGTTCCGAAATGCGGCCCTCGTTGTGGCTCTGGGCTTCTTTTGCAGCATGGTATTCGGCATTTTCCGACAGGTCGCCATGCGCACGTGCTTCAGCAATTGCATCGACGATGCGCGGACGCTCAACCGTGGTACGTTCCTTCAGCTCATCCTGAAGCATTTTGTAACCGGCAGAGGTCATCGGAACTTTTTCCATGGGTCTCAGACCTTCAGCTTATTGGGTCCATCTAAGCTCATCTCGCTCTTACTTTAAGGACCGCGCATTTATAAAAACAAACCAAGCCGGGAAAGGCGCGCTTTCCCGGCCGGTCACGAATATATTAGCCTTAGCCGAAGTAGGATTGTAAAGGCCTTACTTCAAGGCTCCCCGCTTTGTGGGCGGCGATGCCTTTGGCAGCAGCTACCGAACCTGCGAGCGTCGTGTAATACGGCACTTTGTTCAATAGGGCTGCCCGGCGCATCGACCGGCTGTCGGAAATGGCCTGCGCGCCTTCAGTCGTATTGAAGACAAGCTGAACCTCACCGTTCTTGATAACATCAACGATATGCGGGCGGCCTTCAAGCACCTTGTTGATCTTCTTTACCGCGATGCCGTTCGATTCAAGATATTTCTGGGTGCCGCCGGTGGCAATGATATTGAAGCCGGCAGCTTCCAGATTGCGCACTGCCTCAACCACGCCTGCCTTGTCTTCATCGCGCATGGAGACGAACACGGTGCCCTTTGCGGGCACACCCGTACC
>JBNLAU010000260.1:0-4993 GCA_050302295.1 Roseibium sp. | reverse complement strand
CGGACAGACTTGATATTTCAGCAAAAACGGGTCAATCCTTGGCGTGGGCGCAATAAGTGCGCCTCTGCGCAAGGGCTTGCAATGGGCAACCTTCGTGCGGGCGGGCCACGGTGAAACGGAAACGATTGGAGCTTAGAGAATGACCGACGAGAGCAACGGCAGCGCGCCGAAAAGTCCGGCACCGAAAGCAGCCCGCAAACCGGCTCCCCGGCGCAAGCCAGCCGCCAGGACGTCCGCTTCCGGGCAGGCGGGAGCAAGACCGGCTGCAACGAAACCAGCCGGCTCCAGATCCGTTTCCTCCAAAACGGCTGCCGAACCGGCAGCGCCAAGAACTTCCGCTTCCAGATCGGCTGCGGCGAAACCGCCTGCTGCGGCCAAACCGGCCACAACAAGGTCAAGAGCCTCAAAGCCTGCTGCAAGTAGAGCCGCGACAAGCAAACCGGCAACGGCAGTTACCGGCGACGCCAAGGCTCCTGCCAGAAAGGCACCCGTCAGAAGGGCTCCTGTAAGAAAGGCTGTGTCCAGGCGGGCTGCCGCAAGCAGAAAGTGGCCGGTCCACGGCACGATCACCGGTCCTGTGGTGATGATTGGCCTCGGTTCCATCGGCAAGGGCACATTGCCGCTGATTGAGCGGCATTTCACTTTCGACAAGAGCCGTTTCACGGTCATTGACCCGGTCGACACCGATGCCAAGCTGGTGACGGATCGGGGATACAGGTTCGAAAAGGTCGCGCTGACGCCGGAGAACTACAAGGATGTGCTGAGGCCGCTGCTGACGGAGGGCGAGGGGCAGGGCTTTGTGGTCAATCTCTCCGTCGACACGTCTTCGTTCGACCTGATGAAGCTGTGCCGCAAGCTCGGTGTGCTTTACATCGACACCGTGGTGGAGCCGTGGCCAGGGTTCTATTTCGACGACAGCGCAAGTGCTGCGGACCGGACCAACTATGCGCTTCGGGAAACCGTGCGCAAGGAGAAGGCCAGGAAGCCGGGCGGCACCACCGCTGTTTCCTGCTGCGGCGCCAATCCGGGCATGGTGTCCTGGTTCGTGAAACAGGCTCTGGTCAACATCGCCAACGACACCGGCGTGAAATTCAAGGAACCGAAGTCCCGCAAAGACTGGGCCAAGCTGATGAAGAAGGCCGGTGTCAAAGGCATCCATATCGCCGAGCGCGACACCCAGCGGGCGAAGGCCCCGAAACCGGCGAACGAATTCTGGAATACCTGGTCCGTGGAAGGGTTCCTGTCGGAAGGTTTCCAGCCGGCCGAACTCGGCTGGGGCACGCATGAGACTTGGAAACCGTCCAACGCCAGGAAACAGAAAAAGGGCTGCAAGGCCGCGATCTATCTGGAGCAGCCCGGGGCCAACACCCGCGTCCGCACCTGGTGCCCGACCCCGGGGCCACAATACGGTTTTCTGGTGACCCACAACGAGGCGATCTCAATTGCCGACTTTTTCACGGTCGGGGACGGCAAGAAGGTTAGCTATCGGCCGACCTGCCACTATGCCTATCACCCGGCAAATGTCGCGGTTCTCTCGCTGCACGAGCTGTTCGGCTCAGCCGGCAAGATACAGGACAAGCTGCATGTCCTTGAAGAGAATGAGCTTCAGGACGGCATCGACGAACTGGGCGTGCTGCTCTACGGCCACAAGAAGAATGCCTACTGGTATGGTTCGCAGCTCTCGGTCGAGGAGACCCGCAAGCTGGCGCCTTACCAGAACGCCACCGGCCTGCAGGTGACGTCCGCCGTCATTGCCGGAATGGTCTGGGCTCTTGAGAACCCTGAGGCAGGCATCGTGGAAACCGACGAGATGGACTACAAGCGCTGCCTGGAAATCCAGACGCCGTATCTGGGGCCGGTCAAAGGCTATTACACGGATTGGACACCGCTTGATAACCGCCCCGGCTTTTATCCGGAGGATATCGACCCCAAGGATCCCTGGCAGTTCAGGAATATCCTTGTGCGGTAAGGAAATCCCGGTCCCGCGGCTACTCGTCTTTTGGTGAAAGTCCGGAGGGCTGCCTTGAGGCGCCGAACGGTTCCGGCTGTGCCGGATTAGCCGCTGCGTTGCGCGTCTGGGACTTCGATTTTATCGAAGACCAAATGTCTTCGCGATGAGCAGATCGTTTTCCTGGGCCGATTGCGAAACCGTCACCAGTTCAATTTTGTCCTGCGTTGTCAGCCGCTCGTGCTTCTCCTGATCGTTGCGAATGCGGTATTGCGGCAATTCGCCGAGAGGGGGTAGCAGCGCGGTGATGTGATAGGTATCAGCAGGTCTTGTGGTCCGCATTGGACGGCCAGTTTTCAGTCTGACAACCTGCCCGACGGTAAAAAGGTGACTTCCGGAGTTCTGAGGAGGGCTGCCGTTCCGTTGCGGCTGCTTGAGATTACTATTCATGAGCTTTTGCTCCTGTTGTGTGTGATTGTTTGATGGATTGCGATCTGTTGCTGTTCGTTTCGCCATTCGATTCTGAAGAGGACTGTCCGCGGGATTTTTCGGAGCCGGGCTCGCTCGAACCCGAATTAATTGCACCCTGTGGTGTCAGGCCTCCGCCGCGCAAGCGATCGAAACCGCGCTGACCAGATGGGGCCGTGCCCAAAGACGGCATTCTTGCAGATACCATTCGCTCGCGACGAAACCGGACCACATTTGTAGGTGTATTCGACCTGGGCCGCACTTGGCTCAACAGCGGCTGGTGTTTTAAAAAAGCCGATGTTTGCCGGATTGTGATGGTATTTAACGAAATGAAATTTTACAACAAAATCTCTGGCTCTTATAATAAGGTTTATTTGGAAGTTATACAACGGGCTTCGAAAATATTTTTTTGAAAAATACTGAGATAAATATTTTATTTTTTGTGTAATGAACTTTCGGTCGTGCCTTTAACACGATTATTTGGTAGAATAGGCAATCGGTGGCAGATTAAGAGGGCGCTGCCGATTGGAGACAGTCAGCTTCGCCCCAACACAAGGGGGGCTCCATGTCTTCCAACTCTCATTTCATACGCGGTCATCTCGGTTTTGCCGGGTCGGGCCTAAGTGCAACAGGGTTCTCATTCATGCTGTTGAGCTTTGCGGCGGTTGCCTACGTAACCCTCGGGGGGTTTCTCTGGTAATCGGCGACCGTGCCGCCCGGTTCTCCAATCATTTCTGGCCGGAACGGCAGCTATCTCGTCAGTCATTCTGCGGGTCATAAGGTTCGGTGCCCACCCGAACCTCGACATCCATTCCGTAACAAATCGTCCCGGGGCGCCGACCGTAGGTGCCGCTGATCGGAATTGCCTGATACGGCGTACGGGTGACTGCGACGCGGACCAGATTGGGGCTGCCGATGATGCGATTGGTCGGATCGAATTCCACCCAACCTTCGTTCGGCAGGTAGACTTCCGCCCATGCATGGGTAGAGCCCCCGCCGGTGTGTTCGCTTCCATCGTCTCCGGCATCGTTCAGGTAGCCTGTGACGAATCTGGCGGCAAAACCTGAAAGGCGTGCGGCTTCCATAAACAGAAAGGCAAAATCGCGGCAACTGCCGGTTCCCGTTTCGATCGTTGTGGCGGCAGTTTGAGTGCCGGTTCGTTCGCGGCGAATGTAGGTGAGCCTCTTGTTGATGGCATCGGACAGATTTCGAAGAAAGGTGAGAACCTCGTCCGGTTCGTGTTCGATTGTCTCATCCAGCCAAGCCTTCAACTCCGCACGTTCCTGAGGGTTCTCAAGCGCAATGAATGGCGCGAGGTCGGTGCGGTCCTCGTCGGAGTAGGTGAACGGATAGGCGCTTTTTTGGCGGTCGGGGGAGACGAGGAAATCTTCGTGAGAGAACCGGCGGATCAACAACTCGCTTCGAAATTCAAGCACGTCCGAGGCTACCGGGAATTCCGCGGTTGCCACTGAATTGCCGAAGGTATCGAAGTGCCAGCGCAGCTGGTGTTCGGGAGAGATAGCGATGGATGACGAGACCAGTCGCATATCATGACCGTCTCTCGGGCGAAGAAGAAGGCGATGAGCGCCAAATTTCACCGGGTGGCTGTAGCGATATCGTGTAGTGTGCTGAATGCGAATGGCGGTTGTCATGGGAACCTTCGTCGCCACTGCGTGTTGCCGCTGTTTGTCCGTGGCTTGGGAAGCGACTTTAGCTTGGACGCAATTTCTCACATATACAAGGACGATCACTATGCTCATTCGCATCGGATTTGAAATAACCGTCACATGTCCTGCGCCGGTTCCGATGTTGCTCGCCCTGTCCGTTCACAGTTCATTCACGGGGAAGATGATCGGTTCCGATCATGTCCGCAATGCCCGCGCTACCGATATCCGCGGATACATCGACGGATTTGGCAATCGCGTGACCCGTGTGACGGCTCCTGCCGGAGTGTCGACATTCTGGTCGGATGCCATCGTCGAAGTGGATGGATTGCCGGACCCGGTTCAGCCGTACCTGCGGCAAACGAGCGTGCAGGATCTTCCGGATGAAACACTGAGCTATCTTCTCGCCAGCCGTTATTGCGACGCGGATGTGATGGGCGATTTTGCCTGGAAGCAGTTCGGCCAGACCCTCGAGGGGTGGCCCCGGGTTCAGGCCATCTGCGATTTCGTTCATTCCCATGTTCTGTTTGGTTACACGTTTGGCCGGCCTGACAAGATGGCCGGACACGTGCTTGCCGAAGGCACGGGCGTTTGCCGGGATTTCGCCCATCTGGCGATAAGCTTGTGCCGGGCGATGGGGATACCGGCACGCTACGCCAGCGGATATCTTGGCGATATCGGCGTCCCCGATGCGGGTTTCGATGACTTTTGCGCCTGGTTCGAAGTGTATCTGGACGGCGATTGGCATACCTTTGATGCCCGCTACAACGTGCCGAGGGTCGGCCGCGTGCTCATGGTGCGCGGATACGATGCATCGGACGTTGCCATGATGACGTCTTTCGGCGCTTACGAACTCTCCGGTTTCCGCGTCTGGAGTCTCGAACTGGCTGATACCGATGATGAAGCCTATCTG
>JBNLAU010000259.1:0-13405 GCA_050302295.1 Roseibium sp. | reverse complement strand
TTGCCAGAATTCCAAAAACCCGACCGGAATTCTGGCGTCAAAAGTTTGAGGGGAACCGGCAAAGAGATCGCAAAGCACAGCAAGAACTCGACGAACTTGGATGGAAGGTCGTCGTGCTTTGGGAGTGTGAAATCAAGCGCGCGAAGAGCACAGGTGGCACTAGGAAGCTCCTCCAGAACAAGGGGCTCCTGCCTCCTTGCAAAGGGCAAGGTCGCTGAATAGCAGGCCAATTTCCTGTTGTCAGTTCCGTCCTGCTCACACTGTCGGACAACTTGCAGCCTTTTTTCCGGTGGCCAAGGAGCCCTCGGATTCCTGCCTCGGCTCAGAGACTTCTCATTTTTGCGCCACGAATGGAGCGCTTTTTGGTCTAAGTTGTTGGCTTCTAAGAAGGCCGAACTACGCCAGAACAAACAGCCTGATTGCGAATTAAGCCATTGGAAAATTGCAACCGGTTGCAAAATGCATCAGCGCCAATTGACGTCTTCCCATGGAAGGGGATCACAAGTCTTTGCAGAGCCTGACGCAACAACTTTGGGCGAAAATGGACCTTCGGTACGTCTACGAACTTTCGGCCGGTTAGACAGTGTAGTGGATTTTTGTTGTATTCGGTGAAGATCGAAAAATTGTGCTACACACCTGGCTTTTAAACGGGTCTTGGAGAAGCAATACTGCTGCTAGTCGCCCAAAAGATAACCATTTTTATCGAGCCTATTTCATCGGTGACGGTTTAGTCCGCCTCGCAATAACGTCTAGAAAATCTGTAATTTTAATAACTTGGTTCAATTAACGCGTCTGGCGTGTTCTCATATTGATTGATGCAATTATACATTGTAAATATCGTGAGAAATGTAATTAATGAGTTTTTGTAAATAAGGGGCTTGTTTGAAGATGACTTCTGAAATCGAGTTGAGCCAGATAAAAGTCATTTCTCATAACGCTGATGATCGACTGCTACTCGCTCGTGAAATATTGGAGGAGGCTTTGGATGCTGCATATGCGGACTATCAGCCGGGGCCTTCCGAGGTGCTACCCAAGCGCGAAGCATTTGTAGTGCGCGAATCTTCAAATATCGGTGGTGAGGTCCTTTTGGGATACTTCATCAAGGGCCTTGTGACAGGCGCGGGATCTGCAGGTGCTGCGAAAACCGTCAACGCGCTCTGGAACCTTGCGGAGTCGTACATCCGCAATGAACGAGATCGGGACGTAGAGCTGAAGCCGCCCGCTGACAAAGAAAATCAGAAGTGACGGTGGCTGCCATCCGTTAATCTTAAAGTTGCAGGACCGCTTGCTGGGACTGAGATCGCTGTGGCTCTTACCATTTATCTTAGACGTGATGATCCCGAGGCGCTGCGGACAATGCGTCTTAGTCGCGGATTAGCGATGCCCTTGTGGGAGCCGTTCCTGAGCAACCCCGATGCGTCGGGCCTTGCCAAAGAAACGCAGGATTATATACGCAATCTTGCACAACAGATCGAGTACGCGGTCTTCAACCTTCCGCCCAATTGCAATGGCGAAAGGGCCTGGCAGGAACTGAGGACCGCACTCCGTAGAGCGCACGAGATATCGGTTCAGAAGGCAAATCCTGACGAACAATACCGGGCACAGCGCAATGAAATATGGCGCCGGATTTACCGTGCGGTCTGCGAGTTTTACCGGACGGCTGAGACGGAACGCGCGGACAGGCGCTCATGGTTCTGTGCGAGAACTCCGGAGCGGCCCGCTCCCGGCCCAGTTGTCTTGTCATTCTTCAAGGACGTTGCCGATGTGATCGACTTGATCGAATGGGCATATCGAGATGCGATTGGCGATCAGGGACGAATACACGCGAATATCCAGTTCAGAATGGAGATGATCCCCCCCCCAAGCATCCAGCAGAATCGCGGACCTAGCGATATCAAGCTGATCGAGGGGCAGGTGACTGGAGAATTCGGGGAAAGTGACCACAACCCTCATCCGCCTAGAGCCAAACGAGCGCGGCGGGTCAACATCAATATTCCTTTTCCCTGCGATTTGTACACAGCGTTTGGGTTGGAGGGCGTGCTAGCACATGAACTGGGTGTGCATCTTTATGAACAACTTGCAAATCCGGAAGGGCCGCTAGCGCGCGGAGCGCGGATGGGGTTTGCGGAGGGCTTCGTCGATACGGCTATTACCACGCTTTTACGGGATGCGGCGAACGGAAGCGGCGCTACGGGTGCGATAGTGTCAGAACATGTCGCCCGAGGCGCTATGAAACGCTATAATGATCGCCCGTTTATGGACGTTCCCACGACCGTCAATGGCCGCGAGGCCGTGGATTGGTACAACGAGATCAAACACGGGCGTGAATTCTGGAACAATACCGTCAAACTCGGCACAGCACTTTCCGAGGAGGTTCGCAACGGGGTCTCGCCGGAGATATGGGCGCGGAAGACCGCGCTCAAATTGAACGTTCTGGATCTGGGGGTGGAGTACCGGCACGCATTGATGACCGGGGCGAACTATTCGTTGGGAATGCAAGCTCTTGCTCTTAACCTGGGCACCGCAGCCGCGTCGATCAAACTTCTTGCCGATGCGCTTTGCCGCCTGCACACGATAACCGATCTTGCTGAAGCGTCTTCCTTCATAAAGGCTTTTGTGGAGGACACGGATGGTTACGCGGCCTTGCTAGGATAGCATTTTTGTTGCGTTACACAATTGAGTAATGTAATTTAAATCATCTTTGCAACTTAATGTATAATTTTGATTGGAACACACTATGAGTTCCGGATTTGACGAAATTGCAGTCGCCCGGCTCGCACAAGCTCGCCACGCAGGCCTTCTCCGGGCACTTTTGAAGCACGACCAGCTTAAATATGAAGAGCTCAGCAAGCTAACCGATCGCTCCGATGCCGCGTTGAAAACGCAGTTCAGCCGGTGGCAGAGCCTCGGCATCGATCTGATTGAAAAGGTCGGCAAGATCCCTGCTGAGGGCAAGGGACGTCCAGTTGAGGTGTTCCGGCTCATTTCAGGGCGGCGAAAGTTGGTTGAGAGTGCGCTGGAAACGATCGAGGCGAACCTCGGGCCTGCGGATTTCCCCACTGTGGATTCGCTCCCGCAGGTTAAGGAGATCGAGACCCTGTGGTGGGGTTGCTTCGATGAAAGCAGCGACCTTTCGGTTCGGTTTTACAAGGCGGTTAGTGCTTGTGAAAAATTCAGGGAATTACGCAATTTTCTGACCCATACCGAATGCCGTGCGCTGGGCTTCCGCCCCGCAGACAGCCTGCTTGCGCGGATCGATATACGCGTTGATGATGCCTTAGCTGCTGCAGATGACGTACGTGGCCTGATAAAGAAAAAGCAGCCGAAGGTCATGGAAAATGAGCAGAAACTCCTCAACCACACAAGGTCTGCGCGTAACGAAAGGCTTACGCGTGAAGAGCAGTTCAAGAGCTTTGCGGGATATTTTGACGACATGCCGGCTCATTCCGTGAGCGGCTACGGCGGTGCACTGTGCGCTCGTGCGGCAAGTGCGGACTGTGCGCGCCTTGACGATTATCTGGACAAAGAATTTTCCTTAAACGGGGAATTCGGCGCGCATATGCGCGAGGGATTTTCTCATGTCCTAACCGAGACGCTGGAGCTCGCGCAAATCGAATCGAGCTGGTCTGCCTGTGCTGCGAAAATGTATGACGGCGCCGCGATCAGTGTGCCCCTGGCCGAACTTCCAGCTTTGCAAAGAGCCAGTGCCAGATTTGCCCGAGAGGTGCTGGCCGTTGAGACCTCGCAGGAGTCCCAGGTGGTTCCGGGCGCCTCGTTGGCAAGTACAATAGGCCATATTGGGCAGATGTATCTACCGCGGGAGTCCGGAAGAAGCATGCTCGGTATTGAGGAAATTGCGGGAGAAATCGGTGAACTTCCAGACTTTCCCTTGGCGGCGGCAGGATAAGGCAGATGATTAGGCCACTTTCACAGAAGAGTGAGGGAGAACTCGATCTTCTGAAATATGTTATTGAGCTAATCGAATTCCGCGGAGCGCTGCGGCAGGGCAAAAAAGACGCGAATTGGGCCGAAGCAAACAGCTCCCATCGCATCATTTATCTCATCGATACGAACATCGCCTATTTGTATTTTCAGCCGCTTGTCGAGGCAAAACTAACCCGCGCCTTGAAGTCCATTCCTTCTCGCACCGACGGCTGGATCGCTGTGATCACATCGCAGCTTGTATTCGATGGCCTGCTGCCTGGAAGGGGCGAATATCCAATATTCATGGATCCGTTGCATCTGAACGGCGAATTTTCAAAAAAAATCCTCGATATCCGGGACGATTACAAAAGGGTGGCAAACTCTCTAAAGGAAGAGACATTTCGGCAGTTGATCGCGGAAACAAGACGTATAAGCGAAGAAATCGAGAAAAATCATAGCGTTGATACGCTGAAAAGGATTCTTGAAGTCGGCTTTAGGAAACTGTTCGATAAGTACAAGATCGGAGAAATCGCCGCACCCTGGCTACTACGGGACCTGATTCATCGAAAAGATCTATTGAGGCCGCTTAGTCTCGGGCCGTTTCTGCACGGATGCGACATTGAGGCTTTCGATGATGACAAGGCTGAAGCATGGCGTGAACTGATAAGGCGGCAATACAGTGACGAAGAGTATCGCCGTCTTACGAAAAATATCGAACGAGACGCAAAATGTTTGGCCCGGCTACAATTGATCAACGATCATTTGCGAAAGAGGGGCGCCGGGGTTCGGTACGTGCTTATTACTGCCAATCGGGCAACTCTGGAGGCAGTTCGCCTGCGCAAAGACATTCAAAACGCGGATGATCCTGGGCCACTCGCACGCGACATTCTTCAGTACATCCCTCTGGGAAATATCCGCGACCTGAACAATTCAGTCTCCACGGCCAAAGGAACAGCGGCGATGGAACGGGCAATCGACGTTCTGTTTGCCGTGGACGAACTCGATCCAAAGGATCGGGATAAGCGTATGGACGAGCTTCTGACCCTGTCCCGACTACTGCGGAACCGCCTGGATGTCCTAAGACGGGAGGAAGGCGATATGGCCAAGCGCAAAGTCAAAGAGGTCAATGCGCTGGTGCACCACTTCTTCGATACAAGCATGGAGGAAGCGCTCACTGAAACACGAACCCAAGTTAAAAGTAGGTGGGACAAACTGCTTAGAACCGCCGTCGACCTCAACCTGCACGAAGTCCTCAGTCATTATTCCAGATGGTTTGGCGATCTGCTGGACGCTCTGGACAGTATGGATGCGGATACGCGCCGCCGGATCGGCGGCAGTTATGAATCCGTTCACCTCGAACAGGCCGCACACCTGACGCGCACGCACGTCTATGTCGTTATCAACTCCTCTCTGAGCTCCAATCTGGAGAATGCGCGCGAATGGTCCCGGAGCGCCCTTGGGATCTGTCTGGACTATGGAGAGTGCCATAAACAGATCGCCAAAAGGGTTATCCGAACCCTCCGGGCGGTTGCGAATGGTGACGTCAACGATTTGCGAAAGCGCCTTTCCAAGCTCTGTTTCGAAAAGTCGGCGGTCGAAACGGACGTGACCCTGGCTGGTGCAGCCGTGGCGCTGCAATGCGGTCATTGGAATGTTGCTGCAGAACTTGCACGGCAGTCCTATTTGGATGAAACGAGCTCCAAGAACATGCAATCGGAACTTCGCAGGGCACGGGCATGGCTTATTAAGGCGATTGCTTTCCGCACCAGTTTCATGCGCAGCGAAAGCTCGATAACTGAATGGACTGGCATCATTCAGATCAACGACGAACTCGATAAGGCAGCAGTGATCCTCTACGACTATGACCGGCCGCAGGAGGTTGCCATAGTCTATGCCGAAAAAGCTTGGGCCGGTGTCCTTAAACTTTTTTTGTCTGATGATCCATCCGATATCCCTGCAATCTGTGAAGATGTAAGGCGTGATGCCAGTTCGTGCATGGACCTAGTTGCACAAAGTCAGAAATCGATTTGTGTGGATATTGTCGGGTCGGATGTCGTGGAGGTGGCCTTGGCTCGCAGCGCTGCAGCATTGGTTTTCGCCTGCCTCTGTCAGCTTGTGGACGATCCGGTTATTACCACTTCAATACAAACGATGGCGCTTTCAGCAGGCGATGCGTTGAGAGGGCGGCAAGGGAAACTTGACGGCGGAGATGCAAGGCAGGGTGTCTGGCAATTGTTGGGCGAAATTTCCCAGTTAATCTCCACAACGGACCTAGGTAAAGAATTCAAACTTCCAATTGAGATTAAGTACAAGCTGGAGCACCTGCACTCCTCCAAGGCTTTACATTTTCCAAGAGAAGCCCGGTTTCTCGTAAATGCGATCGAATCACTTTCCATCGCCGGATAAGAAATGTGAAGCAGCCCTTAAGTTGTAAACCGAATGCGTCTCGGGCAAACATCCCTTTCGGCAATCAAGAGGAACCTAAATGAATTGCCGGAATAGCTGCTGTCTATTTCAGAATTGTTGTTTTCGTGAGCAGGGCTACCGCCCATCGGTAGGGCAAATACTCCATGAATTTTCTACACAACGCTCCCCACATGTAATTTTAGTTTATTGATATACATAATATTTTTGAGATTTTCGTCTTTTCCCTCCGAGTCCACCCTCTCCCTAATCTGCCATTAATTGCGCCGGGCGCAATTTTCTCGTTTGCGAGAAGGCTGAAGTGAGCGAAAGCGGGCAGCCCAAATGTGAATTTAGGTCAGTAGAAAATTGCAACGGGTTACAAAATGCGCTGGCGTCGAGCTGCATGTTCCCTTGGACTAATATCTGAAGTCTTACAGTGTGAATTGCGGCAATTTGGGCGGGAAGTAGACGTTTGCCGCGGAGAGACCGAATGCCTGAAGCAGAAATCGTTGCATTCGTGAATACGATGCTGAAAATTTTTCGCGCTCATCAAGCTTTCTCTGCCAAGTGTTTTAAAACTTTTTGGATCGTCGCCGGATCCGGCACGCCTGTTCGTTCGCTGAACCTCTTCTCTTTGCTCCCTATCCCGCCCAAAATTTCCGCCTGCCGATGGCTGGAAACGGAGCCGTAGCTTGTGAAGGTCGTAAGGACATGCTCATGACCGAGGTTCTGGCTCCAAGCCTTGAATTCCTCCGCCGTGTTGCACATACATTCCCCGATCTGAGCCAGCGTCCTACGAAAGCTGTGTGGGTTGAAATAAGGCAAATCCGCACCTTCGAACGCCTGCCGGAAGATCTTGCGGATCGGCCCCGCATTGGACCAATGGGCACGCGACAGGCCCAATGCGCCAAACACCCCCTCTTTAGTCATGCCTACCCTTGTTGACGGAAAAAGAGGTTCGCCCGGTCCGTAGAACCTTTCTATCGTCAGGAAGGCGACCCAATCGCGCAGGATATCCTCAACGTCCTCCCCAATTGGGAAGAAGTAGGAGGTAATCGTCTTGCGGTTCTTGGTGCGCACATCGCGTGCGTCCTGAAAAACCTTCCGGTGTTCCAAGTCTACATGCTTGAGCGACAAGGAAGCTGTCGCGTCATCGCGAACGCCAGTCAGAAACGCAAAGGCAATTAGAGCCTGGTTACGTTTCTCTATATCCGTTTCCGCCTTCATGGACGTCAACACATGGCGGATTTGTTCGGCGCTGGGCACAGGCTTTTCACGCTTGGCCGTGGCAATGCGCGTGTCATTGGCCGACAGATTGAAATAGTCGGAATCCGAATAGCTGATCCTGGATTTGTAGCCCGGTTGCCCGGCTAGCCAGTGAAAGAATGCTTTCACATGATTAAGTCGCGAACGCATCGTGGCCTTTGCCAGCGGCTTGCCCGTTTGGGCATTGATATTGTCCGCCATGTCACGCTTGAACTTCCGCGCCTGTTCGATGTGAAAGGCGGCAAAATCCTTATAGCCGGTAGACTGCTCAAAGAGCGATATGGCCGCCGCGACCTGGTCTGTGGTCTTTTCGGACATACGCTTCGCCTCTTCCAGGTAGGCTAGGTACTGGCGCTTGATGCGTTCGTTTTTCGGGTGGTGCTTACGCATGGGTTTGAAGCTCCTTTCGCAAGTGATCATTCGTGCAGGGGGAATTGCCATCAGTTAGGTGTGTTTCCGCCTGCACATCCGTCACCGTCAAAATCGCCTTTAAAGCGTTCAATCCGTCCATTGACACCCGCTTGTGCATCACTGTGGCGCAATGCTCGCACAAGGCCCTCAGATTGCCGCCTGTGGCCGTGAGGGGATGGAACTCAACCTCGTCGAAGGCCGGACGCCTTGGCTCCTTGCAAGACATGCAGAAGCATTCATCGATCCGGCATGTCTGTTTTTGCTTGCGCCGTCCATCGAGAAAGGCCTTCAGGTCCTGTCCAAGGATCAAGACCGGCCGCTGTTCCTTGAGGCTGGGAAGCCCCTCTTTCAGCCAGCGCCTGACCGTGCCCTTGGCGACGCCCAGCGCGCGGGCGGCTTCTGCTACGTCGTAGCTTCGATGGCTCTTGATCCGGCGCCCGTTCGGACGCTTGCCCGCCACGTTAAGCCGCTCCGGTTTCCAGAAGTGCACGGATGTCTTCCGCCCGCCAAACGGTGATGCGTTCGCCAAGTTTTACAGGCTTAGGGAAGCGCCCGTCCTTAACCCCTGCCCACCAGGTGGATTTGCTGACGGGAATGGGGCCATTAGGTGCAATGATGGATTTCAGCCTGAGAAAGCCGGTGTGGGGGAGTTCGGTGCTGTCGGACATCGTTCGTCTCCGTTGTTTCAGTGACGAAGACATCCGGGTTTATCCGACATCAAAATAGATGGGTAGGTTCCAGTATCTTTGCACCTGGTTCTGCAGCAAATTGCACCAGGTTCCTGCTCAATAACCGTTGCGCAAGATTCTCTTTTCTTTAAGAGCTTGAAATATTTACCTAATTACCTGACCCAAATTGTTCATTCTTGGACTTGGGTGCTCCGCCGGTCGTGGCCCAGTTAGCGACCTTTGCCAGCTCTTCAATGACATTTTCGCTCGGCTTACCGTCATCGTCGGTAAGGCCAAAGCGGCTGGCATTTAATCTCAACCATTTCATGAGACGTTGCTTTGGTGTTCCAGGTTCATCAGATTCGGAATCGAAGGTCTCCCAGGCCTCTACCACCGCCATCAATTTCGGCGAATAGCGCGGGTGCTCAGGATCACGGAATCCCTTTGGCTTTTCCTTGGGCAACACGAAAGCTTCAGTTTCAAACCCTCGTGCTTCTAACCATTCGATCAGACTCAATACATTTACACGAGACTTTGAATAGTCGATTCTAGTTTCATCATCCTCGTAACCACCAATTGCGCCCTCGTAGGAATGGAAGTTGATGCGCCCCTGGAGGATTTCGCTCTCTAGGGCGCTAACGATTGCATCCCTAGCAGCCGTATAGTCGTCTGGCCTTTTTTCCGGCGCCCAATTCTCGACGTATTCTTCGACTGGTTGCGGTTCAACGCCGATAATCAAAAGCGCCGCTTGAACAATATTCACGGAGTCCGCTAAGCGCCAAAATCTTGAAACGCCAAATCCATAATCCATAGGAATCACTCGAAACAGTCGCTGCTTTATTCAAGCATAAGCTGAATTTCTCCTGTCCACCAATCGGCCATCCTCACACGTTCTTCCCAGTAAGCAGCACGATGATAAGCACGCCGGACTTCATCAGCACCGACATGACCGAGTTCCGCCTCGATGGCATCCGGATTCCACTTGCCACTTTCATTGAGCAATGTTGAAGCTGTCGCCCGGAAGCCGTGAGAGGTCATTTCCGCCTTTGTAAAACCCATTCGGCGCAACGCAGCGTTCATGGTGTTTTCGCTGATCGGGCGCTTGGGAGATGAAACAGACGGGAAGACGAGCGGCCGATTGCCGGTCAGTTGGTGCAGGTCCTGAAGGATATCGACCGCCGCACCTGGCAGCGGCTTTCTGTGTTCTCTGCGCATCTTGGTTCGAGGGGCCGGGATCGTCCATATGGCCTTCGGCAGATCGAATTCCGACCAATCGGCGAGCCTAAGCTCACCGGGTCGCGGATAGAGAAGCGCCATCAGCTTGAGCGCGGCGCGGGTCTCATAAGAACCTTCATATTCCCAGATGCAGCGAATGAGGCCTGCCAGGCGTTGCCAGTCGGTGATTGCCGCCCTGTGGACCACCTTGGGCGTCGTCAGCGCGCCCTTGAGACCGAAGGTTGGATCATTCTCCGCTCTTGCCGTCGCGATTGCAAAACGAAAGACCTGACCAACAGTCGCGCGCAGCCGGCGGGCTGTTTCGTAGTTGCCCAGCGCTTCCACCTTGCGCAGCGGGACCAGGATTTCGGAAGCCGTGATGTCCCTGATCGGGCGTTTTCCGAGATCTGCCCTTGCGATGTCCAGAAGCCAGCGCCGCTTGGTCAGCGTGGTCTTCGCCAACCCTTCCCGTTCCATCTTCTCCAGAAGCTCGTCAGCGATGAAGTTGAACGTGTTCCCGTTCGAAAGTACGGCCTCAGCCTTTTCCGCCTTCGCTTCCTGTGACGGATCAAGGCCTCTTGCGAGCAGCGCCTTCGCCGCATCTCTTTTACGCCGGGCTTCCAGGAGCCCAACATGCGGGTACTGGCCGAGCGCCAGGGCCTTCTGTTTTCCGGCAAACCTGTAGGCCATACGCCACAATCGACCGCCCGATGGCTTCAGCAGGAGATACAAGCCTTCGCTATCGCTCAGCTTTTTCTCTTTATCCGGCGCTTTTAGCCGGCGAATCTGGGCATCGGTCAGCGGCATTGTTGGTCTCGCATTTCGGGAAAGACCAACACGAATCCCAAGCTTGTTGGTCTTTTCAGGGAAATGGTACCAACAAATGCACCGGATACCAACAACCCCGGCCGGACAACCTCGGACACTAGAAACAAAAAAAGCTCCGGAGAACCGGAGCTTTTTTGGAGTGTTTCGGACCTTGGCAGTCTGTCCGAAACCGGAATTTGGTGCCCAGGAGAGGACTCGAACCTCCACGCCCTTGCGAGCACTAGCACCTGAAGCTAGCGCGTCTACCAATTCCGCCACCTGGGCTGTGAGGGGGGCTTGTAAGGGCCGGGGTTCACCTTGTCAATCACAGAATGAGACTTTTTTTCTTCATTCACAGCGAGCCCTTCACACGGGCGTTCCAACGGGCTAAGACACTTGCTGACGGACCCTGCCTTTTTTCAGCCAGGGTCACTCTTTTATGGACGCGACAGAAGGCATTTTCACAATGTCCACACCACTTAACGGCAAACTCGTCACGGTTTTCGGCGGTTCCGGTTTTCTTGGCCGGCATATTGTCCAGGCCCTTGCAAAGCGCGGCTACCGCGTGCGCGCGGCCGTACGGCGTCCCGATCTGGCAACCCACCTGCAGCCGCTCGGCGCACCGGGCCAGATCATGCCGGTTCAGGCCAATCTGCGCTACCGCTGGTCCATTGACCGGGCAGTGGCCGGCGCCGATGCGGTGGTGAATGCCGTGGGCATTCTGGCGCCCTCCGGCAAACAGACCTTCGACGCCGTTCAGGCCTTCGGCCCCCGGGCCATTGCGGAGGCCGCCCGTGGCGCGGGTCTTTCCGGCATTACTCATATTTCCGCCATCGGCGCCAACGCGCAGAGCGGTTCGGCCTATGCCCGCTCCAAGGCCGCCGGCGAGGCGGGGGTTCTGGAAACCCTGCCGGACAGCGTTATCCTGCGTCCGTCCATCGTTTTCGGTCCGGAAGACGATTTCTTCAACAAATTTGCCGACATGGCCCGCTTTGCGCCCGTGCTGCCGCTGATCGGCGGCGGCGAAACGAAGTTTCAGCCGGTCTATGTCTGCGATGTCGCGGAAGCCGTTGCCCGCGCCGTCGATGGCGAGTTGAACCCCGGCGCGGTCTATGAGCTTGGCGGACCGGAAGTCAAAAACTTCAAGGAATGCCTTGAAGACATGCTGGAGATCATCCGGCGCCCGCGCGCCCTGCTGCCGATCCCCTTCCCCGTCGCCTCTGCCATGGGCAAGATCATGCAGTTCTTCCCCTATGCGCCGATTACCGCGGATCAGGTGGAACTGTTGAAGACCGACAATATCGTCTCCGACGCGGCAAAATCCGAAGGCCATACCCTGGAGGGCCTCGGCATCTCCCCGGCAACGCTGGCCTCGGTGCTGCCGACCTATCTTGACAGGTTCCGCCTGCACGGCCAGTACGACGCTCACCGAACGGCATGACAGCAATATCATTCAGCAGGAAAGCGGGCTCCGGCCCGCTTTTTTGTTTGAGCGGCCCCTCGATCTGATTTCGGCCGCGCAAGCCATGCGTTTATTGCCAGAGCGCGAGACGCAGGCCCTGCACCTTTTGATTGCCGCTTCCGTGCCCTTCGCCTAGGCTCAGGCTGAGAGCGTGTCCCGGTCTGACGAGCCCATATTGGTGAGACGCGCTCCTTGGGGGGGCCATGACATTTCTTGCCAAAGTTACTTTGCTTTTTGTCGTTTTTGTCGACCTACTCGGCCAGGGGCTGGTGTTTCCGATCATCAATAGCCTGATCATGGAACCCGATGCATCGATGCTGGCGAAGAGCACCTCCGATACCATGCGCCACTTCGATTACGGCCTGATCATCGGCATCTTTTTTCTCTGCTGGTTTTTCGGCGCCCCCTACATTTCCAAACTATCGGATGTGATCGGGCGCAAGAACGCCATTCTGATCTGCCTGTTCGGGGCGCTTGGCGGTTATGCGCTCACCATCGCGGCGCTTTATCTCAACAGCTTTGTCCTGCTCATTCTCGGCCGGGCGATCACTGGCCTCACCGCCGGCAACCAGCCGATTGCACAGGCGGCGATGATCGACGGCAGCGTCGACGATGAAGACCGCAACCGGAACATGGGCTACATCATAACGGGCGTCAGTTTCGGCTTGGTCGGCGGGCCGATCATCGGCGGCTTTCTGTCGGATCCGGTCCTGATCGGCAGTATCGCCAGCCTCAAACTGCCGTTTATTGCCTGTCTGGGGCTGGTGGCGCTCGCGATCGTGCTGGTGATCACCAGTTATCATGACAAAGCTGACACGGCGGCCAAACGGCAGCCCTTCGTCTTCCGGCCCATGGAGATTTTCGAACTGCTGTGGCAGATCAAAAACTACCCGAAGGTGATGCGGCTGACGGCGGTGTTCTTCTTCTTCCACATCGCCAATCTGTCCTTCTACATCTTTGTCGACAATTACCTGACCAGCCGCTTCGGCTACGGCACGCTCGGCGGCTCCATGATCATGCTGACCATCGGCGTCGCACTCGCCTTTTCCAGCACCTTCCTGGTGGTGCCCGCGCAGAAGCGCTTCACCAAGGAAGCCATACTGGGGATCACATTCACGGTCTGGGCCCTGTCGGCGGCAGCCTTCGTAGCCTCGCCGAATGCGATCCTCACCTATATTCCGGTGTTCTGCTTCTATTTCGTCTTCGGCATCGCCTATCCGACGTTTCTCGGACTTTATTCGGCAGC
>JBNLAU010000258.1:0-4496 GCA_050302295.1 Roseibium sp. | reverse complement strand
CGCCCCGGTCCGGATGCGGCCCGTCGATTTCCTTGCCCTTGAAGATGACCCCACCCTTGTCCGCCTCTATGAGGCCGGCCAGCAGGGAAATGAGTGTGGTCTTGCCGGTGCCGGAAAAGCCGACAATGGCAATGAACTCGCCCTCTTCCACCTTCAGGTTGATGTTGTCCAGCACATCCGTCCTGCTGGCGCCTTCGCCGTAGGACTTGGAGACACCGGAGATTTCCAGAAAGGACATATCCGTCTCCTTAGCGGTTGGCGCTGAATGTGAAGGCGCGTTGCAGGGCGAACATCAGCCGGTCCAGCATGAAACCGATGAGACCGATCGTGACGACCGCGACCATGATCTTGGCAAGCGACTGGGAAGAACCGTTCTGGAACTCGTCCCAGACAAATTTTCCAAGGCCCGGGTTCTGCGCCAGCATTTCGGCGGCGATCAGCACCATCCAGCCCACGCCCAGAGACAGGCGCAGTCCGGTGAAGATCAACGGCAGCGACGACGGCAGAACCAGCTTGGTGACGGTCTTCCAGGTCGGCAGTTGCAACACACGGCCGACGTTCATCAGGTCCTTGTCGACCGAGGCCACACCAAGCGCAGTGTTGATCAGGGTCGGCCACATGGAACAGAGCGTCACGGTGACGGCCGAAATCAGCAGGGACTTGGACAGCCATTCCACCGGATCGACATAGAGCGCGGATACGATCATGGTCACGATCGGCAGCCAGGCGAGCGGCGAAACGGGCTTGAAGATCTGAATGAGAGGGTTGATCGCACCGTTGATCGAGCGCGACAGGCCGGAGGCGATGCCAAGGGGCACGGCAATGAGGGTCGCGATCAGAAAGCCGAGACCGACGGTTTTCAAAGACGTGCCGATCTGGTCGATATAAGTCGGAGCGCCGGTGTAGCTCCGCCATTTGATCCGGTCGGTTTTCCCGGCGGCCTCAAGTTTGGCGTTACGCTTTTCCTGGCGCTCATAGAAGGTCGCTGCCTTTTCACGCTGGCGGACATGGTCCCCCCACAGATTGACGGTCTGCTCCCAGACTTGCGCCGGGCCAGGCACGGCGCCGAGCGAGGTTTGAACCTGCGGTGCCAGAATGCCCCAAAGTGCCAGAAACGCGGCGATCCCCAGAAGCGGGATCAGAAGCACTCGCTTCAATTCTCCGAGCTGTTCCTTGAGGCTGTCACCGGCGGCAATTTTCAAAAGCGGCACCAGCCAGCTGAGGCCAAGCGCGTCCAGCCAGCCGGCAGCTTTGTTTATAAGAGTAAAGAGCTTCTCCCGGCGCGCGGCGCGGGCAAGGTCCTGACTGCCTGCGGTATCGGCATTGGCCATAACGGTGTCCTTGTTTCGAATTTCTGCTGTTTCGCTCGAAGGTGAAAAAAAGCGGAGCGGCGTGACTGCGGGACGCCGCTCCAGTTTGGGGAGTGCGTTATCCGCCCACGACTTCCGAGCCATCCACGACTTGCTTGCCTTTCAGACCGATCGGCAGGCTGTCGATGTAGGCGTTCGGCTGTTTGCCGTCATAGGGAATGCCGTCGATGACGTCCGCAGCCGGGGTCGGCTCGCGATAGCCGTCGGAGTCCCAGGGGAAATCTTCCTTGGCGACGTACCCCTCTTCGACCAGCATTTCCGCGGCCTTGAGGTAAATGTCGGGACGGTAGACCGACTTGGCGACTTCGTCATACCAGCTGTCCGGCTTGAATTCGCCGATCTGGCCCCAGCGGCGCATCTGGGTCAGATACCAGACGGCGTCGGAATAGTAGGGATAGGTCGCATAGTAGCGGTAGAAGACGTTGAAATCCGGAACGTCGCGCTTGTCGCCCTTCTCGTACTCGAAGGTGCCGGTCATGGAATTGGCGATGACTTCCGCATCGGCACCGACATATTCAGGCCTTGAGAGGATTTCGACCGCTTCCATGCGGTTGGCATTGTCGTTTTCGTCCAGCCACTTGGCAGCGCGGATCAGCGCCTTGGTGATTGCGAGCGTGGTGTTCGGATATTTCTCGGTGAATTCCTTGGTCAGGCCGAAGACTTTTTCCGGATTGTTTTTCCAGATCTCGTAGTCGGTAACGACTGGAACACCGATGCCCTTGAACACGGCCTGCTGGTTCCACGGTTCGCCCACGCAATAGCCGTAGATCGTGCCTGCTTCGAGGGTCGCCGGCATCTGTGGCGGCGGCGTCACGGAAAGAAGGGCCTCAGCCTTGATCTGGCCGGAAATGTCGGTGTCGGAATAAAAGCCCGGGTGAATGTCCCCGGAAGCCAGCCAGTAACGCAGTTCGTAATTGTGGGTCGAGACCGGGAACACCATGCCCATGTTGAACGGCTTGCCGTCCGCCTTGAACTTATCGACCACTGGTTTAAGCGCCGAAGCCTTGATCGGATGCGCCGGCTTGCCGTCGTCCTGCATCTCCAGATGCGGCTTCATCAGCTCGAAGATCTCATTGGAAACGGTGATGCCGTTGCCGTTGAGGTCCATGGAGAACGGGGTGACGATATGTGCCTTGGTGCCAAAGCCGATGGTGGCGGCAAGCGGCTGCCCGGCCAGCATGTGCGCTCCGTCCAGTTCGCCGGTGATCACACGATCGAGCAGAACCTTCCAGTTGGCTTGCGGCTCAATGGTGACAAACAGGCCCTCATCTTCGAAATAGCCAAGCTCATAGGCAATCGCCAAGGGCGCCATGTCGGTCAGCTTGATGAAACCGAATGTCAGTTCGTCCTTCTCGACATCCAGCATGTCGGCAAATGCGCTGGAGGCCGGCACGAGGGTTGTGGCGGCCATCAAGGCGCCAAGTGCAACCCGGCGGGTCATTTTAAGGGTCTTTGCTATCGTCACGTCCTGTTCCCTTTTTTTGTCCCCAGCCGCGTCGGGCCCGGGTGCAAACAAACAGAAAGCCGCCGTCTGACCTTGCATGTATGGGAGGAGGACCCATGCAGATCAGAACGGCGGCTTTGCCTGGGCGCCCTGCAATGGGCGCGATATTCGAATGGGCCAGCGTTGGCCGCGCCCTCTATAAAGCATGAAGCGTGCCAACTTCAGAAGATCGCATTTTCTCTATATATTACAATGTATTATTGAAAACGGTCGATTTGAACGGCTTCAAGATCGTGCTTGATTTATTGGCTGCACCATTACTCAAGTGAACTATTTTTGTGCAATGCAGCGTACCCGCCTCAAAATTAAGCACATCTCCGACACATCGCAAACATGGCGCAATCGGTCAGCAGGCCGGCGGATATCCGAGACCCTCGGGTCATTTTCAGAAGGCAATTGAAATTGGCAGGAAACGGTTCGCTCGGCCCGGTTCCCTCAACAGGGCGGAGTGGACACATGACGTCTTGTCTTAAGCAACCTTGCCGTCGAACAGGCGGATCTCGGGCGCAGACGGAGCCTCTTCAAGTCCAAGTGCAGACTGATAGGCGTCTGGAGAAAACGTCAATTCCGCTTGCTGGACAGCGTCATCGGAAGAGACCGCCTGCCCCCAGCGCACCATTTGCTCAAAAAACCACCTGCCATGCGCTGCAGATGGCATCGCCCTCAGACCGCCCGAAAACGTGAGAAACCCGGGCATCTGTCTCGTGACACCGTCATCCAGACGCATCTGACCGGTAATGGCCGGCAGGCAGATGTCCGCCGGACAGCCGAGGAGATCCGGTCGGGACAGGGTTTCCGCCAGTTGAACTGCGTTTTCCGGCTCCGCACACCAGTCGGCCGCCGCCGAAAGTGCCCGCATCAGCGCGGCTAGCGTATCAGGATGAGCATCGGCCCATTTCCGGGTGACGCCGAGAACCTTTTCCGGGCTGTCCGGCCAGATCGCCTGTTTATAGGTTACGATCCGCCCCGCACCGGCGGCAACTGCGGCGGTGTTCCAGGGTTCGCCCACACAATAACCGTCAAGCTGGCCGGCACGCAGCGCATCCGCCATCACCTGCGGTGCGAGCACGGTGATTTCAACATCCCTGTCGGGATCGATTCCGGCGGCGGCCAGCCAATAGCGCAATTCGTAGGCATGGCCGGAAAAAGGATGCACCACTCCAAAATGCAGCGGCGGCTTCGCCTCGGTCTGCCGGGATCTGATGACGGCGGCCAAAGCCTTGCCGGTCGACACCGGATCTCCCTCCGCCCCCGCGCCCGCGGCCGCCACATCCTGCCAGAGTCCCTTGGAAACGGTAATGGCGTTGCCACCAAGTCCCAGCAGCATGGGAGCCAGCATAGGAACTGCCAAACTGGTGAGATTGAGCGTCGCGGCAACCGGCATCGGTGCCAGCATATGCGCAATGTCAAAGTGCCCGACTGAAATCCTGTCCCGGATATTCGCCCACGATGTTTCCCGGATGAGCTTCAGGTCGATGCCTTCCTTTTCGGCAAAGCCCATCTCGGCAGCGACCACGAGCACGGCGCTGTCCAAGAGCGGAATGAAGCCCGCAATGACCGGTTTCAAGTTTGTTACCATGATCTTCCGGTCCCCTGCATGGCTGCTCCTCTCCGACCGCCTT
>JBNLAU010000257.1:0-4239 GCA_050302295.1 Roseibium sp. | reverse complement strand
AACCCTCTGGCGGAATAAGGTCAAATCGCCGCAGATGCAAGTCATGATACGCTGTTGAGAGTTCTGCCAACTCAAGAGTCAGCATTTTAACTTACTGACAATAAAAGGCTTTATCTAGTTTACGGATTTCTGTTCAATCACGATCCGGTCCTGGATCCGTAGTCGGAATCGCTAAACAGCGAGCTCGGACGTCCGGTACGGAACATCCTGAGGCAGACACATCAGCGAGCGGACCACGCCTAACGCCGCAAGACCAACTTCATCAGTGAAGTGCTCAGTGCGGCTTCAGACGCCCCCCCACAAAGCAACGCCCGCAACCGGTAGGTGGGTTGCGGGCGTCATGCACAAGGGCCATAGCTGACCTGTGTGGGAGGATCTTATTTCAGGATCAGTTTCGACTTGCGGCCGTTTTGCAGTTCCTGGAGATAAAGCAGATGCGCAACCAGATGACACTCGGACTGGTCGTCCAGATTGGCCTTCCGGCCCCGGCCGTCGGTGAGCAGCCAGGCATTTCCGGATTTGACGACATCGCATTCGATCGGTGCCTTCGGATCAATTCCGGCTTCTTCCATCAGGTCTTCCCCGATCCGGCTGCCGTCATTGTTGTCCAGCCCCTTTGTTTCCATGCGCATGGCGCGGTACATCTGATGGACGGACTGTGCCCCGATGATCATCGTGACAATGTCATCACCATCCATTGCCGCGAATCGCATGACTCCGCCGTCCTGGGGAATGGTTGAATTGGAACAGGGTGTTCTCTGAACATCGCCGAGTGTCGTCCACTCCGAGCGGAGCGTAACCGTGGCTGGCTGGCGCAGCGCCGCCATTTCCTTGGTCAGGCGCTTCTCCGCGGCCTTCTGCGGATCTTTCGCCAGCCGATCCGCACGACTTCCCGCCTTGCCAGCCATCACCGTTCCACCGATACGCAAACGGCGGAAAACGATGACGTCACGCATCAGATCCGTGCGTTCCACCCGCCACCCGGCATCAAGCCAGGCGTTCTGATGAACCAGGCTTCCGCCCGAATTTGCCCACCAGGTCCGGTGTTCCCGGGCACTCTTGGGCAAGGAGGATCCGATAATCGTTTCGACTTCATCCAGCTTGGCGGCCCAGACAACATCTTCCAGACGCGCCAAGTGTTCCCGTAGAGGTTCGTATTTTGACATTCGCACAGCCTTTCCGGTAGCTATGCGAACAATACACTTTTAACGCGAGTTGTCCAGCAAAAATACTGAGGACCGCTAACGGTACAGAGAAATGGGAGAGCCTGTGGAGGTTTGACCGTTAAACTGCCCGGGTGCGCTGGAATAAAGCTGCGCGACAATCAGTCCCGAACCGTCCTTCAGAACCACCTGATTGCCGTTCAGATCCCACGCGGAGATACCGGACAATACCGGCGTAGCACAACCTCTGGTGTTTGCGCGGTAACCGCCAGACCATGCGGTCAGGGTCATGAAGGCCATGCAGCTGTCACCCGAAGAGGACAGTTTCCAGCCACCGAGAAGGTCTGTGCGGCCCACATTCTGCGCGTTGGCGGGAGCTGCAACCGGATTGCTTGCAAGATCCGTCAGTGCCGCGTTCGGATCGTTGACCGCCGTGCCGGGAGGTGGTGCATTGGGGTCAAGCGGGGCGAGCGTGCCCGTTCCGACCGGGGTGGTTGGCGTTGCCGGAAGTGGCTCAGCGTAGTTCCGGCTGCCGGATAACCGCTGACACCCGGCGGCCAGAACCACCAGTCCGACGATCAAAGCAAATTTTCCCGCACGCTTCATGACGAATCAATCCCTTACCTTCGTCCCATTATCGCTGCATCTCTTAGCCCACAATTTGTCGAAAATCCAAAATCCCGGGAAAAAGAATAACAAGCCAGCCGGACCAATGGTCCTGACCGCCGGTCACTCCTGTTTGCCCCCCTCTTCGGCAAACAGTCCACAACTCGAAAAAGGCAGGCGCCTGCAGCGGCTCCACTTTTGGGTCTATTGCATTTTTGATCCGCTGAAAATAGCGGGCGACAGACCACCAGCAGCTGACCGATTGGAATTTCCGGCAACTGGCTGGCGAATCCGTCCTGTCCTCGCAAGGCGAATCGACCTGTTATGCCGCTGCATGCTTGAATTCCATAAGGATATCGCGCAAGGCCTTGATACAAGTACGGATGACGCCCTTTTCAGCGTCAGTGACATGTCAATGTCAGCAGAACCGGCCGCCAGGACACCTTGCCGGCCCGGAATTCGAAGGAGCCTATAAATGCCTGTTGCACTCTGGTGCGTCCTGATAGCCGCAGTCCTGCCGATCTTGTCTGCGATGCCCGCAAAGATAAACAGGGAATTCAACAACGCCAAACCACGGGATCCGGACTACTGGAAAGAGGGGTTCCGGGCCCGGGCACAGGGCGCACAGGCCAACGGTTTTGAGACCTTTCCGTTTTTTGCGGTCGCCGTTTTTGTGGCGATGAGCCAGGGCGCCGATGCTGGCTGGATCGACCGTCTTGCGGTTCTGTTTGTGATGCTCCGGGTGATTTACGTGTTTTGTTACTGGACGGACCGGGCAACACCCCGCTCCATCGCCTGGTTTGCAGGCTTCTTGACAACAGTGGTACTCTTCACCAGTTCCCTGTGGAGCTGAGCCGCAACAGGGTGAGGCTTGGGCCGGAAAATTCTTCAAGGAGAGTTTGCACCAAAAGGCTGATTTCGCTAACGATGCAATGGTGTGTTGCAGTTGACCCGTGGGCAGAGGTGCATTGTGCGGACGACAGACCAGACGACAAACGCCTTGCCGACGCGGCATGAAGCCGCGTTAAAGCGGCGGCTTGCCGAACAGCATATAGTCGACGTCCTCATAGCCGAGCGCGGCAAGCTGGTGATGGCGAGCCCCTGGTGGCCGATCATCAAACCCTTTGCACATAAAATACTGCGTTACCGGTCCGCCGTGGATATGGCGGACAAGATTGCCCAGATGGAAGCGCTAGACTGCTTTGCGCATCTCAGTGACGTGCTGCAGCTTGACGTCACAACGCTCGGGCTGGACCGCGTGCCCGCGGAAGGTCCCGTCGTTCTTGTGTCCAACCATCCGACAGGCATTGCCGACGGCGTTGTGCTTTACGATGCCATCAAGCCACGGCGGGACGATCTTTCGATTTTTGCCAACCGGGATGCGATCCGGATCAATCCGCGCCTTGCCGACATGATTGTTCCGGTCGAATGGCGGGCGGATTTCAAGAGCCGGCAGAAATCGAAGGAAACGCTGAAACTGGCCTCCTCCGCGTTCAGCAAGGAACGCGTGGTGGTGCTGTTCCCCTCCGGCCGTCTGGCGCATTGGCATCAGGGCAAACTGACAGAACGGCCCTGGATGTCTTCCGCGCTGGCGCTGGCACGCAAGAACAAGGCTCCGATCATTCCTATGCACATGGGCGGGCGCAATTCCGGCCTGTTCTATTTTCTGGCACGGGTGTCGACCGAGCTGCGCGACATGACCGTGTTCAACGAGTTGCTCAACAAGAAGAATGCCAAGTTCAATGTGCATTTCGGCAAACCCATCCGGCCGGAACGGCTGGAAGGAGACCTGAGCGAGTTGACCGAACAGATGCGCGTTCATTGCGCCGAAACGCTGGCGCGGGACCCGGACGCGGAGTTCTAGGGCACAGCCCTAGTCATCCACAGGCGCAAACAGCCCTTCATTGCCCTTGCCACGCGAATAAGACATTGTGCGGGAGAATTAAGGGAACCTTCTGCCTCATGTCTGTTTCGCCCGCGATTGCCGCGGAGGATGCCACGCCAGTTGAACCTGCCGTCGCACCGGCGGTCCGTCCGGAGCCGAAGCCGCTTGCTGTCTTGCAGACCGTATTCGGATACAGCAGCTTCCGTGGCAAACAGCAGGCCGTAATCGACACGCTGACCGCCGGCAAAGACGCCGTCGTGCTGTTTCCGACGGGCGCGGGCAAATCGTTATGCTTTCAGATCCCGGCGCTTTGCCGCCGGGGTGTCGGCGTTGTCGTCTCACCGCTGATTGCGTTGATGAAGGACCAGGTGGGTGCGCTCCGCGCTGCCGGCGTCAAGGCTGCCGCATTGAATTCGACCCTTTCCCAGGACGAGCAGGCACTTTTACGCGAGGAGCTGCGCCAGGGTGACATCGACCTGCTTTACGTAACCCCGGAACGGCTCGGGAACGAGAGCTTCCGGCGGTTCCTGGACACGCTCGAAATTGCGCTGTTCGCCATCGACGAGGCCCATTGCGTCAGCCAGT
>JBNLAU010000256.1:0-8242 GCA_050302295.1 Roseibium sp. | reverse complement strand
GATTGGAGATTTCGGAAATCAGGTCGCGCGGGCTTGCGCTGCCACCGGCCAGGGCAACTTTGCCTCCGGTCACAAAGGCGGCGATGATGTCCGATAGCTGAAATCGGATCAGCGTGGCGGCCAGGCCGCCGCCAAACACGATCAGAACCGAGGGGAGGTCAACGAATTGACCGAAGCTTCCGCCGAGAAAAATCGCGGTCAAGACGATGCCAAACGCACCAAAAACACCAATTAAGGTCGCCAGATCCATTCTGTACACACACCAAGGTCGCGGCTTCAAGCCATTGAAACTCGGGGCAGTGTAAGTGGATTGTGGCTAATCAAATCCTAATGACACTCGGAATGGTGCCGGGATAGGCGTGTTTTTTTTGAGGCCTGACGCACTTGTGATTGCCGTTGGAAGCTATACGGTGCCGATACGCAGCAAGTCGTGCAGATGCACGATGCCGACCGGATGACCGTCCTCGATGACAAAAACCGAGGTGATCGACAGGCTGTTCACCAGCTCGAGGATGGAGGCGGACAGCGTGTCCGGCGCTACGGTTCTCGGCGACCGGGTCATGATCTCGCCGGCTGTCTTTTCCAGAAGGTTGGAAGACACATGGCGGCGCAGGTCGCCGTCGGTGATGATGCCGATGAGCTGTTTCAGCTCATCCACCACTCCCAGAACACCAAAGCCGCGTTGGGTCATCAGCACGATGCCCTCGCTCATCGGTGTGGACACAGGCACAAGCGGCATGCGCTCGCCGCAATGCATGATGTCCTTTGCCGTCTTCAGGCTTGCGCCAAGTCGCCCGCCCGGATGGAACACGCGGAAATCCTGAGCAGTGAAGCCGCGGCCCTCCAGAAGCGCCACTGCCAGCGCATCACCGATTGCCAGCTGGATAAGCGCGGAGGTGGTCGGCGCAAGTCCATGCGGGCAGGCCTCGGCCACGCTCGGCAGTTTCAGGACAACATCCGCCGCACCACCCAGCGTGCTGTCCTGGCGCGAGGTTATCGCGACAAGCGGGACCTTGAACCGCCGGGTGTAGCTGACAATTCCGGCAAGTTCCTGGGTTTCACCCGACCAGGACAAGGCGAGAACCACGTCCTGTTCGGTGATCATGCCGAGATCACCGTGGCTGGCTTCGCTTGCATGCACAAAAAAGGAGGGGGTGCCAGTGGAGGCGAGGCTTGCGGCGATTTTGGTGCCGATGTGCCCGCTCTTGCCGATGCCGGTGACGATGACACGGCCCTTGCTCTTCTGAATGAGGTCGAAGGTCTGCTGAAAGCTGGCCGAAAGGCCGTTCTTCAAAGCGACCCGGACGGCGCTCAAGCCCGCGATTTCCGTTTCCAGCGTCCGCTCCGCTGAAACAAGGCAATGCGACGCCGCGTCGATGTTTTCGTCGGAAGAAGGTTCGAGCAACGGCGTGTTCATGGGGATAATCTTTTCATTAATTTGATGCTCTAGCTCTAGGCCAGTCCATCATGGGGATCAAGAAGCTGTGATCTATTAAATGGATTAGAGTTTGTCAGGAATTGGGATTTGGCGATGTTTAGGCGCCCGTCATCAAGTTTAAAGGCCGAAAGTGCCTGATTTGAGGCCTCGCAAATCATTAGGAAGCCGAATTCCGGTTAATGCGGGACGGAAATCCAGCTTGTTCAGGTCCGCGGGTCCTGAATTGCCGTTCAAACCGCCAAATTGCGAAAAAGAAACGAAGCATTAACCATCCTTCGTCAGTTTGAACCGGATTACCCTGTCGACTGGTTTCAATAGCTTCATGCGCCGCATTCCGCCCCTAATAGTCTGTCTCGCCGTTTTGCAGGCCGTGCCTTCGGCTGCGCAGACAGCCTTGTCGGATTTGCGAGGTTCCGGTGCCCCCGAAGATTCGCTTAATTCCGAAGATGCGGCGGATCAGGCCGCCAGCACAGAGCTCAATCCGACACAGTCGAATGTGTCCGCACTGCGACCCGCCCTGAATGCATCGGAAGCGGAAGCCGGGTCCAGCGGCCTTGGCACAAACGGCCGGGTTCAGCCGGTGCGTCCCTTCTCCGACCGGATCGCGGCCGTCAGCCGTGTAGTGCCGCTCTCCGAGCCAGGGATCGATACGAGCGTTTTCGCGGGAGACACGACATTTGACGCAGCCGAGGGGATCCGGCTTGGTTCCTTTACGCTGACCCCGCAGATGACTTTTGCCACGGGTTATACCGACAACACGTCTCAATCCGCATCCGGGTCTTCCGGTGCGCTTTACCGGATCTCGCCGGACCTGTCTTTGACGTCCGGCTGGTCCCGCCATCAGTTCGATGCGACCCTGCGGGGCACCTATACAGGGTATCCGGAGAATTCGGATGACAATGATTCATCTGTCTTCGCGGCTGCAAACCTGAGGCTGGACATCAGCGAGGCAACGCAGGTCACCACCAGCGTGTCCTACACCTTCACGCAGGAAGAGGACGGCAGCGCGGAGTCCTCGTCCGGTACCGATCATGTGCATCAGCTCTCCGGCAGCCTGAGCGGCACGAGAAGCGTCGGCCTGGTTGCCGCCACAGTTTCCGTCGGCGCAGACCGTAATATTTACACGACGGATGACAACAGCAGCACCTCGGAAAGCGGCCGGGACAACACGCTTTATTCCGCAAGTCTCAGGCTCGACGGCAATACCGGCAGCGTCCTGAACCCCTTTGTCGAAGGCTCCCTGCTGCTGCGAAGGTTTGATGAAGCCTGCAGCGACAGCCTGTGCGAGAAGCGCGATGCCAACGGGTATCAGCTCCGGGGCGGCGTCACCATTGCATCGGGCCCGAAAGTCACCGGGGAACTTGGCGTTGGCTGGAGGATCGAGGATCTCGACGATAGCCGCCTGGACAATCTGTCCGGTCTGGTCGTCGACGGGTCCTTGGTCTGGTCGCCGAGCCGCCTGACAACGGTTACCGCCGGTCTTGGCACCAGTTTCGAGGCAACCGATATCGACGGAGCCAGCGGGTCGATCATCTATTCCGGGGATCTCCGCCTGGCCCATGGCTTCAGCGACCGGCTGGTCGGTGAAACAGGTGTCGGCTACAGTTACCGGACCTATGAGGGTGTCTCGATTGAGGAGAGCACGTTGACCGGCTTCGGCGGACTTACCTTTGCGCTGACTCAGAATGTGGCCGTGACGGCCGACTACACGCATCGCCGCTTCGACAGCTCGCAGGACGGCGCCGATTACACGGAAAATGCAGTTGAAGCAGGGCTTCGATTCCGGCATTAACGTTACGCTAACCAAATCAACACCAAACATGGGGCGGGGGCAGAACGACACGGACTTGGGCGTTAAGGAGGCCCTGATGCGGAGCTTTGCGCAGCAAACTGCAAACGTGATGAGGATACTGCCCCGATTTGGAAGATGGAAAAGTCCCGCATTGCGGGGACTTGGCCTGCAGGTTATCGGCGCTTTGGCGCTTGGAGGCTATCTTCTGTTCGCGGCTTCTCCTGTGCTGGCCGATCCGGGATTTGACAAGTTCGTCCGCGGTTTCTGGCCGAAGGCCAAGTCGGCCGGCGTTTCATCGCAGACCTACAATGCGGTTTTCGGCGGCATGCAGCCGGATGAAGATACGCTGCGGCTGATGAGTAAGCAGTCCGAATTCGTCAAACCGATCTGGGACTATCTGGACAGCGCGGTTTCTGACGACCGGGTTGAAAAGGGGCGCAACCTTCTTCGCGAATACGGACCGGTTCTGCAGCAGATCGAAGCCCGCTACGGAGTGGACCGAGAAGCGGTGCTGGCGATCTGGGGCATGGAAACGAACTACGGCGGCTTTATGGGCCGGCACAATGTCATTCAGGCTCTTGCAACACTTGCCTATGCCGCTCCGCGCCGCAAGAGCTTCTGGCAAAAGGAATTGCTGACTGCCCTGGCAATCGTCCAGGCGGGGCATGTCCGCTTTCAGGATATGGAAGGCTCTTGGGCAGGCGCCATGGGGCACACCCAGTTCATGCCGTCCAGCTGGAAAGCCTATGCGGCCGATTATAACGGCGACGGACGCCGTGATATCTGGACATCCATTCCAGACGCGCTCGCCTCAACGGCCAATTACCTGAAAAAGCATGGCTGGCAGACCGGCAAGACCTGGGGCTACGAGGTCAAGCTTCCTGCCGGCTTCGACTATCATCTTGCCGATGGCGACAAGACCATGACGCTCGGCGCCTGGAGAAAGTACGGGGTCCGGCGCTCGAACGGAAAAGGGTTCCCGCGCCTGTCCGACAAGGCCATTCTGGTGCTGCCGGCCGGAGCCAGCGGTCCGGCCTTTCTGATGCTGCGCAATTTTTTCGTCATCAAGCGGTACAACAATGCGACAGCCTACGCATTGGCGGTCGGGCATCTGGCGGACCGCCTGATCGGCGGCGGGCCTCTCGCCGGGGACTGGTCACGTGAACATTTGCCGCTCAGCCGGACGGAGACCGCCGAACTGCAGGCGCTGCTTAACCGCCACGGGTTTTCCGTCGGTACGGCGGACGGCAAGATCGGGCCTGCGACACGGCGTGGCATACGCGCGTATCAGCGCTCGCGCGGCATGATTCCGGATGGTTATGCCTCCGTTGTTTTGCTGGCACAGCTGAAGATGGACGGCTAGAGCGTTAGGCGATAAATTGCCCGGTGCATCTCCGGCACGCTGGAGATGCGCATCGGACAGGAGACGATCGTGATCTTTCGAAACCGGCAGGTGAGAGCCAAAAGGGCCGCGGGCTTCGCCCTGCGGATTGGTGTTGCCTGTGCGGTTATGCTTCTGAGCAATGGCGTGCCTCAGGCGTTGGCCGAAGGTGCGTCATCGGGCAAGATCGTCGTTGCGCAGAATGGGCCGCTACGAGGCTTCAATCCGTTTGCGCCGTTGCAGCGGCTCTTCGGCGGCGGCCAGAGAAAAAGACCGGAGAAGCCGAAAGAGCGGGTCAAACGGCGGGCCAAAGTGTCCCGCCCGTCAGGTACACCGCCCAAATTCGAAATCCAGCAGAAGGATCCTGACGCCGGACTGATCCTGGTGGTGGGCGACCGCATGGCGCGCGGCGTCGCCGATGGACTGAAATTCACACTGGCAGAAAAGCCGCAGATCCGCGTCGAGCGGATCACGGAAGACAAGGCCGGGTTTGCCGGCGAAACGCCGCCGGACTGGTCCGCGCAGGTCCTATCGAAAATCCGGGGGGCCGATGTCAAAGCCGTTGTCGTCATGATCGGGCGCCGGGACCTCGGCAAAACGTTTCCGGGAGATCCGCCGATCGAATTCATGACCGCGGAATGGCTCGACGCCTACAGGAAAAAAGTGGACGCGCTGGTTCGGGTTGTCCGGCAGGAGAAAAAGCCAATCGTCTGGGCGGGCCTGCCGCCAACCAATGACGAACTGGTCAACGGCGACTTCACGCAGCTGAATTCCATTTTCCAGGGAACGGCGGAGGACAGGCGCGTCCGGTACGTCGATATCTGGGATATATTCCTGGCCGAAGACGGCAGCTATTCGTCCTACGGGCCAGATGTCGACGGCAAGAACGCACGGCTCAGAACCGGTGACCGGATCGATTTCACCTGGGCGGGCTACCGCAAGGTGGCCTTCTTTGTCGAACGCGAGCTGTCGCGTATTCTCGGCGGCTATGGCGGCCTGGCCTTTGAAGGGGTGGAGGACGACCCCAATTTCATCGTGCTGACCGGACGGACGACTTCACCTGAATCGCTTCTGCTCGGCGGTGAGGACGACAAGGCCATCGACCCGAACAGTTCCGCTTACAGGTTCTTCGTCGAAGGCGAGCCGCTCAAGCCGATGCCGGGCCGGGTGGACGATCCCCGCACCGGTGTTGAGGGCAGCTCCGCACTGGAAATCGAGGCGCCGAGCGGCTCCTGAGTGCTTCTTCATGAAACAAGAATCCCCGCCAGGTGTCCTGACGGGGTTGTGTTTTTCAGCGCGTTTTTGCGTCTGTCTTGTCGCTGCGCAGATCAGCGCGGCAGGTCCGTTTCGCCCGTCAGGTACAGGTCGACCGAGCGGGCGGCCTGACGGCCTTCGCGGATGGCCCAGACGACCAGGGACTGTCCTTTGCGCACGTCGCCGGCGGCAAAGACCTTGTCGAGACTGGTTTTGTAGTCGTCCGTGTTGGCCTTCACGTTGGTGCGGCCGTCCAGTTCCAGCTTGTCGCCGGCTTCGGCAATGTAGGTTTCGAGCTGCGGGCCGGAGAACCCGATCGCAGCCAGCACAAGATCCGCACGCAGGATGAATTCCGTGCCCTCGATCGGGCTGCGTTTTTCGTCCACGCGGGCGCACTTGACGCCGACAACTCTTCCGTCTTCGCCAACAAGCCCCAGCGTAGCTGCGGAAAACTCACGCTCCGCGCCTTCGGCCTGTGAAGACGAGGTGCGGAATTTGGTCGGCCAGTAGGGCCAGACCGTCAGCTTGTCTTCCTTCAGCGGCGGGATCGGGCGAATGTCGAGCTGGGTGACGGAGAGGGCCCCCTGACGGAATGCGGTGCCGACACAGTCGGATGCCGTGTCGCCGCCGCCGATGACGACGACATGCTTGCCGCCCGCCCAGATCGGGACTTCATTGCCTTCCGGCTCACCACCGACACGGCGGTTCTGCTGGACGAGATAGGGCATTGCCCAATGGCAGCCTTCCAGTTCCATGCCGGACACGCCCGGATCGCGCGGGCGCTCTGCGCCTGCGCACAGGATCACCGCATCGTGGCGGGCGGTGATCTCTTCGAGGCTGACCGTCACGCCGACATTGACGCCGTAGTGGAACGTCACGCCTTCGGCTTCCAACTGCTGGACGCGGCGGTCGATATAGTGCTTTTCCATCTTGAAGTCGGGAATGCCGTAGCGCAGAAGACCGCCTGCCTTGGGTTCGCGCTCATAGACGTGAACGGTGTGACCGGCGCGCGCGAGCTGCTGTGCCGCCGCAAGGCCGGCGGGGCCGGAGCCTATGATGGCAACCGCCTTGCCGGTTTTGGCCGAGGACGGTTCCGGTACGATCCAGCCCTGCTCCCAACCTTTGTCGGCAAGGGCCTGTTCAACGCATTTGATATTGACCGGAACATCTTCCAGATTCAGCGTGCAAGCCTCTTCACATGGGGCCGGGCAGATCCGGCCTGTGAATTCCGGAAAATTGTTGGTGGAATGCAGGTTGCGCAGCGCGATGTCCCAGTCGCCCTGGAAAACCAGGTCGTTCCAGTCCGGAATCTGATTGTTGACCGGGCAGCCGGTCGGTCCGTGACAGAACGGAATGCCGCAGTCCATGCAGCGTGCCGCCTGATTGGTGACCTCCTGGTCGTTCAGCGGAATGGTGAACTCGCGGAAATGGCGAATACGGTCCGACGCAGGCTGATACTTTTGTTCCTGCCGGTCGATTTCCAGAAATCCGGTTACCTACCCAAGGCGACCTCCTCAAAGCTATTGCGTTCGAAAGGCGTCTCGATCGGCTGCCTGTGGCAGCCGAGAGACCCGTTGTTCAATTGCCGGATTATTCGGCTGCGACCATGCCCAGGCGTTGCTCTTCCATTTCGCGAAGCGCGCGGCGGTATTCGACCGGCATGACTTTCACGAATTTCGGCCTGTAGGAGGCCCAGTCGTCCAGAATTGCCCGTGCCTTGTTCGAGCCCGTCAGCTCCACATGCTTGGCCAGCATCTGACGCAGACGTTCGTCATCGTGGCGCGTCATGTCGCAGGAAAGGTCTACCCGGCCCTTGTGCTCGATGTCGCCGCCATGGTGATGGAGCTTCTCCAGAAGATCGTCCTCCTCGGAGACGGGTTCCAGTTCGACCATCGCCAGGTTGCAGCGGGTGCCGAAGGAACCGTCTTCGTCAAGAACGTAGGCGATGCCGCCCGACATGCCTGCCGCGAAATTGCGCCCGGTCTGCCCGATGACGACGACAACGCCGCCGGTCATGTATTCACAGCCGTGATCTCCCACACCTTCCACGACGGCAAGTGCACCGGAATTACGGACAGCGAAACGTTCTCCGGCGACGCCGCGGAAGTAACATTCGCCTTCGGTGGCGCCGTAAAGCACGGTGTTGCCGACAATGATGGAATTTTCCGCAACGATCCGGGCATTTTCCGGCGGACGCACGATCAGCCGGCCGCCTGCGAGGCCCTTGCCGACATAGTCGTTGGCATCGCCCACAAGGTCGATGGTCACGCCCCGTGATACGAAGGCGCCGAAGGCCTGGCCCGCGGTTCCCTTGAGATTGATCTTCAGGGTGTCCGGTTTCTTCAGTCCCTTGTTGCCATAGCGTTTGGCGATCTCA
>JBNLAU010000255.1:0-14140 GCA_050302295.1 Roseibium sp. | reverse complement strand
AAATCACGACTAACTGCACCGTCAGTTACAACATAACCGGCCCTATCAATAGCCCCTCCCTTGGTGAATAAAATATCGCCTTGTGAAACGCGTTTTAGCGTAGAGTGCAGCTGACATAGATCAGATGGAATTCTTAGCGCTCTATTTACATCTACCATCCCATCCACATCACCTACTCGGTAAAATGGAAGATCGCCAGTTCCATAGTGTTCTTCGATACTGGGGTAGAAGGCGCTTGCATCAACAGTCAATCGAAGCTCGCGCGGAGTCGAAAAGAAAGCAGCCCTCTTTTTCACCAACGCCGCATCAGCAAGAAAGCGTTTTCGATAATATTCTGGATCAAATCGTAAAGTGGTCGGTCCGGTAAGGATTGATGACCACGGTACAATTGAGGCTTCCAGCCCCTCCAGCAGATCGCTTAAGCGGCGACTGTCGAAGGGGCTACCATAAAAAAACTTAGACGCTCCTGTTTTGCAAATTCCTGAAAAGCTTCGGCAATGCCATCCTGTGTTTTGCCATCATGGTTGAAAAGATCGTGTGCGACGATGAAATGTCCGTGGTCATCACGGGCCAAACTCCCATCAGCTTTTCTAACATAGACTTTATCGCCGCTGTTATCGACGCTCTCGACCTGCTGGGTTGCGAAGAATATATTGTAGTCTTTTTGCTTTTCGCACAGCGGTCCGGCTTTCTCGTCATCGTTCCAACGTTGAACAAAAAGTACGCTTGTTTTTGTCCCAGTATGTGGCTTGAAAGTGTTGGGGTGCAGGCCAACCACCGCCAAGATGCGGCAACGCTCCATTATGTATTCGCGAATACGCTTATCGGACGAGTTGTTGAACCGGCCTTGCGGCAACACAATCGCCATACGCCCACCGGGTTTCAAGAAATCCAAATTGCGCTCGATAAACAGAAGATCACGGCCTACGGACTTTTCCATCTTACCGTTGGATTTGTGGCCCATTTCGTAGACAGCCAACATATCCGACTGCTTGATGTCCCCTGCAAAGGGAGGATTGGCCATCAACACATCGAAACCAAAGTTGCGATAGCCTTCTTTCTTTTCACTTGTACGAAGCCGCCTCAGACGTCGCCATCCATCGCCGTAGGTATCGTCCCATTCATCTTGCTTGACCGTTTCGTCCCATTTGGACCAATCAAGCGTATTGAGGTGGAGCACATTGGTTTCGCCGTCGCCCGCAATCAAATTTAGACAGCGTGAGACACGCACGCTCTTTTCGTCAAAGTCGATGGCAAAGACATTGTCCTTGACATAATCCTCACAACGCGCGGGCTTCTTGTCCATCGTGAACAAGTGGCTTTCCTCAAGCCCCAAATCGTCAATGATCTGCCGCCACACATGGAACATCGCATGTACAGTGAAGCCCGCTGAACCACAGGCAGTATCAATCACTGTTTCGTGCTCTTGGGGATTGAGCATCTTCACGCACATGTCGATTACCCAACGTGGCGTGAAATACTGACCTTTTTCACCTTTCGATGACTTCGAGACGAGGTATTCGAACGCGTCGTCGATCACGTCAAGATTAGAGTTGAACAACTTCCACTCTTCGAGCGAACCCACACACACCTGCAAATGGTCGGCAGACAACCGAATACGCTCGTCGTCCAAAAATACGCCCGGCCACTGTTTCTTGGCGTCGTTGAATAAGTCCTGGACTTTATCTTTGAGCTGAGACGACGTGTTACTGTTGCGGAAGCGCAAATGCGGGTACTTGCCACGATGGCAGGCCATCTCGTCATACAATTTTGTAAAAACGAGCTTGAACACCTCTTCGAAAACATCTACGCCCGCGTTGGCAAGCACTTCGTCTTCCAGTTCGACAATCTTATCTCGAAGAGAGCGCGTCTTCGACCCTTCTTCTTGGCGCTTTTCTTCCTTTTCGATAAGTGTCTCAATGGTCCACGGCTCGCTGACGATATCGTCAATCGTTTGATTGGCGGTAGGAAGATGCGGGATTTCGATAAAATAATTTGGATTTTTTCGGTGGTAACTTTCTGCCAGAATTCCGTTGCTCCACAAAGCCAACGGTGCGCCAGTCGCATGACAATAGGACCGAAGTTGCTCCTTTCCGTCTCTTAGCCTCCCTTGTTTCACTTCGATTATTATATACGGAACGGTTGGGCGGTCTGGATCGAAAACGACGATGTCGGCACGCTTTGAGCTATCACGCCCGAACGTGATTGGATACTCCACCTGTATTCGCTTTGCGGGATATTGGTACTCGCCCATCAGACGCGCCAACCACAATTGGCGGATTGCTTCCTCAGGCTTGAGTTGCACGTCCTTTCCGCGAACAGCGCAAGTCACAAACAACACTGGCTTGCCGCGCGCCTCTTTCGCAAATGAGCGGTCTTGAAGGGCCTTGATTTCGTCGCCTGAAAACAAAGCGAACTCTTCGACCTCGGGCACCCAGCGTTGTATTTCGTCGTTCATTTCATTCGCCCTGTTGATTCGACATCTAATTCGCAGATGAACATTTTGCTCAAGAATTGTCACGGGTGGCTTGAACGGCTTCGACCACCGCCATCGCTTCAAAACCGAGGATTTTCGCGGAGCCTTTCGGCAGCAGCGTCCTGCTGTCCCGTTCGTGCCGGACCGCTCGGTTGGAATGTCTGGTCCATCATCTCGGCCTTGCCCTGGGCGGTCGCTTGGCTCAAGGTCGTCAAGCGTCAAATGCACAGCCGCGCCAAGGTCGACCTTCTTGAAGCCAGGTTGATCGATGCGATTTGATCTGAACCGGCGTCATCAAAAGTGCGCCCGAGCCAACATTCAATGCCGATCGACAAGGGGTTGAATCAGAACTTCGAACCTATTCAACTCCACGCAGGTTAACTTGGCAGTTCGGTTATGCCGCCATGATTGGCGGACCATTCGAGAGGAGCGTTGAGAAAGCTCTCCACTTCGCTCAGCACGTCAGCAGAAAACCGGTTTTCCGCCTTGCAGACCCTCAGGACATCCCACCATGTTGCGAGGTAATGCAGGCGCATTCCCGCGGCCTGCAGCCGTTCAGGCGTTCCGGGGAAGATGTCGTAGTAGAAGACCGAAAACGTGTCAGTCGCCTTCGAGCCGGCCTTTTCGATGGCCTCGGCGAATTTGATCTTGCTGCCGCCGTCGGTGATCAGATCTTCCACCAGGAGCACGCGGGATCCTTCCTTGAGGTAGCCCTCGATCTGCGCGTCACGTCCGAAACCCTTCGGTTTTTTGCGGACATATTGCATTGGGAGGGCCAGACGTTCCGACAGCCAGGCCGCAAACGGGATCCCTGCGGTTTCGCCGCCTGCAACGGAATCGAATTGTTCAAAACCGGCGTTGCGCATGATAGTGCCTGCGGCGAAATCCATGATCGCGGAGCGGATGCGCGGATAGGAAATCAGTTTTCGGCAATCGATATAGACCGGGCTCGCGAGACCGGAAGTGAAGGTATAGGGCTGATCGGCGCGGAAATGGATGGCCTCGATTTCCAGGAGCATTTTAGCCACCATTTCGGAAATCTGCGTCTTGTCTGGAAAAGTGTTGGGGAACATTGCTGGATCCTTGGTTTCAGTCGGACGTCTTTCAAGCCTCTTAACCCAGACGCGCCTCGGTGGCCACAGTCCAGTGGACCTGCAAGGCGGGATCGAACACCGTCACGCAATCGCTTCCGACGCTCACCCTGGCGGGGAAGACAGCCGGCTCCCCCTGACGGGTCAGGGCAATCCAGGCCTCATTGGGAGGTAGCCGACGGAAGGCCGGATCGTTCAAAAACGCAAACGCCTCCAGCTTGTCAAGCGCGTTTTCCTGTTCGAATACCTCCGCAAGGCAGGCCATCGCGTTCGGCGCACAAAAAATACCGGCACGACCACAGGCACACTCCTTGAGCGGGTCGAGATGCGGCGCAAATTCAGATGGTACAGATGCTTGAATTGCAACGCATAGATGTCATTGCGATCTGACTACTCCTTATAAATCAATCGACTAACAAATCCAAAGTGCAAGTTAAAGCTGGAATAAGGATCCAAGAATTCAGAGTTCGGCTCAAGACGTTTCAAATACTTCAACAGTAGCTCCCTCCCGCGCAAACAGCATGCTAAGGTCAGCGATTTCCGGGAACTTCGGAAGGTCGGGAAGGCCGGCTGCGGCGGGGCCTGCCAGCACCGCGCAGGCCAGTGTGTTTGTGCCCGACTCCAATTTACCGCGCAGCTGAGGCACCAGCGTCCTAGCCGCCATGACGTTTGTATTCGAAAACGGGCTGATCACGTACGGGGAGCGATCGTCATGCCCCGCGATGACACTGATATCCTGGGCGGTCCGGACTTCCGAAGCGGTGCCGTGAAGCTCCTCCTTCCAGGCACCGAATTCGGGCTTGGCGATGGCAAAACCGCCTTCGGCGGTTTCCAGCGTGCATGAGGCAGTGATTTCGTGAATTCGGATGTGCCAGCGGCCTGCGGGTACGAGCCATGTCTCCACCTCGACGTCTTCATAAGGACGCCATTTGGCGTAAAGCTTGTCGCCTGCGATCAGGACCTTTTCGCAGTTCTCCCGCATGCGGAAATGCATGCCGTCCCTGGAAAAGATCAGCGCATTGTCACAGGCGGCACTCGGAAAATGCCGGTCGTTCGCTTCCACAGAGAAACCGTAGCGGGTGGAATAGGCGAACTTGCCGTATTTTTCCGCCGTTCCGCGCCACCGTGCATAATACTGCCCCGAAGTGAGCGCCACCGTATGGCCCGGAAAATTTTGTATGATCATTCCGGGCTCTTTGAGAGGCACTGGAGCGTCCTGCTGCTCGGGCTCTTCTTCCTCGGCGGTCCAGAAGGGGTGGTCCTCGGCAAGGGCAAGCGGAAGAAAGGCCTTCATTGCCCAGTAGGGCGAGCCCGCGGAATTGTAGCCTTCGCTCATCAGCAGGTTCGGATAACAGTATCCGACGGACAGAACCCCGTCCCGCTCGAACATCGGCTGGGCGGCCCACCAGCGCAAATTGCGCAGAAAATATCCTTTGATCTGCCCCCAGGGGAGCGCTTCGACACCGGCAAAAGCCAGTGCGCCCCAAAAGCCGGCGTGGGCAAAGCGGTAAGTGAGGCTTCGCCCAAAAGGGAGAGCCGAGCCGTCCGGGGCGTACCAGTGCCTGATCGCATCGGTGAAGCGCATCGCGCGCTCCCGGAACCGGGCCGCCCTGACCGTATCGCCGGAAAGGGCCGCATAGATCAGCCCGTAATAATGAAAGGCGAAAGGAATGTAGTGGTCCGCGCTGCGGATCGGGCCGTCGCGGTACCAGCCGTTTTCCATCGCAAACCCATCAATGTCATCCAGATAGGCTTCGCGCTTTTCTTCCGGCACATCGACACCGCAATGGGCAAGGCCCAGATCGATCATGATGCGGAAGAATTTCCAGTTGCTGTTGACGAACTCGCGTTCGCGTCCGGCTGTGAGATAGGCGGCGACATTCTTCCTGGCGGCATCATCCAGCGGATCCCATATCTGTTCGCGCATCAGGCGCAGAGCAAATCCTATCGACGCAAGCTCGACCTGCCGCTGGTCCCTGTCCGCGATATCGCCCCAATAGTCCGGATGATCCGGATTGGTCCCATTCGCCAGTCCTCTCCGGTACAGCTCCCAGTGCTCAAATTCGCCGCCACCCGCCACAAGCGGCGCGATTCCCCAGAGCGGACGGGCGAAGCCTTCCAGATCGGCTGCGGCCTGATCGAAATGCGCCGCCGTGGCACTGAGACGGACCCGCGCGCCGGACGGTGAAAAATAAGGGAGCAACGGAATGAAAAGCGCGCCAGCGGCTTTCTGCACGTCGGCGCGGGTGCGAAAGGGATTTCCCGAAAGCGGGGTTTCAGTCATTCAAAGCTCCGGAAACTGCGGAGCCGGCACCTGCCGGCTCCGCTTTCATTCAGTCGATATCGGCAACGCCTTCATTCATTTCCTGAATGGCGTCGTCGATCTCGATGTTGTTGGTCATCAGCGAGTCATGAACGCGGTTGAGGACCAATTCATACTCGGCCGCCTTCAGGTCTACCGGCATTTCCAGATAGGCCGCGGACGTCACAAGAGCCTGGGCGCTTTCAGGATCTGCCGGAAAGCCGTCCGTCGAGGCGATGGTGCTGACAACATTCTCATCGCGCAGAGCCGGAATGGTTCCGGTGTTCGACACGATAGCCGCGCCTTCCGGACCGGAGACCCATTCGATGAAGTCTTTTGCGGCATCCACCTTCTTGGAATTCGCGTTGATGCCGAGTGAGGTGACCTGACCGGCCGTCGCGCCTGCTTCAACCCCCTCGGGATGAGGGTATTTGGCGAGACCCCAATTGGAGGCCGTGGACTCGCCGCTCTTGACCTTGGCGATTTGGGTACCGATGAACCAGCTTCCCATGGGCAGCATGGCGATTTGCGACGAGAACCAGGGCCCCGAATAGTGGGTTTGCGAGGTTTTCAGGGAACTGTACGAGCGGACAATGCCGTCTTCCTGCAGCTTCAGAGCGCGTTCATACCAGGGTTTCAGGAAGCTGTAGTCCTTGGCGACCAGCTTGTTTTCACCGCTCTGGATTGCCGGAAGCTGAACCGTTGAGCGCCAGGTATGCAGGTGGGCGCCATAGACCTTGTCCGCACCGAATCCAGACGTAACCGCGCGCGCCTTGTCGTCAAACTCGGCCCAGGTCATGTCATTGGTCGGATACTCCACACCGGCCGCGTCGAACAGGTCCTTGTTGTAGTAGACAATCCAGAAATCTGTCCTGAACGGCAGAGCATAGATGCTGCCGTCGACGGTCAGGGCTTCAATCAGGCCGCCATATCCGGACGTGTCCGGCGGTACGGCACCAATCTCGGACAGATTGAGCAGACGCCCGGTGCTCACCATCTGCGCATAGCCCGGCACATCCTTGACGCTGACGATGTCGAGATCATCGCCGCCGCCGGTCAGCTGCGTCATGATCATCTGGTTGTAGTCGCTCGAACCGAGGTCCGTGGTTTCAATCTTCACGCCGGGATGGGAGGCCTCGTAGGCCTCGATAATCGGATCGTAATAGGCAACCTTGTCCAGGTCCCAAAGCGCCCAGTTGAGGGTGACATCTTCTGCGGCGGCGTGCCCCTGTATCAGGGCCATGCCTGTTGCGGCCAGTGCGGCCGACTTCCAAAGATTCCGTTTCATTCTTCTTCCTCCGTTTTCAGACGTTATGCCGGGTGTCGCCCGGTCTTGTTTTTGATTCCGGCTCCCGGCCAGCGGACAGCCGCGAGAGGCCGAAGCGGACGCCTTTCAGCACCGCGAAACTGGTCACAAGGGCACCAAGCGAGAAATTGACAAGCACCGGCAGGAACACCGATGCGGGATAAAAAGAGATGTGGGCGAGCCACAGCATTGCGGTGAAGAGCAGCGCCGCGATGCCGGGCAGAGGGCGCGCCAGCAGGCCCAGAGCCGCCGCCCTGACGATCAGCGGCAAGGGTGCGCCCGGCGCGCAGGACCGGGCCACGAACAGATGTGCGGCAAAAACGGGCAGCAACACCGCGACGGCAAGCGCAATGGCGAGAGGGACCGCAAACAGGATCTGATCCACAGCGGCCAGCGCGTAGCTTCGAACGGCCAGGACAGCAAGCGCCTGCGCGCCCGCCAGCAGGACACCGACAAGGGTGACCGCCCAGAATCGGGAGCGGAACGCTGCCCAGAAATCCCGCACCAGATAGACATTGCGGTCCTCGATCATCGAGACCGAGACACTTACCATCGCGCAATAGGCGGCGGGCAGCGTGACGACGGGCAGCGAAGCGGCCAGGAACAGGAGATTGAGCTTGATAAGCTCCCACCATTCGCGGGCGAAGGTTCCGGCCAGAAGGCGCACTCCTTCCGGCTTCGGTGCATCTTTCGGGATGCCCGGTCCTTCCGCGAAATAATGGTTCAAAAACCAGTTCATGTCCTGCCTTTTCCGATGAGGGTCAGTGGTCCAGAGCTTCCTCGGTCCGGTTGTCGAACAGATGGGCCGCTGTCAGGTCCACCGTCAGGGGTACTTCATCGCCCGCACCCGCACGGCACCGTGGGCTGACGCGGGCGATAATCGGATGGCTGCCGGCGAATGCATTCAAATGCACTTCAGCGCCCATGGGCTCGGCCAGTTCGACATGGACGTCGATCTGTGCGGTTTTCGCCGGATCGACATCCACCGGGGTCTTTTCATGGAAATTCTCCGGCCGCACACCCAGCGTGCAGGTTTGACCCTCGAAGCCGGCAAGAACCTCCGGGCGCAGTCGGTCAGGAAGCGGCAAGGTGCACCCTTCAAAATCGGCGATGAATCCGGCGCCGTTTTTCCTGATTGACACAGGGAGGAAATTCATCTGCGGTGCGCCGATAAATCCGGCGACGAACATGTTGACCGGGCGGTCGTATAGGGCCTGCGGCGTGTCGACCTGCTGGATATGGCCATCCTTCATCACCACGATCCGATCCGCCATGGTCATGGCCTCCACCTGGTCATGTGTCACGTAAATGAAGGTTGCATCGAGCTTGCGATGAAGCTTGGTAATCTCCGCGCGCATGGTTGTGCGCAGCTTGGCATCCAGATTGGACAGGGGCTCGTCGAGCAGGAACACTTCCGGAGAGCGGACCATGGCGCGCCCGAGCGCCACACGCTGACGCTGGCCGCCGGAAAGGGCCCTGGGTTTGCGGTTGAGGAGATGCTGAATGTCGAGAATTTCAGCCGCTTCCGTGACTTTCCGGTCGATCTCGTCCCTCGGCGAACGGCGCAACTCCAGACCGAAGGCCATATTCTTGTAAACCGTCATATGCGGGTAAAGCGCGTAGTTCTGGAACACCATCGCGATGTCGCGGTCCTTGGACGGAACGTCGTTGACAATCGTGTCGCTTATGACCAGGTCGCCGCTGGAGATCTCCTCCAGCCCCGCAATCATGCGCAGGGTGGTCGACTTTCCGCATCCCGATGGTCCGACCAGGATGATGAATTCCTTGTCCGCGATTTCCAGGTCAATGTCATGCACGACGGTCAGCGCCCCGAAGGTCTTTCGCAGTTTTCGCAGTGAAATGGCGGCCATTCTTGTTCTTCCTTGAGTCTCAGCGCAGGCGTGTTTTGGCGCTCACCAATAGGGCGCCCATTTGCGCGACAGACGTGTCAGTCCTTCGAAGTAGTAGTAGTCGCCCCATGCCACACACTCGTCGACGCCCTCGCCGCGGCATGTGTTGAATGGCGACTTTTTGGAATAGGTGCCGTGCAGCAGGAGCCCGTTGGAGACCTTCGGGTCCCGCACCGCATAGTTCCGCCAGAGGCTCCCGAGCATGCGCCGGGCGAGATCGCGCAGCTCTTCCGGACGCGACCCTTCCATCAGGTCAGCCATTTCCAGCAGACCGCAGGCGACAATGGCGGCGGCAGACGAATCCCGGGGCTCGTCGCCTTCGGTGAAGGTAAGATCCCAATAGGGCACCAGATCGCCGGGAAGGCGTTCGAGGTAATAGGCCAGCAGGTTCTCGAAGGTATCGAGATAGACGCTGTCTGGCTCATAACGGTAACAGACCGCCATGCCGGCTATGCCCCAGGCCTGGCCGCGCGCCCAGGCGCTTTCGTCACGGTATCCCTGTTTGGTGGCGCCGCGCACCGGCGCTCCTGTTTCAGGGTCCATATAGAAGGTGTGGTAGGTCGAATGGTTCGGCCGTATGGAATTGGCAAGTGTCGTGTGTGCGTGGGCAAGGGCCTTGGTCCGGTAATCCTCCTTGCCGGTTTCCGCGTGCGCCCAGTAGAGCAAAGGCAGGTTCAACAGACAGTCGATGATGAACCTGTAATTGTTCGGCTCACCCATTGCCCCCCAGGCCTGAATGAACTGTCCCTTGTCGTGAAACCGTTCCAGAAGCTGGTCCGCCGCAAGCAGTGCGGCGCGCCGGCCGTCTTCGTCGCCCACCAGTTTCCAGGCGGCCACGCAAGTGGGCGAATAGAGAAAGCCCATGTCATGGTGGTCTGTGGCGATGCGGTTTTCGATGCGGTGCAGAAAACTTTGCACCTGAATCTGGGCAGCGTAGCGGAAGGTCTTGTTTCCCGTTGCTTCATAGGCGAGCCAGATCGAACCGGGCCAGAAACCTGCTGTCCATTGTTCGTTGGCCACGGCGGGATAAAAATTGCCGACGCTGGAATGGTTTTGAGCCGAGTATGTGAAGTCCGGCAGATTGTTGCGAACTTGCGCAACGACCGCGTCAACAGCATCCGAGAGTTCGTGTCCGGAAATGGCCGATGTGTCCTGGCGGGTAGAGGCGTCAAGCATGGTTCACCCCTTCAGTCCGGTGGACGCGATGCCTTCGACGAAGAAACGCTGAAGGGCGAGGAAGACAACAAGCACCGGCACAAGCGCCACAACCGACGCCGCCATGATCAGCCCGTACTCCTGCGAGTACTGCGAAATGAACATACGAATTCCTATCTGAATGGTTTTGAGCTCGGTCTTGGTGAGGTAGATCAGCGGGCCGAGAAAATCGTTCCAGGTCGTCACGAATGTGAAAATCGTCAGCGTCGACAGCGCAGGCATGGAGAGCGGCAGCATGATGCGCCACCAGATCCCGTATTCGCTCATGCCGTCGATCCGCGCCGCCTCGCAAAGCTCGTTGGGGATCGACATGTAGAATTGGCGCATGAGGAAGACGCCAAAGGCCGTGAAGGCCTGCAGGCATATCAGCGCAAGATGGGTGTTGTTCAGACCGAATTCCCGCATCATCAGGAACTGGGGAACCATATAGACCTGCCAGGGCATGGCGATGGTCGCGATGTAGGCCAGGAACAGCAAATTGCGGTAGGGGAAATGCAGCTTTGCGAAGGCATAGGCCGCAAAGCTTGACGTCAGGAGCTGAAGCAGCGTGACGATGACTGTCAGCTTGGCCGTGTTGTAGACGAAAAGACCCAGCGGGATCTTGGTCCATATATCGATGAAGTTTTCCCAGCGGGGCTGGCTCGGGATCCACTCGATGGGAAAGGCGAAGACGTCCCTGTCCAGCTTGAGCGAGGCGGAAAGCATCCAGACGAATGGTGCCAGCATGATGAGCGTGACGATGATGGCGGCAGCGTAGGTGAGGATCAGGCCCCAATTGATGCGCCGCTTGGGCCGCTTGAGCGTATCTGCGGTCATGCCATGTCCCCTTCCTTGCTTTCCACCCAGCGGAACTGGACGACAGTGATGATGAGGACGAGCAGGAACAGAACGAGCGCCACCATGCTCGAATACCCAAGATCCCAGGAAATGAATGCCTCGTTGTAGACGTGATAGACCAGCACGAGGGTCGAGGTTCCCGGCCCGCCCTGGGTCATCATGAAAATCTGGTCGAACACCTTGAACGATTGGATGGTGAGCATGACCGAGACGAAAAAGGTGGTGGGCGTGAGTTGGGGAAGCGTGATGCGCCAGAATTTCTGCCAGGCATTCGCCCCGTCGATTTCGGCTGCTTCATAAAGCTCGCCGCTGATGCCCTGCAGGCCGGCAAGATAGATAACCATGAAGTAGCCCATCATCTTCCAGACGGAGAACATGATCACCGTGACCATTGCCCAGTCCTTGTCCGCGGCCCAGCCGGGGAGGTTCCGCGGATCCACGCCGAGCTGGTAAAGGAGCATGTTCACCGGGCCGAATTCAGGGTTGAAAATCATGTTCCAGACCACAGCGACGGCAACAAGCGAGGCGACATAGGGAAAGAAAGCCACGGTCCGGAAGAAATTCCGGCCGAAGATTTTCTGATTGAGCAGGATAGCCAGCCCCAGCGAGCAGATCAGCGTCAGCGGCACGACGAAGCCGGTATAAATGATGGTGTTCCAGAAAGCGGCCTTGAAGGCCTTGTCGGAAAAGAGCTTCCAGAAATTGTCCAGGCCGGCGAACTCGATCGGGTTATTGCCGTCCCAGTGCATGAAGGCGAGCAGAAACGCACAGATGATCGGAATGAGCGTGAAGACCGCAAACCCGATGAAATTCGGGACAATGAAGGAATAGGCGATCAGCGTCCTCTGCGTCTTTCGCCATCGCTTGCTTTTCGCGGCCTTGGGGCTGGTTGTCGCTGTCATGTGTGTCTCCCGCTTCTGCCGCCGTCAGGTGATACGCAGCCGCAGGGAGCGGCCGTCAATTGGAACCAGAACGCGGAAGATCCGGTCCGGCCAGGCTCTTCTGAGCCGGGCATCATCGACAGGAATTTCCTCAATTCGCAGCCGGCCGTTGCCGGACAATTCAAGGAAGGCAAGGTCGCCGAGACGGACGCCGTCACTTTCGGGAACCGGCTTTTCCTGTGTCATCAGAGAAAGCACGGCATCGCGCTCGCCTTTGAAATCATCTTCAATTTCAATCGCCTGTCCCTTGCGTAGCCGTATTGTGCGCCGGTAGGAGGCGAGCCCGGCCGCTGCCGGATAAGCGCCGGCAATGTCCATTGAGATCGTGCTGGTGCGCGCGCCCAGATCGGCGACGGTCCTGCTGGCCGCAAATCTTGCGCCGGCTTCCTGCTGAATGCCGCCGAAAGCCGGCAGATTGTGATAGGCCGACTGCATCGTCCATATGTCGTAGCGCTCAGGCGAAAAGGTTTTGGCCGTATATGTCTCGACGCCGACATCTATGAGAACGGGCTTGCCGTTCTTGTAGACGATCACACTTCCCACATCGTTGTGATTGTGCCCGTCATCATTGTCACCCGCCTTGGCGGCGACCGTGAACTGTGCGTCCCGCGCGATGAAGAGGCCGCAACTTGGGTAGAATATGTCTTCCTTCTCTACTGCCCGCTTGCCGAACGCGCTGATGCCCGGAGCGGCGGCAAGCGCCAGCAGACGATAATAGAGATTGATTTCATCGGGTAATTCCGGTGCCGGATCGGACAGGGCATCGTTGGCCGCAAGAGCGCAAAGCGCTTCCGAACCAGTCTTTTGACCGAACAGAAACTCCCTGGCGCCGCAGGGATCAAGTTTTGCCGAGGCATCGGCAAAGTTGATGTAATTGGCGCCATCCACGTGGGTGTTCACGATGAACTCCGCCATGTTCCGGATTTTCGGTTGCCTCCAGATGTGACCGAAGGCATCCGGTGCAACAGCTTCCATCACCTGCAGGGCACCGAACAGACACAACGCGGCATGCCGGTAATAAAAGGCTCCTTCTTCGCAGGCGCCATCGTCACCGTAATCCTTCAGAAAGGCGTCCAGGCTGCCGGCAGCCTTCCGGATCACGGCATGCCGTTCTTGCTGGCTGCCCGGTCTTGCGAATGTGCTGATGAGGACATTTTGCGTGCACCAGGCGGTCCAGTTGTTCATGGGCTCATCGCCGTTGCCCATCCACCAGAAATGCCGTTCCAGGTAAGGGAGCGTGATCCGGGTGTCGATTTCGCGGTCTATCCGTTCGACAATCATCGGACTGACGGAATTCAGAACCTCTCCGAGAACCGAGCGGATCACCGCCAGTTGCGCACCGGTTTCCGCGGCGAACAGGTCTACGACCGGACGTTCGGGATCCGGCAGGGGCAGCCTCCGGCCGCCGCGCTCATAGGCGTTGTGTGCGGGCAATTGCCAGCCGCTTTCCTCCAATACCAGGTAAAGTCCATCGACCAGCGCGCCGGTAAATCGTCCTTCACCTTCCGCAAGTTCGGCAAGCGCGAGTGCATTCAGCCGGCGCCTGCGTTCAAAATACGGGTTTTCATATGTGACTCGATCGCCGGTTTCGGAAAAGGCGCGATAGGCATTGGCGCTCAGGAGCGGCCATGGCGACCGGCAGGCGGTTTCGCCTTCCGCAATCAGCCTTGCTTTCGAAGCTGCGGGGATACCGTCCCAATAAGCACGGTCGGAAAAGCGCGCGCCTGGAACGAACTGCGGCAGGATATTGCCGAGAGCCGGAAGGCATCCCGCAAACAGCGACCCCGCGCCTTCATTGCCGTTCGTTTTCTCCAGGCTGACCACATCCCCTCCTCCGGGTAGCTCAGGCTTGTATCACCCGATAATCAGGCAGAGCATCGTTGCAGAGTCAATAGCAGTTTTCTCTGCTTTGCAAATTTGCATAATTTGCGCAATTTTTTGCGATTGGGTATCTTGCGAAATGCTCTCAAAGAAAGTACCGAGGGCAGTGGATTGGATGATATGAGGCGGGAGAGGGCTCTGGATGGCTGGATTTGACGGGCCTTCTGGCAAAAAAACAAGC
>JBNLAU010000254.1:0-7324 GCA_050302295.1 Roseibium sp. | reverse complement strand
CGGTGGCCAGAGTAAGATCGTCTGTGCCGGAGTTGGTCACGGTAAAGGTCAACGTAAGAGCGGAGCCGGCCGTCTGGCTGCTCTGGTTAAGCGAGCCACCGTCCGCCACCGCGCCCTGGCCCTGTCCGGTTTCGGCTACGGAAATCTCCGGCGTGCCGGTCGCCGTACCGCTGACGGTGAAGTTATAAGGGTTCTCGTCACTGTCGTTGTTGGTAAAGCTAAGGTCGAAGGAAAAGGCGCCCGCCAGCGTCGGCGTGTATTGAACCGTGAAAGTCGTCGTGCCACCACCGCTCGACACCGTAGTCGACCCCGGCGCGGAGATTGAATTGACGGTCACGTTCGAAAGCGACGAAGCCGTAGCAGTCGCGATTGTCAGATCGTCCGTGCCGGAGTTGGAGACAGTGAAAGTCAACGTAAGACCGGACCCGGCCGTCTGGCTGCTCTGGTTAAGCGTGCCACCGTCCGCCACCGCACCCTGGCCTTGCCCGGTTTCGGCTACGGAAATCTCCGGCGAACCACCGACCGATCCGGAGCCAAAACTGACCACATTTGACCCCGCCGCTTTGACGACATTCAGAGAGACCGGAACACTGCCGTCGAGAGTAGCGTTGAAGGTGAAGTCGCAGGCATCTGCCGTGAAACACTCCACGTCATAAAAATCCGCAATGGGATTAGCTACCGAAGGAAATGTTCCGGTAAAGGAAACGCTTGTTAATCTGGCACCATCGACGAAGAAGGCAATTCCGGTGCCACTGACTGTATCGTTCAGAATATTGATTTCTTCGAGTGATCCGTTTTTCACGCAAGCTGGGGCATCCAGGTCGATGTCCGCTTCATCGCCGTCAATTAAGGTAAATCCGCAATTGATGCTTGCCGCTTGAACTGGCGCGCAAACAAGCACAAGGGCTAAAGCGAACAGGCAGATCGGAAGAATAGCGAAGAGACGACGCAACACATCAGCCTCGCATTTTCTTGATCTTAAAATGCTTCGCACAAGCCATTTCGCTCCCAACGAAATTGATGCCTTTTACGCCGGCAAGGCTCACTGTCGTGCCGGAACACCTATTCCATCGGCCAGATGGAGCACCTCCCGCGAGAATCGATGTCGGACAAAAACACATCCCAAGGTAGCACTAGTACCAACACAACATCACGTAAAGGAAGAATAGATGAATATCTAAAAATTGTATATTTTTCCTAGTTACGTTGCGAATGAGCAACAAAAAATTGACACAATTACAAAACACCCTTCAATACAAATTAATGTTATTTATTAAATAGATAGACTCAAATAGCTCATATTTCAGGTCATCAGTACGGCATCAACATCGCAGCTCATATCAATCACATCTGCGAAAATAGATAAAACTTTTCTCTGTCAAAAATACTAATTAAATAAATATCTCAACAAATAAATTTTATTTCAGATTACGAAATAAATTTTATTATAATAAATAGTAATTTTACAAATCAATTATTTCAAAAAACATTCATATCCTTAAAAGTTGCATGATATACAAATATCATCCTAGAGTATGCTCCGGCAGCCTAAGGCATGGCCAAACAACTTGAAGGGGGAGGGAGAAATGTCGGAGCCGTTTCTCGCGGAAGTGCGACTAATTGGATTCAACTTTGCGCCGCGTGGCTGGGCCTTTTGCGACGGTCAAATCCTGCCCATCAATCAAAACCAATCGCTTTACAGCTTGCTTGGCACCACTTACGGCGGCGACGGTCGTACCAGCTTCGCATTGCCGGATTTGCGGGGCCGGACACCCCTGCATCGCGGCGATGGCCATACGCTTGGCCAGAAAAGCGGGGCCGAGACGGTAACGCTGACCGCCGCCGAAATGGCCGCCCACACCCACGCGGCGAAAGCGAACTCTCAAGCGGGCAACACGGACCAACCTCTTGGAACCTTTCTTTCAGCACCATCTTCGCCGGACGATCTGACCTACCGCGAACCTGAGGCGGCCAATAGCACGGCCATGCGCACCGGAACTGTCACCAATGCCGGCGGCGGTCAGGCGCACAGCAACATGCAGCCTTATCTCACCGTGAATTTCTGCATTGCCCTTCAGGGGCTGTTTCCGTCCCGAAACTAGGGAGACCTCAATGTCTGAACCTTTCGTGGGTGAAATCCGGATGTTTGCCGGAAATTTTGCCCCTCGTGGCTGGGCCTTTTGCGATGGGCAACTGCTTGCGGTGTCGCAGAATGATGCCCTGTTCTCGTTGCTAGGAACCATTTATGGCGGCGATGGCCGGACAACTTTCGGCCTGCCAGATATGCGCGGCCGGTTGCCACTGCACGCCGGAACGGGCCCGGGCCTCAGCCCCAGGCGCCTTGGCAGCAAGGGAGGAGCCGAAAAGGAAACCCTCACAACAAATCAGCTTCCGAGCCACAGCCACACGTTCAACGCCAATACCGCCGCCGCCGACAACGCCGCTCCGCAAGGTCGTATGCCTGCCGAAGTTGTGGGGTACCGGCTGTACAGGGACGAGAGCCAGACAGAAAACCTTTCCGGAAGCGCCATCGCCAACACGGGCGGCAGCCAGCCGCATACCAATCTCATGCCCGCTCTTTGCGTGCATTTCATAATTGCATTGGTCGGCATTTACCCAAGCCGGCACTAGGAGCCAGACATGTCGGAACCTTTCGTTGCAGAAATCCGCATTTTTGCAGGAAATTTCGCACCTCGCGGCTGGGCTTTCTGCGATGGGCAGCTCCTGCCCATTGCCCAAAATACTGCCCTTTTTTCCCTGATCGGGACGACCTACGGCGGTGACGGCCGGACAACGACAGCGCTGCCGAACATGGAGGGGCGCGCGCCCCTGCACCCCGGACGGGGCCCCGGACTGACCGCTCGCCGTCTTGGAGAGAAAACCGGGGTTGAAACAGTCACCCTGACAGAAGCGCAAATCCCCAGCCACAATCACACATTCCGTGCTTCGGGATCGCGCGGCACCACAAATGTACCCAGTACGATGGCATCCTTCGCTCAGAGTTTTCCAACTCAGACCTACGAGACCTCCCAATCGAACCTGGTCGACCTTGCGAGCACAACGCTGTCCACCACCGGCGGGAGCCAAGCGCATGCCAACGCGCAGCCTTATCTGGTGCTGAATTTCATCATAGCGCTTGTCGGCCTCTACCCGTCGCGCAGCTAGCCAGGCAGGCTTGAATTCAGGGCCAATGAGCCCTGCCGGGGAAAGACAAGTTGAGCGGAAGGACACAAGGCAATGTCAGCAGAAGACGCCATTCCCGAGGAATTTGAAGGCAACGTCACGACCGAACCGAGCTATTTCCGGATATGTTTCGCCGCGATCACGCCGGACGGGGCTTTGGAATACAAGGACCAGACCCAGGAAAACGGTGGGTTCGATGCCTCGTTCACCCGCCTCACCCAGGCGAGCTACGCTCCGGGCCGCCTGAATGCGTCCCTCACACAGGAAGGCTATGTCGCTCTGCTGGCGGAGAACAATCAATCGGGCAATCTCATATACATTCGTGAAAGCCGCAATGGGGACGCTCCCCAGCGGTTCGCCGATCCTCTGGACCTCGGCAAACCGGACGGCGTCCCCGAATTTCTGGACACAGTGCTGATTAACGGCCTCACCGGCCGGCAAAACGTCTTCGTCACCAGTTCGGCTGCGAGCAATGCCATCTGGTGGAAATTCCAGAACCCCAACACCGTCAAAAAGGAAACCGTGACCGTCGTACCGCCGGGCACCGAGACACCGATTGAGGTCACTGTACCGGTGGAAGTGTCGCCCAGCCAGCCCTGGGCGGACTGGCAGACGCTTCCCGGCGGCCTGTGCAGCCTCGCGGCAGTCCAGAATGCGGACGGACGGATCATCCTGACCGGCATCAATGCCGACAAGGTTCCGTACTTGAACTTCCAGTCCAGTGACCGGCCATTCCTGCCGGAGGGGTGGGAAGGCTGGCAGAATATTGCCGGCGGTCTCACTGGATTTGAACAGCTTGCCTGCGGCATCGACGGCCATGCGCTGGTTCATGTCTTTGCCCGCATCGGTTCCAGAATCTACATGAAAGCACAGACGGAAGTGGGGGGCTCCACCTTCTCAGGCTGGTCGCTCTTTGCCTCGTTCGATGCGCCGGTCCTTTCAATGAGTGTCGCGGTAGCCCCGAATGACGGGCTTTATGTCGCTGCGCAGGTAGGCTCAGGCGCAGACTGTCCAATCTATGCCAGCTACCAGACGGGAAGTGCGGACAAGAACTGGTCGGCACCGCGGATCATCGCGCATGCACCCGGCCCCTCGACAATTGTCCTGCAGCCGAACGCGGACACATTTCTCAGTCTCTTCGCACTGAACACGTCGACGTCGGAGGCCTCATATATCACTCAGCAGTCGCTGGATCACTGGTCGGGAACCTGGACTTCTCTCGGCGGCCCCCTTTCGGCCATCGCCCTGACCCGGGACATCACACCGAACCCGGAATGACGGCAGAGTGAATATGTCACTGACGGAACAGAGGGGCAGCAGCACATTCCCCCAGTGCAGGCGATCCGCAGCCATGCAGATAAGCTACCGGGAGGAAAGGGAAAGTGACTTTCCCTTCCTGATCGCGCTTTACCGGTCGACGCGGGAAGCGGAACTGGCGCGGACCTCATGGAGCGAAGCTGAAAAGCAAGCCTTCATTGAGATGCAATTTCAAGCCCAGCATCAGCACTACCGGACCCACTACCCGGATGCGCTTTGGCTGATCGTCGAACGTCAAGGTGAGCCGGTCGGCCGGCTCTATCTGGAAAGATGGTCTCACGAACATCGCATTATCGACATAGCGCTTGTACCCGAGGCGCGAGCGCGAGGGATCGGCAGCGCAATCCTGCAAGATCTCATGGATGAAGCCGCGGCAAACAGCAAGGCAGTCGGCATTCACGTGGAAAAGGAAAATCCCGCCATGTCGCTCTATCGGCGCCTTGGCTTCCGCAAGCGCGAAGACAAGGGCGTCTACGATCTCCTCATCTGGCCCTGAAACACTTTCCTGCAAGGCTGTGCGTCGCCCGGCATGCAATGGACACACGCGGAGATGGAGTGCTTTGAGCCTTCAGGTAAACACGGCTTCATATTGAACCCCGGCCTGCTTTTCCGCGACCGGCACCAGAAACACATCCTGCTCTCCAAGATCCGGCTGATAGATCTTGTAAATCGCCTGCTCCAGAACCGGTTCGTCCGGCCCCTGCCAAAGCACAGAAAATGCTCCCCCTTCACGCTCGCCAGACCCCATGGACTTCACCTCCACCAGAGACAGCCGGACTTCCGGCGAAACCGAACGAACATCAAATGTCTTGTCCAGAAGAGATTCAAAGTCGTGCAGCGTCAGCGTTGTCATGTCGGTCATAGAATGCTCCTGATCGGCTCCGCGGCGGTTGCGAGAGGCGGCGCACAGGCACCGCCTCAGAAAGTTGTACTTTAGAACCTCGTCAACCTCAAATCATGAAAGCGACAACAAGTCCGCTTGCCCGCTCACCTGTTCTCGCGCGTCATGCCCGCCGTTCCGACAGCCTCTTCAGAACCGCCCTGTTCCGGCTTGTCACCGTCGTTCGCTTCCAGCCGTATTTCTCGCAAACCTGACTGAACTTTCCGCCCCCCGCCTTGCACATCACCTCGAACTGCAGTGCCCTCCGGGAATCAGGATCTTCGATCAGCGAAAACCAGGTGATTGCCTCTTCCGCTCGGCTAATAGCCGAAGGCGGAAAGACGCGCTGACGTTTGGCAATCTTGCGGCGGTAAGCGGGCCATGCCGTCAGGATGGCCCGCGGGCCGTCTCCCTTGCCCGTCACCGCAATCACTTCCATCGCCTCGACAAGACGGGCGAGCACTTCCTCAGGGGTTCCGGGGATCATGAAGCAATCCTTCTTCAAGTGTCTGAAAGCATCCGGATAGGCGCCTGCCGCGCCCGCTGCATCCCTTCGGGCGCAACGGGCGGCAGACGGCTCTGAAGGACTTCAGGCAGCCTTCTCCAGGCTCGCCGGCGCGGTCATCAATCTGTCCAGTTGATAGGACAGAAGCACGGACAATGTGATCGTCGGCGCCGCCGGATTGATCTGCTTGGCCGACGTCAAAAGCGCTTCGAGATCGAGCTGATCGAAGAACGTCAGGAAATCCCGGCGCGCGACCCATTCCGGCTTGTTCAGCACCAGCCAGGAAACCGCGGTCACGCAAGGCGCGGACCAGTTCCCCCGGTTCTCGGCCGTGTTGATCAACCCCAGGACCAGCCGTAGGTGCTCGGCCCCGTGTTTTTTCAAAAGCGTCTGGCAGGTCCGCCGCGCCTTGGACTGGTGGCGTCCCTCGATCCGCTTTGTGTGATTGACGAAATGAACGCCATACTCGGCTGCAATCCGGTCAACGGTTCCACCTGATGCCATCAAAGGACCTCCTTTTTCATTCCGTCCGTTTTTCCAAGCGCCGCGAAGGCCGCCTCGGCGCGCTCGCGCGCGGTCATTGGCGAATGTTCACTCTTTGTTCTTATTCGGCTTTTTGCCGGAAGCTTTGAGCGCCCCGTGGAACCCGTGTTCGCAACAGAACCGGACTGGCCCCGCGCCAACTTCATCTGGCGGAGTTCCAGTGTGAGCAAACGGTTGCGCGCCTTTTCAAGCGCGAATTCATCTTCAAGGCGTGCAGTCGGCCGCTCGGCCCTGATCCTGCAGTGAGCCACCTTCGCACGTGCCGCCTCGATCTGGTCCGTCAATTCACTCAAACCAGCCCCTCCCGGCAATCGCCTTCCCGATTAAACCGTCCGGCCTTCTTTGCAATCTGCATCACGACTCCCAAACTTGAATTTGATACATACGCTTCGTACGCTTTATGCGTACGTATGTCAATGTAGATTTGCTGTGAAATGTATGTTATTGCGTACACAAACAATGATCACGGTAAACGCCATCATGACCGAAAGCGCACAATCAGCCGTCTCAAAACAGCTCGTGGACCTGAAAGACCGCACGGGTCTGTCCATCCGCGCCATCGCCCGCGCGATGGGGTATCAGAACGCGTCGTCCATTCAGCGCTATTTCAGCCAGGATTACTCCAAACCCGCCCTGCCTTCGGACTTCGTTGCCAAACTGCTGCCGGTCTTGGTCGGCAAGGGCGAACCATCAGTCACGCGCGAGGAAGTTCTGGCGCTTGCCCCCGATTCCATCACTGATCTGGAGGCAGCCAATGCGCCATCACGGGCCGCCGAGCCACTGGAAATCAAGGGACAAGTCGCTGCCGGCCTCTGGATGGAAGCTGGCCTGTTTGAAACCGACGCCACCAAAAAAGCCACCCTTGCAGGCGATCTGCGCTTTCCGAGCGAACATCA
>JBNLAU010000253.1:0-4614 GCA_050302295.1 Roseibium sp. | reverse complement strand
TGGGTCCGGAGGGTCACCGGCACGTTCTTTGTCGGCTTCGGTGCGGCGCTGGCAACGGCCAGCCGGTGACTATCGGAGTGAGGGATCACACAACGGGGCGAATCCGTTAGCCTGACAAAACAGTATTCAATCCGGAACCGCCTCTTGCCCTTTCACATCCTGACCTTCTGCGGCAGCCTGCGGGCCGCCTCTTCCAATCTGGCGCTGCTAGCTGCCATTGAACGGATTGCGCCGGATGGCATTTCCGTGCGGCGGTTTGACGGAATTGCGGAGCTCCCGCACTTCACACCCGACCTTGATCAGGACGGGATGTTGCCGGAAAAGGCTCAAAGTCTGCGCGATCAGGTGGCGGCTGCCGACGGGCTGATCTTTGCCGTTCCCGAATATATGCACGCTCTGCCTGGCAGCTTTAAAAACGCGCTCGACTGGATGGTCGGGTGTCCGCGCTTTCCCGGAAAGCCTGTTGCCCTTGTCCATGTCAGCACCCGCCATGCCTTTGCGCCTGCGCAGCTGGAGGAAGTTCTGAAGACAATGGCCGCCAGCATCGTACCGGAAGCCGGTTTCAACCTTGGGCTTTCCACCAACCGCGTTGATGCCGACGCCATTTGGCGCGATGAAGGACATGCGGAAACAATCCGAACGGCTCTCTCGCGGTTCCGCGACACGGTTCCAGGTTAGGCTTTCACTTACATTGAAGTCATGGAACTGGTTGGCAACCAAATCTAATCTGTTCAAGGATCGATGCAATGAACACACCGCACAAGAAAGCCCGCCGGAGGGCGGGCTTCTCGTGTAGTCTCATAAGGACCGGTCAGTTGCGAATGATCGGTTCTTTCAGCTCTTCCGGCTTTTTGTCCTTGATGATTTCCCAGTTCAAGGTGGCGTTCTTGATGTGGCCGGGAACATCTTGCGCGAACCGTTCCTGCACATTCAGGGAATTGTTGAGGTAAAGTTTGCCGTCAACGATGGACCAGGCCTCCGGCACAACCGGAACCTTGAACCCCATGGCCGCACCGAAAGCACAGAAACCACCGTATTGCGGGGCGTATTTGGCCGGGTTGGCGGCAAATTCGTCGCGATGTTCGGCGGACGCGAATTTCCAGGTCACATCGTCATATTCGAATGTGTACTTGTCGGAACCGGCTACCGGCTTGCCGTCGGTGAAATAGGCCACGGGATCGGTACCGCCAATGGCCGCGCCGCCTTTGGTGAAGGTCGTGATTTCATCGGCCGAAACGGCGAAGCCCGTAACGGAAAAGAGGGCCGTCAGGCCCATGAGAACGGATTTGGAAGTATAGAGCGGCATGGACGTCTCCTTGCGGGGGCTAGAGTGCGGTAGAGTTTGAACTCCGCGCCGGAGGAAAAATGCCGCCTGTGACGCAGGAAGGCCAATCACCCTTGATCACAGAAACGAAAGTGATCCGGGAGTATATTGTGAAGAGACAAGCTCTCACATTTCCGGGAGGCCCTTCCGGGTGCCTGTGTCCCGTGGCGCAACCAGCCCGAGCACCAGATAGATTGCCGTTTCGATGTCCTCATTCGTAATGAGCGTGCCGCGGATGAGCAGCCGGAAATAGATCAGACCCAACAGCAGATCGATCCTGGTTTCCATGTCGGCCTCAAAGGGCGTCGCGATGAAAATCTGCCGCAGGATCAACCGGCGCCCGGCTTCCGCTTCATTCAGAACCGCCGCCAGGGCCGGGTCCTGCCGATAAGGCACCAGGGCCCGGATGGCCCCGCCGAGCGGGGTTTCCTGGAGGGCCCTGACAGTATTTGACAGACACTGACGCAAGTCTTCCGCAACACTGCCCCGTTGGGGCGGCGCCGGATTGGCGGAAGCCAGCGCGTTTTCAACGGCGGCGGCTATCAGCCCCGCCTTGCCCCCATAGCGCCGGTAGACCGCCTGCTTGCTGGTTCTGGCTTGTGCGGCCACCGCGGCGATCGTGGTTTTTTCAAAGCCGTTGTCGGCAAGTTCGGCAAGCGCCGCCTCAAGCAGGGCCGAAGTGACCCGGCTTTCCTGCGGACGTCCCGCCGCACCTTGCCCGGCCTCAGCCATCGGCTTCTTCGGCAATGGCCGCCTCATAATCCTGAAAACCGTTTTCGATGCCCAGTGTCACGTTGACGATCCGGGCAAAGGGTTTTGAGAAAATCTCCGTGTCCCTGAGCTCCTCCCAAAGATGATGATAAGCCCGCATGTGCGAGAACCGGCAGATGGCAAAATCCGTATGACCGCCCGCCAGCACATCCGCATCGAACCAGTCAAAGGAAACGTCCGGATGACGCGCCAGGATGGCGCCAATCCCTTCCGCGTATTCGGCCCGCTCTGCCCGTGAAAGCGCCAGCCAGGCGGGCTCGAAGGCAAGATAGACAATCGCCGCCATCGGCAGCGGCCGGCCCGACGTTTCACTGGATGACATCGCAAACTCCTATTACGGTACCAACTGTAACCGTAATATGATGTCCAGCCGGGCATCGCAAGCGGAAATACTTGAATTTGATCCGGCCTCGCCGCAAAGAAGGCAGGACAAGCGCCAGCCATTGCCCAGGAAGGCCGGCGCAATCTTGAAATGAGGAACTCATGTCTGTTGATACCGATACGGTAAAACGCGTTGCCCGCCTCGCCCGCATCAAGGTGAGCGAGGAAGAGGCCACGAAGATGACCGGCGAACTGAACGCCATTCTCGGCTTCGTCGAACAGTTGGATGAAGTGAACATCGACGGTGTCGAGCCGCTGACCTCCGTGGTCGAGCAGACGATGAAGAAGCGGGCCGACGGCGTGACCGACGGCAACAAGGCCGCCGACATCACCCGAAACGCCCCGGCCTCTGAAGACAGCTTCTTCATGGTCCCGAAAGTCGTCGAATAAGCCGGACTTCCGACGGAATGAGCACAGCTCCTCACGCCATCATTGCTGTTGAAAGCCCCTTGAGCAACGACATGCGCGACATGATCAGTGAACTCAATGCGGTTCTTGCATCTCTGACGCCCGAAGACGCCAACTACAGCATGAGCGCTGAAGAGATGGCGGGGCCGGAGACTACAGTGTTTGTGGCACGTATCGACGGCAAGGCAGCTGCCTGCGGTGCGCTTCATCGGCATGTTGGAGGCATCGGCGAACTGAAGCGTTTTTATGCCCGCCCCGCTTACAGGGGGTTTGGGCTGGCGAGTCAGATCCTCAGCCACGTGATGGAACGCGCTTCCGATGAAGGCATGAGCAAACTCGTTCTTGAAACCGGACATAACTATGAAGCCGCCCGCCGGCTCTATGAAGCATCCGGTTTCAAAGAATGCGGCCCGGTGCTCGATTATCCCGAAAGTCCCTACTCAGTTTTCTATTCCCGGTCGCTTGAGGCCCTTGAAGAGACATAATCCATGACCGACCTGACCAAACTCACCATTGCCGAGGCCCGTGAGGGCCTGAAGAACAAGGACTACACCTCGCTGGAACTCACCGAGGCGTTTCTGAGCAACATCGAAGCCGCCAACGGCGCCCTGAATGCCTATGTAGCGGTGACCGGCGACCGGGCCCGCGAGATGGCCAAAGCCTCCGACGACAAACTTGCCGCAGGTAATGGCGGCGCGCTGGAAGGCATTCCGCTCGGCATCAAGGACCTTTTTGCCACAAAGGATGTGCACACCCAGGCCTGCAGCCACATTCTGGATGGCTTCAAACCGGCCTATGAATCCACCGTGACCGCCAATCTCTTTGCCGATGGCGCAGTCATGCTCGGCAAGCTGAATATGGATGAGTTCGCCATGGGCTCTTCCAACGAGACGTCCTACTACGGCCCGGTGATCAACCCGTGGCGCAAGAAGGGCTCCAACCAGGATCTGGTCCCGGGCGGGTCCTCGGGCGGTTCGGCGTCCGCCGTTGCTGCAAACATGTGCATGGGTGCCACCGCGACCGACACCGGCGGCTCCATCCGCCAGCCGGCCGCCTTCACCGGCACCGTCGGCATCAAGCCGACCTATGGCCGCTGCTCCCGCTGGGGCACGGTCGCCTTCGCGTCCTCGCTCGACCAAGCGGGCCCGATCGCCCACACGGTGCGTGACAGCGCCATCCTCCTGAAATCCATGGCCTCCGTCGATCCGAAGGATACGACATCCGTCGATCTTCCCGTGCCGGACTATGAAGCCGCCATCGGCAAATCCGTGAAGGGCCTGAAGATCGGCATTCCGGCGGAATACCGCCTGGAAGGCATGCCGGGCGAAATCGAGGAACTCTGGCAGAAGGGCATCGAGTGGCTGAAGGATGCCGGCGCGGAAATCATCGACATTTCCATGCCGCACACCAAATACGCTCTTCCCGCCTATTACATCGTCGCTCCGGCGGAAGCCTCCTCCAACCTCGCCCGCTACGACGGCGTGCGCTACGGCCTGCGCGTGCCGGGCAATGACATTGTGGAGATGTACGAAAACACCCGCGCCGAAGGCTTCGGCGATGAGGTCAAGCGCCGTGTCCTGATCGGCACCTATGTGCTCTCCGCCGGTTACTACGATGCCTATTACCTGAAAGCGCAGAAGGTACGCACGCTGATCAAGCGGGACTTCGACCTTGCCTGGCAGAACGGCGTCGACGCGATCCTGACACCTGCGACCCCCTCCGCCGCTTTT
>JBNLAU010000252.1:0-6781 GCA_050302295.1 Roseibium sp. | reverse complement strand
GCCAGCCTGCAGCGGTTCTGCGGAAAACCCGAGGCATTCGGACAAGGCTCTGCCGGTCTGGCGCTGTCGCCGGACAGTCTCCAGGCACTTTGCCGCGACGCCAAAGCCGCCTCAGGCAGCCCGGAGACCGCCCGCCGTTTTTTCGAATCCCGCTTCACGCCTTTTCGGGTCCCGCAGAAAGGGTTCGTTACCGGTTACTTCGAGCCGGAGATGACAGAATCCCATGAGAAAGCCGGCGCCTTCCAGGTGCCTTTGCACCGAAAGCCCGACGGCCTGGAAACCGTAACGCCCGCGAACCGGCCGAAGGACTGGCCCGATCATCTCAGCCATGGCCGCCGCAAAGGGGGCGTCCTGATGGAAATGCCGGATCGCGGTGCCATCATGGATGGGGCTCTCGAGCAGGAAGCGCTTGAGCTTGTCTGGCTCAGCGACCCGGTCGATGCCTATTTCATTCACGTTCAAGGGTCCGCCCGTCTGCGCCTGACCGACGGCTCGGTGATGCGCGTCGGCTACGCGGGCAAAACCGGCCATCCTTATACCGGCATCGGCCGTCTTCTTGTGAAGCGCGGCGAAGGCACGCCGGAGGATTTCACCATGTCCGGCCTGCGTGCCTGGCTCAGGGACCATCCGGACCGGCGCGACGCTCTTTTCAGGGAAAACCCGTCCTATATCTTTTTCCGGGAAGTGACGGAGGCCGCACAGGACGAGGGCCCGGTCGGATCCGCCGGACTTCCCTTGACGGCGGGCCGCAGTCTTGCCGTCGATCCGGACCACATCCCCTTCGGGTCGCTCGTATTCGTTTCTGCCGGATTTGACGATCCGGATGCGCCTGGCAAGTCCTTTGCCCGCCTGATGGTGGCCGATGACAGCGGCTCGGCGATCAAGGGCCCGGCGCGCGGAGACGTCTTTACCGGTTCCGGCGAGATGGCCGGGCAGATTGCCGGTGACATACGCCACCCGGCGGACTTCACAGTGCTGGTGCCGAATGCCGCGCTTGACGAGACCGGGGCACTGACGGACTGAGGCATGGCGAGGCGGGGCAACAAAGGCATACTTTCACCGGAAGACCGGGAACTCTGGGGCAAGGTCGCAAAGACCCTGACCCCGCTTGATCCGCATCGGGCAAAGGACCTGGAAAAGCAGCTTGCCAAGGCGGTCGAGGAGGCCCCTTCCCGGACGGTCAAGGCTCCGAAAACGGCAACCGCGATCAAGGCCCCGGCAGCGGAAAAGCAGCCAAAGGCCCCACTGCCCCTTCATCAGCTTGAAAACCGCTACCGCCGAAAGCTCGTGCGCGGCGTCAAGGCGATCGACGCCCGCATCGATCTGCATGGCCTGACCCAGCATCAGGCCCACGACCGCTTGCGCGGATTTCTGTATCAGGCCCAGGCGCGCCAGCACAAAATTGTGCTGGTGATCACCGGCAAGGGCGGCGGCGGAAGCCACGCCTATATGGACGAACGCGGCATTTTGCGCAGAATGGTGCCGCAGTGGCTGTCCATGCCGGAAATGCGCACGGTCGTTCTGGGATACGAAGAAGCGCATGCAAGCCATGGCGGCGGCGGGGCACTGTATGTCCGTATACGCAGGAAAAGGTAGGACCGTGACACCGCTTGGCGCAAAAATCAGGGAACTCAGAACAAAACGTGGCGTATCGCTGAAGGAGATGGCTGCCGCGCTGTCGGTCTCCAGCGCTTATCTTTCGGCGCTCGAACACGGCAAACGGGGCAAACCCACCTGGTTCCTGGTGCAGCGGATCATCACCTATTTCAACGTAATCTGGGACGAGGCGGAGGAAATCCAGAGGTTGGCGGAACTCTCCGACCCGCGCGTCACCATCGACACGTCCGGTCTCGATCCCAAGGCGACGGAACTTGCCAACCAGCTTGCCCTGAAGATCTCGGGGCTCTCCGAAGAGTCGCTGGTCAACCTCCTGCATCAGCTGCGCGTTGCGGCAGCGAAGGATGATATCTAGCACGAGCCCATAAGATTGTACTTTCAGGGACACATCCGCGCCCGGAAAGGATTTACGTGTCCTTATTCCGCATTGCCTATATAACCGGCACCAACTCGTGAAATGACGCTGCGGTTCTTAGACGGACGAATTAGACAGAATGAAACTCTCCCAAGACGACATCGCCGGACTGATCGACTCAGACGCCCTGCGCGCGCGCCTGGCGGCGCTGACCACAGGAAGAGACGGCGACGGCTCGGACATGAAAACCCGGTCCGCCGTTTTGAAAGAGTTGAAGCAGGCTGTGAAAACTGCCCGGGAGGAGGCTCAGAAGCGGCTCAATGAGGATGGCGGCGGCCTGCTTTGCGCCGGAAGGCTGTCCTATATCCAGGACGAACTGATCCGCGTGATCTACGATTTCGCACTTCATCATGTCTACCGGATCAAGAACCCGTCCGCTGCCGAGCGCATGGCGATTGCCGCCGTTGGCGGTTACGGGCGGGGGACACTGGCGCCCGGCTCCGATATCGATCTGCTGTTCATCCTGCCTTACAAGCAGACCCCGTGGGGCGAGCAGGTGGTGGAATACATTCTCTACATGCTCTGGGATCTCGGCTTCAAAGTCGGCCACGCCACACGCAACGTCGACGAGTGCGTCCGGCTGTCCAAATCCGACATGACAATCCGAACCGCCGTCCTCGAGGCGAGGTATATCTGGGGTGACAAACCTCTATACGACGAACTCGAGCAGCGCTTCGATGCCGAGGTCGTGGAGGGCACCAGTTCGCAATTCATCGCCGCCAAGCTGCAGGAGCGGGACGACCGCCACCACCGGCAGGGCACCTCGCGCTATCTGGTGGAACCGAACATCCAGGAGGGCAAGGGCGGCCTGCGCGATCTGAACACGCTGTTCTGGATCGCCAAATATCACTACCGTGTCGACAGACAGTCGGAACTCGTCAAAAAGGGCGTTCTGACACGCGCCGAATATGCCCGCTTCAAGAAGACCGAGGATTTTCTCTGGGCGGCCCGCTGCCACCTGCACTTTCTGACCGGACGTCCGGAAGAACGGCTGTCCTTCGACGTTCAGCGCGAAATCGCCATCCGGCTCGGCTACACCCAGCATCCCGGGATGAAGGACGTCGAGCGCTTCATGAAGCACTATTTCCTGGTGGCCAAGGATGTGGGTGACCTGACGCGCATCATCTGCGCCGCCCTGGAGGAGGAGCACGTCAAGGAACCGCGCGGCAAAGGCTTTACCGGAATGGTGCGCAGGTTGCGCGGCGGACGTGGTTCCAACACTGTCACACCGGTCAAGGGCGCACCGGGTTTCGTGGTCGAGAACAACCGCCTGAACGCAACGGCGGATACCATATTCGAAAGCGATCCGACCAACCTGCTGCGCGTGTTCCAGATCGCCGACAAACACGAATACAACATGCATCCGCGGCTCAACCGGCTGATCCGCCATTCGCTCAAGCTTGTCGACAGCGACTTGCGCACCAACCCGGAAGCCAACCGGCTGTTCCTGTCGGTTCTGACCTCGCGGCAGACACCGGAAACAACCTTGCGGAAGATGAACGAGACCGGCGTGCTTGGCCGGTTCGTGCCGGAATTCGGCAAGGTCGTCGCGATGATGCAGTTCAACATGTACCATCACTACACGGTTGATGAGCATCTGATCCGCTCCATCGGCGTTCTGGCGGATATTGAACGCGGCAATTCCGGCGACGACCATCCGCTTGCGACGGACCTGATCCTGACCCTGCAAAACCGCAAGCTGCTGTACGTGGCCATGTTCCTGCATGACATTGCCAAAGGCCGGCCGGAGGATCACTCCATTGCTGGTGCCAGGGTCGCCCGCAAAATCTGCCCGCGCTTCGGCCTGAACGAAGCGGAAACCGAAACCGTCTCCTGGCTGATCGAACATCATCTGGACATGAGCACCATTGCCCAGTCGCGCGATCTGTCGGACCGCAAGACCATTCAGGACTTTGCCCAGACGGTGCAATCTCTTGAACGGCTCAAGCTGCTGCTCATTCTCACCGTCGCCGATATCAGGGCCGTCGGGCCGGGCGTTTTCAACGGTTGGAAGGGCCAGCTTTTGCGCACGCTCTTTTATGCGACAGAACCGCATCTCTCCGGCGGCCACACCAAGATGCCGCACAACAAGACCATTGTCGAAGCAAAGGAAGAGCTCAGCGGCAAGCTCGGCCACTGGCCGGAAAAGGACAGGACAGACTATCTGGAGCGACATTACCCGGCCTATTGGCTGCGGACGGAACCGGACCGGCTCGCCGCCCATGCGGAGTTGCTTCACCAGGCGGACAAGGAGGGCAAGCATCTGGCCTTCCACGTCTTTCCGCGCGCCTTCGAAGGCGTTACCGAACTCAACATCATGGCGCCGGACCACCCCAGACTGCTGTCCATCATCGCAGGGGCCTGTTTTTCAACCGGCGCCAACATCGTGGATGCCCAGATCGACACGACCACGGATGGCTTTGCCCTCGATACGATCTTCATCAGCCGGGAATTGCCGGATGACAACGATGAGCACCGCCGCGGCGAACGCATCACCAAATTGATAAAGACAACGCTGCGCGGAGACGAAAGGCTGCCGGAACCGGTTTCCAAAAAGGGAGCCGTGAAGGGCCGCATGAAGGCCTTCAAGGTTGCCACCGAGGTGCTGGTCAACAATGCCCTGTCGGACGATTACACGGTTCTGGAGATTTCCGGTCTGGACCGGCCGGGCCTTCTATACGATCTCACGCGGAGCATCGCCACGCTCAACCTCAATATCGGGTCCGCTCACATTTCGACCTTCGGTGAGAAGGTGGTCGACGTCTTTTATGTGACCGACCTGACCGGTCAGAAGATTGCCAATATCGGCCGTCAGGACATTATCCGCGAGCGTCTTGCCGATGCGGTCGCGGGCCATGTGGAGCTTGACCCGGCGGCGCCTGTCGCCCGCAAGGTCCAGCGGCAGGCCTCCTGATTTGCGCCGCTTTTTCCACGGAGCCTTCCCGGCATGAGTCTTGTCCGTAATTTCGCTACGGTTGGTGGCGCGACGTTAATGAGCCGGCTGCTCGGCTTTGTCCGGGACGTGCTGCTGGCAGCCGTGGTCGGGGCCGGCCCCGTTGCGGACGCGTTTGTTGTTGCCTTCCGCCTGCCCAACCTGTTCCGGCGGCTCTTTGCGGAAGGTGCCTTCAACTCCGCCTTCATCCCCCTGTTCGGCCGCGCGGTCGAGGAAGAGGGTGACGAGGGAGCCAAACGCTTTGCCGGCGAGATTGCCGCCGCGCTGCTGTTCTGCCTGCTGGCACTGACGGCGCTCGCGCAGATCTTCATGCCCTTTGTGGTCTGGGCCCTGGCGCCCGGCTACCTGGAAGATCCGGACAAGTACGAACTTACCGTGCTGATGTCGCGGATCGCCTTTCCCTATCTGATCTTCATGTCGCTGCTCGCCTTTGTCGGCGGCATTTTGAACACCTATCAGAGGTTCGCCGCCGCAGCCTTTGCACCGGTGATGCTGAATGTGGTGATGAGCCTGGTGCTCGGGGGTGTTCTGCTGGTGGGTGTGGACGACAACACAACGCTCGGCATCATCCTGACGGTCGGGATCACGGTCGGCGGCGTCGTGCAGCTCATGGTCGTCATCATCGACCTGAAACGCCTTGGATTCCGCATTCCGGTGTTCCGGCCGCGCTTTACAAAATCCGCCAGACGCCTGCTTGCGCTCGGCATTCCGGGCGTCATTGCCGGCGGTGTTACCCAGATCAATATTGCCGTTGGCCAGATCATCGCCTCCATGCAGGAGGGGGCCAACGCGCTGCTCTATTTCGCCGACCGCCTTTACCAGCTGCCGCTCGGGGTAATCGGCATCGCGATCGGCGTTGTGCTGCTGCCCAGCCTGACGCGGCAACTGCGGGCCGGAGAGACCGCCGCCTATCAGCACAGTCTCAACCGGGCGCTTGAATTCTCCCTGGTGCTGACACTGCCGGCGGCCGTCGCGCTGGCGGTGGTGCCCCATGAAATCGTCTCGGTGCTGTTTCAGCGCATGCGTTTTGACGCCGACGCGGTCGACGGGACAGCCGCCGCCCTGACCGCCTTTGCCTTCGGCCTGCCCGCCTTTGTGCTCAACAAGGTGTTCTCCCCCGGCTATTTCGCCCGCGAGGACACCAAGACGCCGATGAAATTCGCGGCGGTTGGAATGGTGGTGAATGTGGGGCTGTCGATCGCGCTGTTTCCCTGGCTCATGCATGTGGGTATTGCCCTGGCGACCACGCTTGCAGGCTGGGTCAACACCGGCCTGCTCATCGTCGTCTTGTGGAAACGCGGACATTTCGCACCGGATGTCACCTTATTGCGCCGGCTGGTGCTGGTGCTGGCCGCGAGCCTGCTGATGGGCGTTGCCGTGCATTTCGCCGCTGTTTTGCTGGCGCCGTATCTCTCCGACGGCTGGCTTCTCGTCCGCGCCGCGAGCCTCGCTCTCCTGGTGCTGATCGGGATAGTTGCCTTTGCACTGATGACCCAGCTCAGCGGCGGCGCCGATCTTCTCTCCATGATGAAAGCGTTGAGAAGACGCAACACTTAGAAACGAAACGACAAACCGCTCTCTTTCCAGCTTGCATAAGGTCTTTGGCGGGCTTAAACCCGGCGCGCCCAAATGTTCACAGCGCCCTTCCAACCGGCCGCACCAATCAAGGGATAAGACATGACGGAGTTCCAGCCCCGTGTATTTTCCGGCGTTCAACCGACCGGAAACCTCCACCTGGGCAACTATCTTGGCGCGGTTTCGCGCTGGGTCCCCTTGCAGGATCAGATGCCGACGAT
>JBNLAU010000251.1:0-5090 GCA_050302295.1 Roseibium sp. | reverse complement strand
GATCGCATGGTTCCCGAAATCGTCGATTATCTGGCGGGGAGCATGGACAGGAAATGAGACTTCAGCGCAAACGCGCGTTTGTAACCGCGGCGGGTCAGGGTATTGGGCGCGCCATCGCCGAACGCTTCTTTGCGGGGGGCGCCTGTGTCGTGGCGACTGTCTGATGGAACTGCATGTTCCGTGCATGTCTTTCCCAGCCAGCTCTAAAGCGCTGGCCACGCCCTGTTTCGTAAACATGCGAAAAAGCTGGGATGCCCGGATCACGGTACGGCTGGACGAACTCTCGGCCCTTTATCATCAGACGGCAAAGGAAGACAGGCTCCTGCAGAAGAGGCGCTGTGAAGCCAAGGCTACAAGACTGACCTACGTCCGCTTGTTTGTGCGTTCGGAGACCCTCAAATGACTTCGCGCGCAGCCTTCTGGCAGGGTTTTGCAAACTGTGCGCCCTTCATCCTGATCGTCATTCCCTATTCGATGATGTTCGGCGTCGTCGCGCGCGACGCAGGTCTCGATGTCTTCCGAACCATGGCGATGTCGGTCCTTGTGATCGCCGGAGCATCGCAGTTCACAGCGCTCACCCTTTTGAAGGAAGGCGCCCCGGTCTTCGTCGCCTTGTTGACGGCCCTCGTCGTCAACTTGCGGATGGCGATCTATTCCGCGGCCCTTGTACCGCATCTTGGCCACGCACGTCTGGGGGTCCGGGCGCTCATGGCCTACCTGATGGTTGATCAGGCCTTTGCGGTCGCCGTGAAACGCTATGAAAGCCCTCCGCCTCTCTCGCCGGCGCAGAGGGTGGCTTATTACTTCGGCTGCATGATGCTGATCTGCCCGTTCTGGTATGGCGGCACGTTGGCAGGAGCCATATTGGGACGGGCAATCCCGGCTTCGCTTTCAATCGATTTCGCTGTACCGGTCTGTTTCATTGCACTCGTCGCGCCAGGCCTTCGAAGCCTGCCGCATGTGGTGGCGGCGCTGACTTCAGTTGCCGCCATGCTGGTCTTTTCCGGCCTGCCATGGAGCCTTGGCCTTCTCGTTGCAACCCTGTGTGCCATGATTGCAGGCGTCCAGACGGAGCTTTACATGCGCCGCCGGGCAGACCGGAAAACCGCGGCATGATCGAGGATCGCGCTTTCTGGCTTTTGACTGCGGGTCTTGGGATCGGAACGTATCTGATCCGGTTTTCCTTTCTCGGCCTTCTGGGTGGACGAACCTTGCCTCAGTGGCTGCTGCTGCATCTGAAATATGTAGGCGCCGCCGTCTTCCCGGCAATGATCACCCCGCTGGTCCTCTGGCCCGAGGCGACCGGCGGAGAGATCGACCCGGCGCGCCTGATCGCGGCAGCGGCGGCCTTCGCCGTCGGCATGCGGTTTTCCGTTCTCGGTGCGATTTTCGCCGGGATGGGCAGCCTCTACCTCTTGCAGGTGCTCGGGCTCTGAGAAGGGGTTCACGCCTGTATTCGTCCCCCCTCCTCCCGATCCTGCCCCATAGACTTGGCAAATCGCCGGGAGATTTCTTTGATGAAAATTCGTATACCATTTTCCGGAAGTATGGACGGCCTGCAAAAGGCCGCAGCTCACAGGCTCGGATGTATCCTGTCCGAATATAGTAGTGAACGACATGAGAGCACTGTTCGCCTATGAGGCCTGTGATCTGCGGCTGGAGACTTGCGAGGCGCTGGCAGTTGGGTCGGGCGAAGTCACGGCCCGCAAGCCGGTCTAGCTGCGGAACTGCGCCGGACGCTTCACGTCGACGGCTGTTTTCCAACAAGAGCACTTTCAGGACTTGACCCGCCAATGAAAAACCCGCTGAAAGATCTTGATCATCTCTACAGGAACGCCAGGCAGCGATGGGAAGAGACCAATCGCGCGGAGGCAAAGGCCAGGCACGGATGCAGCGCCGCCGGGACGGCGATGTCACTTGCCTATACCATCGCGGTGGGAGCATTCGTAATCGACGGCAACCGGGAGGAGTTTGTCGTCTGGACCAACCGGATCCTGCAGTCCTTTCATCGCCTGTATGAGCGACACGACGCGGGCGAAAACCTCTACCTGGTGCGGAACGGGTCGTTCCATCACGTTTATATCTTCCATGCCCTCAGCATCAACGACCTGCAGACAGCGCGCCTGTTCGCCGAGCGATGCGACCCGGAGAAGCTTGTCCCGGATGACGCGCCGCATCCCTTCAATCAGGAACTGACCCTGTCGCTGCGTTCGGTCATTCTGGGCGATGGGGACAAGGCACGGCATTGGCTCGACAAGTTCGACCGGCGCTGCCAGGCGAAACGGAATGCCGCCTATGCCGGTTATGGCCTTGCATTGCGTGCGATCATGGAAGCGGATGAGCGGAAGTTTCAACAGGCGCTTGTGCGGATCGTTGAAGATTTTCCACGGCAGACCCGTGCCCAGGAATTCTTCTACAATGCCGACAAGGCGGCGTTTTCCTGCTACGGCGTCGGTCTGGTTCATCTTGCCCGGTCACGTGGGCTTGTCGTCGAATTCGATCATCCCCTGATACCGGCTGCCCTTGCCGGCCTGCCCGAACACACTTATCAGCCGCCCGTTTCAGGCTCGGGCTTCCTGCAATCGATCCGGCGGAAGGCCGGACGTCTTTTCAGCTGAGACTGCCGGTCGCGAAGAGCGCCGACGGAACGAGGCGGACGCGCAAAATGAAAACCGCGCGGTCTTGGGGCCGCGCGGTTCGATTTTTCGAAGTTGGCGCAGATTGAGCGAAAACCGGAGATCGAGCCACACGGCGTGGGCAATCACTTCAGCTGAGAAACAGTGGCGACGGTAAAGGGCAATCACCTTATCCTGATCTCTACAAGTGCCAGTCGTTTGTTGTCTATGACCTGGGTAATCGCATCTGAAAGTGTTGAGTGCAGTTCCTCGGCAGTCTCAGCGCGTGCCGTCCACGCGCGGCTGGCCTCGGCGACCTTTGTGAAGTCCGGAGATGGAGCAAGGGAAACGAGCGGCATTGCATTTGCTTTTGCGGCAAATCCATCCGGATAAACGCCAAGAACAGACTGGCGCACGGCACCCCATTCGGAATTGTTGAGAACGAGGACAAGAAGCGGGATGTTCTCGGCTTCTGCAATCTGATGACACGCGACCGGGTTTGAAAACATATAGGAGCCGTCGCCCATGGTGGCGATAACCAGTTTCTCTTGGCGGGCGAGCTTGAAGCCAAGGGAGGCAGGGAAGCACCAGCCCAGGCCACCGGAATGCGGCTCCTGGAACCAGCTGTCCGGCGATTCAAGCGTCAATTCTTCCAACGGGGCGCCAAGCTCAGAGAAAATCGCGACATCCTTGCCTTCAATGGCCTTTGACAGGCAGGCGCTGACAAAAGCCTTTGTCATGACAGGTCCCTTGCCTTTGTCCGCAGCCTGAAGAACGGATGTGCGCCGGCTTTGTGCAGCCGTTTCCACATCCTCGCGCCGTGCCTCGCGGACTGCTGCGGTATTATTCAGGTGTTTAGATGCTGCCGCACTGAGTTCGCGGAGGATTTCAGCCAGGTCACCCGCCAAAGATAAATCGGACGGAAAGTTGCGAACCGGAAAACGCGAGTAAAGCGGATCCTGGCCGATATGGATCACCTTGCAGCCATCCTGCAGTTGATGAATGTCAGGAGACCAGGGGGCAAGACAGTCGATGGCCAGAACCAAATCGGCGCCCTCCAGCCAGGAAGCGGGATCATTGCCAACAAACATGGGGTGGTTGGTTGGGACCGCAAGCTGAACGGCCCAATATTGGCAAACAGGGATACCCCATTCGATTGCCAGTTTCGACAGGGTTTCAAATCCTTCTGCCGAACCCGCGCCACGTTGTGCGATGATCACGGGACGCTTGGCTTCACTCAGGAGCTTTGCTGCCTTTTCAATATCCTCTCGGCGAACACTGAAGGGGGCGGGCGCCATAATCGCATCGCGGCCAAGCTGATCCGAAGGGCAAGGTTCGCAGAGGACTTCGCGCGGCAGGCTCATATAGACAGGACCGCGCGGCATGGAGCTTGAAATAGCGTATGCGCGATCGACAAGATCCACCGCCTGTTCAGGGAACTTCAGTTCGTAATCCCACTTCATGGTTTCGCGGATCATGGCCGCCTGATCGCGCATCTCCTGGCCCCATCCAATGGGTACGGTTCGTGCTCCGGGACGCCCTCGCTCGACAACGGGAGTGCGACCGGAAAACAAAAGCATCGGAACATGTTCTGTTGCCGCGTTAATAGCGCCGATCGCACAGTTGGCGAGACCAACATTGGTGTGCGACATCACCGCCTGAGCCCTGTGGGTTGCCAGATAGTATCCGTGCGCCATCCCCATTGCCGCGTTTTCGTGGGGAATAATGATGGCTTTTGGCAGTGGTATTTCTTTTGCAGAAGCTTCCGCCAGCCCTTCAATGATCGGTGGGAAATCTGTTCCAGAGTTCGCGAAGATGTAATCGACACCGACTGCTTTTAGACGCGCCAGAATGGCACCACCGGCCGTGATTGAGGCACTTGTTGTCTCGCTCATGAATTCTCCGCTTTCTTCTTCTGTTGCTCCCGACAGTTATGATCTGGCCTGCCGAAAGCCGCACTGCGCAACTTCAGCCTTCACGTGTCACGATCGGAGTTGAATTTCACCGTTGTCGGGTCAGCCCTTGCCGATAGTGGCTATTATCCTGGTAAGGATCGTCAGGAGAGCATCCTTGTCGTCGCCGAGAATTTCGTCGAGTCGCCTGTCATGTTCCTGGGCAATGGCCCCCCACCTGTCAGCTTTGAACCTCTGAGGATAGAGGCGTCCACCTTTGTGATGGTGCACACCCTAACAGACCGGTCTCGCTTTGCTGACTATCAACGGACCAGTTTCTGGCGGCCATAGAGCAGCAGCATGGCAATGATGACGACGCCGAAGACCACTTGCCGGAACGTATCGGCCGGCAGGTCGAGGCCCAGCCCGGCGAAATAGCGCTGTGGCTGCACCACCGAAAGCATCGACTGCAGAATTGTAATCAGGATCACCCCGGCAACCGTGCCGAAATACTTGCCGCGTCCGCCGAGAACATTGGTCCCGCCAAGAATGACGGCAGCGATGGTCGGCAGAAGGTAAGGAT
>JBNLAU010000250.1:0-10656 GCA_050302295.1 Roseibium sp. | reverse complement strand
CTTGGCGGCGTCGATCACCATGATGGCGGCATCGACGGCGGTCAGCGTGCGGTAAGTGTCTTCGGAAAAGTCCTCGTGGCCCGGCGTATCGAGCAGATTGTAGATGATGCCCTTGCGCTCGAAGGTCATGACCGAGGACGACACGGAGATACCGCGTTCCTGCTCGATCTTCATCCAGTCAGAGCGCGCGCGGCGGCGCTCACCCCGGGCGCGCACCTGGCCGGCAGCCCGGATCGCGCCCCCCGACAGCAGCAGTTTTTCGGTCAGGGTCGTCTTACCGGCATCCGGGTGGGAAATGATGGCAAAGGTGCGCCGGGCTTGAAAAGGCGCTGCGCCATTCACGCTGGTCATAAAGAGCTCCTGGTTCCAGTTCCGGCGCGGTTGCGCAACGCATCGGTTCAAAACCGGGGCGCACCCTCACTGCTTTAAGGCCGGACGGATTGATGTTTCGTTGGCGCAAGGTCATAGAGAGAATCCTGCTAAATTTCCAGCCTAGAATCACCAGCCGCCGATCCACCGTCAGGAGAACCTGCCTTGAGCCACCGCAAATGCCTGATCATCGGCCTTGTCATGATCGCCGCCACCGCCGCCATCCTTCTGGCCATGGGGCGGATCCCGATCTGCGAGTGCGGTTACGTGCTTTTGTGGACGCCTGCCAGCGACATATCAGGTTCCTCGCAGCATATTGCCGACTGGTATACGCCCTCACACATCATCCACGGGGTCCTCTTCTACTGGTTCCTGTGGCTGCTGTTCCGGCGCAACACCGCCTGTGAGAGGGCGCTCGGCGCGATCTTTATCGAGGCGGCCTGGGAAATCGTGGAAAACAGCCCCTGGATCATCGACCGCTACCGCGAGGCGACCATTGCTGCCGGCTATACCGGCGACAGCGTGCTGAATTCCGTCTTCGACATCATCTGGATGCTGACCGGGTTCTTCTTCGCTTGGCGCATGCCGGTCTGGGTGACGGTCCTGACCGCCATTTTCTTCGAACTGCTGGCACTCTGGGTCATCAGGGACAATCTCACGCTGAACGTGTTGATGCTGGTTTATCCAGTCGAGGCGATCAGGGTCTGGCAGGGCGGCTAAGGCGCTTGGCGTTGCCGCCGCCCTGATCAACACGACGGTCGACCAGGGCTTTGAAGACAATGCACTCCGGCCGATGGAATTCGGCGGCAACATGGGCACACGAGCCGTGACCAACAAGCTGCTCGGCTGCATCATGGCCAGGCAGGTTGGCAGGACCGCCGCAACAGCCTGAATTCAGCCGCAGCGGACCGGGACCGTGTCTCGCCCGAGAACCGGCAAGAGCACCTCTTCCGCGAAAGTCTCGAACGATCTTGGCGGCCTTCCGGTCATGTCCTCGACATAGGTTGTGACAAAATCTCCCCAACCGGAGCTGTAGGCCGCGCCATAGTCGCGCAGCAGCGCCGCCATCCATTCGCCCCAGCCGCTATGAAGCGCGAAGTCATGGGCATCCTCCGGCAAGACCGGCTGGTACCGCACTCGGTTGCCGAAAAGTTGGGAGAGCCTCTTGGCGACATCGCCGAAGCTGATCGCTTCCGGTCCAGTCAGCTCAAAGGCCCTGCCGTTCCAGGCGTCGCTCAGGATGCAATGCCTGGCGCACAAGGCAACGTCACGGGCATCAACCAGGCCCATGCGTGCGTCGCCATTGGCAAAAGAGAAGGACTGGCCGGCTTTGAGGGCATCGGCGACCAGAAGCATGTTCTGCATGAAGAAATTCGGGCGCAGGAACACGTGGGCCAGCCCGCTCTCCCGGATCTCCGCTTCCGTTCTGGCATGAAGGCGGGTGTTTTCAGTCGGACCGTCCGGGCTGGCCTTGATCGCCGACACCCGGACGATCTTGCGCACGCCCGCCTGCCTGGCAGCGGCAATGCAGGCCGAGCCCTGTTCGGCCGCCTCAGGCGCGGACGGCGTGATCAGAACCAGCGTGTCGACACCGTCCATGGCCGCGCGCAAACGATCTGCATCCATGAATTCTCCGGCAAACGGTTCCAAGCCCGGAGCTTCCGCGATCCGGTCCACCGAGCGGGCCATGGCTCGCACCGGGCGCTTGTCAGTCGCCAGAAGACGGATCAGCTCCGATCCGATGTTGCCGGTCGCGCCTGTCACGAGAACGGTCATTGGTCCGCCTCCGTCCAGACGGCGAGTTCATTTCCGTTGGGATCGGCAAAGTGGAACCGACGGCCGCCGGGAAAGTCATAGGGTTCCTTGAGGATTTCGCCACCGGCATCCCGCACCGCTGCGAGCGTTTTCGCCAGGTCGCCGGCGTAGAGCACCACCAGGACACCCGGTGACGTCACCGGGACACCGCTTTCCCCGTTGAAACCGCCCTCGACGCCGGCGTCGCTGAAGCTGATATATGTGTCGCCCCAGTCCTGAAATCGCCAGCCGAACACGGCCTGATAGAAGACCTTCGTCCGCGCCGCGTCCACGAGCGGGAACTCGATGTAATTGATGGTCCTGTCGGTATTGGTCATGGGCTCGCCTCGCTTGGGTCTTGATGCCGATCAAGCTAGGTGACTTCCGAATTTGGGAATACATGTTATCTTCGAAAGATAATTTCCATTTTTGAGATCTTATGCGCCAGCTCGATGCCATTGCCGTTTTTGTGGAAGTCGTCCGCCGGGAGAGTTTCACCGGCGCCGCTCGGCAGATGAACATGCCGCTGTCGACCGTCAGCCGCAAAGTCGCTGAACTCGAGGCGGAGCTGCAGGTCCGGCTGATCGACAGATCCCACAAGCCCCTCAGGGCAACGGAGGCCGGCCGGCTCTATTTCGAGCATGCCAGCAAGGGCATCAGCGCGCTGACCTTTGCCAATCAGGTCATTCGCGGCAAACAGGAAGGCCTCGCCGGAAAACTCCGGATCTCGGTTCCACCCAACCTCGCCGAAATGCTGTTTGCCAGGCCCATCGACGCCTTCTTGCGCAATCAGCCGCAGGCGCAGGTTCAGGTAACGGTCAGCGAACGCATGCTGGACTTCGTTGATGACAGGATCGACCTGTCGTTTCGGGTTGCCCGGCCAACGGCGCCCAACCTTGTGATCCGCAAGCTGCTCACCCATCGACATCGCCTGTGCGCGGCCCCCTCCTATTTGGCGGTCCACGGGGCCCCCAGGACACCAGACGAGTTGCTCGCGCATCACCTGATCGGATTCAATTTTCTCTCGAGGGACGAAATTGTCTGGCGCCTGCAAAATGGGGACGAGGTTTTCGAAACGCCGTTTGAGCCGAGCCTTGCAGTCAATGACTACCTCGCGGTCAAGACCTCCGTTGAACTCGGCACCGGGATCGGCGATGTGCCGGGCCTGTTGTGCCAGGAAGACCTTGCCTCGGGGCGTCTGGTGGAAGTGCTACCGGACTGGCGGATGCCGGATGTCTCGCTCTATGCTGTTTATGCCGGCAGAACGGGCCTATCCAAACTCGCCCGGGCCTTTCTCGACGAAGTCACCGAACAACTGTCCCCGCTCCGCGAACGAGGCCGGGATCGACGGTCACTTTGACGCGCGGCTGACACCACTGCAGCTTTCGCGCACGATCAGATCACCATGGAGCAGATAGGCCTTGCTCTCCAGCGAGCGGTTGGCCAGGCGGTCGAGCAGGATGTTCATGGCCTTCTCACCGATATGGTGGCGCGGCTGGCGGATCGTTGTGAGGCCCGGGGTGAAGTTGTTGGCGAAGGGAATGTCGTCGAAGCCGAGCACGGAAAAGTCCTCGGGCACCCGGTAGCCGCGCAGCTGCAGCGCCGAGATCACGCCGATGGCGGTGTTGTCATTGAAGCAGAAAAAGGCGGTCGGCAGATCGTCCTTGATGAACAGGCGTTCGACCGCCGCCCGGCCGCTTTCGGCGGTCCCCTCGCCCTCCACCCGCCAGTCGCGCAGGGTCTCGGGCGTTTCTTTCAATCCCTGTCGGTAGCCGGAATGGCGCAGATCGCTGCGCACATCCGCCGGTCCGCCGGAAATATAGGTGATCCTCCGGTGGCCGAGGGAAATCAGGTATTCCGTCGCCATCTTTGAGGCGGCAACGTCATCGACGCCGACATAGCTGATGTTCGCATTGGCCAATGGCCGTTCCGTCGCCACGATCGGCGGCAGGCTGCTCAAGGGGGCTTGCGGTTCTCCGGCAACCGGAACATGACCGGTCAGAAGCACCAGCCCGTCGGCCATGCCCGTCGACAGAAACCGCATGTAGCTCTGTTCGATGCCGGTGGTGCCTTCCGTATTGCCGATCAGCACGCCGTAGCCACGCTCGGCGGCGGCCTTTTCAAGACCTGTCAGGATGCCGGCAAAATTCGGATCGGCAATCGAGGACGCCAGGACCAGAACCATCTGCGAGCGCTGCATCCGCAGGTTCTGCGCCATAGCGTTGGCGGTGTAGCCTGTGCGCGCGATCGCGGCCGTGACCTTCTTGCGGGTGCTCTCGGCAACCTTTTCCGGCGACCGCAACGCCCGGCTGACCGTCGCGATAGAAACGCCCGCAAGCTTTGCAACGTCTTCAATTGTGGCCGGCCGGTCTACCGGTTCGCTCATCTTGCGGATCCAGACATGTTGCAGTGCGGGCATTCGCCAAGGTCATGAATCTCCACACCGTTTACGCTGTATACTGCGCATTGCACCAAATGAAAAGGTTTACAATGCGTAATGTAAAGGTTTACATCGACAATGAAAACGTTTACATATCAATCATGGCGTGAATGTGGAAGAGGACATTTCCGCCGGGGAGGAACCAGAAAATGAGCGTGGACGCGCCCACTCAGACGGCCGTGATCGAAGCAGTCAACATCAGCAAATCCTTCGGGCCTGTGCCGGTGCTGTTCAGCGTCAGCATGGATGTGCGCCCCGGCGAGGTTCATGCCCTGATCGGCGAAAACGGTGCCGGCAAGTCCACTCTGATGAAAATCCTGTCGGGCTTCCATGATCCGACCTCAGGCCAGATCCGCCTGGACGGCAAACAAACCGCCCTGCCCCCGAACGGCGCCGCTGAACGGCTCGGCATCGTGCTCATTCACCAGGAACTCAATCTCGCCGAGCAGATGACGGTCGAGGAGAATGTCTTCCTGGGCCGCGAAGTCCGCTCCAAGGGCTTTCTGGACAGGGCCGCCATGCGCGCGAGTGTTCAAAAATACCTGGACGAAATCGGCCTCGACATTTCCCCGGCCGACCGCATCTCGGACCTGACCATCGCCCAGAAGCAGATGGTAGAGATCGTCAAGGCGGTCAGCCGCAACGCCCGCATCCTGATCATGGACGAACCGACCGCCGTGCTCACGGAAGAGGAGACAGAAGTCTTTTTCCGCCAGGTGGAAAAGCTCAAGGAAAGCGGTGTCGGCATTGTTTTCGTGTCGCACAAGCTCAACGAAGTCCAGGCGATTGCCGACCGGGTGACCATCCTGCGCGACGGCCAATGGATCGACACCCGCGCTTCGAGCGACCTGACCCCGGACATGATGGCCCAGATGATGGTCGGCCGGGAGCTCTCCGACCTCTATCCGCCCATGCACGAAGCCGATGTCGATGCCGAACTGGTGCTGGAGGTCGACAATCTCGTTGCCCCGGGCGTCGGTCCGGTCAGCTTTGTCCTGCGCAAGGGCGAGATTCTCGGTTTCTCCGGCCTGATCGGCTCGGGCCGCACCGCCGTCTTCGAGGCGATCTGCGGGCTGGCGCCGGTTGAAAGTGGTTCCATAAGGATTTTCGGACGCGACACCGGCCCCATCACCGTCGCAAAAGCGCGGGACCTCGGTCTCGCTTATCTCACCAAGGACAGGAAGGAAAAAGGACTGCTTCTGGACAAGAAGATGCAGCCGAACCTGACCCTGTTCGCCCTGCCGAAATTCGTGAAGAACTTCCGCATCGACCGCAAGGCGGAGGAGAATGCGCTCGACCGCGCTATCCGCCGCTTCGATGTCCGGGCAAAGGACAGGGAGATCACCGTCGGCAAGCTCTCCGGCGGCAACCAGCAGAAGCTTCTGCTCGCCAAGATCATGGAATGCGACCCGAAGATCGTCATCATCGACGAGCCGACACGCGGCATCGATGTCGGCACCAAACAGCAGATCTATCATTTCATCGCCGCGCTCGCCGCCGAAGGGGTTTCCGTTGTCGTGATCTCTTCCGAAATGCCGGAGATCATCGGCATCTGCCACCGGGTGGCGGTCATGCGCGAGGGCCATATCACCGGCGTCCTGACGGGCGATCACATCAACGAAAACGAAATCATGCGCTACGCCGCCGGGCTGAAACGGGAGGATCTCCATTGACCATGATGACCGCATCCAATGAGCCGGCAGCCAAACCGGCCAAACGGCCTTCCGTCGACTTTAAGACCGTCGGCCCTGCCCTGGCGCTGCTGCTGCTGTGCGTGATCGGTTTCATGCTGAACCCGGCGTTCGTCAGCGAAGGCAACCTGACCAACCTGCTGACACGTTCGGCCTTCATCGGCATCATTGCGGTTGGCGCGACCTTCGTCATCACCGCCGGCGGCATCGATCTTTCTGTCGGCTCCATGGCCGCGGCGATTGCCGGCGTCATGATCATCATCATGAACAATGCCGTCGAGACCATGGGCCCCGGCGTTCCCACCGTGTTGCTCGGCTGCGGCTGCGCGCTTGTGCTCGGCATCGGGGCTGGCTGGATCAACGGCGCGTTGACGACCAAGGGCAAGATCGAGGCTTTCATCGTGACGCTCGGCACCATGGGCATCTACCGCTCGCTGGTGACCTATTTCGCCGACGGCGGCACGCTGTCGCTGAACTTCGACATTCGCGGCACCTACCGGCCGGTCTACTATGACGGTTTCCTGGGTCTGCCCTACCCTGTCTGGGTGTTCATCGGGGTTGCCATCTGCGGCTGGCTGCTGCTCAACCGGACGGCGTTCGGACGCTACTGCACCGCCATCGGCTCGAATGAGGCAGTCGCCAAATATTCCGCGATCAATGTCGACCGGGTAAAAACGCTGACCTATGTCATTCAGGGCCTGTGCGTTGCATTCGCGACCATCATCTACGTGCCCCGCCTCGGCTCGGCCTCGGCCTCGACCGGCGTGCTCTGGGAGCTTGAAGCGATCGCTGCGGTGATCATCGGCGGCACTGTGCTGAAGGGCGGCTACGGCCGGATCGGCGGCACCATCCTGGGCGCCCTGATCCTGACCACCATCGGCAACATTTTGAACTTCACCGATGTGATCTCGAACTACCTGAATGGAACCATGCAGGGCCTGATCATCATCGTTGCGGTTCTTCTGCAGCGCAGCGACTGGAAGCTCGGCAAGAGCAAGTAAGCCGCCCACGCTGAACTCAACCGAATAGGGACCCGTCCCCAACTCATGAACCGGCTCGCACCGGACGGGAGAGGTGCGTCCAAACGGAATGGCATTGGAGGAGGAAACGATGCTTATGAAAAAAGCTCTGGGAGCGGTTGCAGCCGTCGGGTTGCTGGCCTTTGCGGGGACCGCACTGGCACAGGACAAGATCAAGATCGGTGTCAGCTACCCGACCCCGACTCACGCCTGGGCCGCGGGCATGAACTGGCACGCGGAACAGGCCGAGAAGCGGCTTGAAGCTCTCTATCCGGACGTCGACCTGATCCTGGTCAACTCGCCGGATCCGGAAGCCCAGGCAGGCGCCCTGGAAGACCTGGTCTCGGTCCATCAGATCGACGCCCTCGTGGTGCTGCCGTTCGAATCCGAGCCGCTCACCGATCCGGTACTGAACGTCAAGAAATCCGGCGCCTGGATCACGGTCGTTGACCGCGGCCTCAGCCAGCCGGGCATCGAGGATCTTTATGTCGCGGGCAACAACCCGGAGCTCGGCCGGGTCTCTGCCCAGTACATGAAGGGCCGCCTGAAGGAAGGCGACAACATCGTGATCCTGCGCGGCATTCCGACCGTGATCGACAATGAGCGCTTCGACGCCTTCATGGAAGAGATCGAAGGCTCGGGCATCAACGTGCTCGACCACAAGCATGCCAACTGGAACCGGGACGACGGCTTTGAGGTGATGCAGGACTTCCTGTCCCGCTTCCCCGACATCGACGCTGTCTGGGCCCAGGATGACGACATCGCCATCGGCGTGGTCGCGGCCCTGAAACAGGCCGGACGCGATGGCGACGGCATGTTTGTTGTTGGCGGCGCCGGCATGAAAGAGACCATCAAGGGCATCATGGACGGCGAAACGCTGGTCCCGGTGGATGTGCTCTATCCGCCCGCGATGATCGCCACCGCCATGGACGCAACCGTCCAGGCGTTCAAGTCCAACGGTCCGGTTGCCGGCCGTTACATTCTCGGCGCGACCCTGGTCACGCCTGAGAATGCCGAGAGCTACTACTTCCCTGACTCGCCCTTCTAAGGCCTCAAGGAAGTACGTGCCGGGGCTTTTAGCGATGGAGCCCCGGCCTTTTTTTGTCCCCTCATTCCCGATTTCGGAAGGCAATCATGAAAACGATAAAAGGCCCCGCTTTGTTTCTCGCCCAGTTTGCCAGGGACGAAGCACCGTTCAATTCCTGGGACTCGATCACCAAATGGGCCGCGGAATGCGGCTATCTCGGTGTGCAGGTGCCAAGTTGGGACGGTCGGCTGATCGATCTGGAAAAAGCTGCCAGCTCCAAGACCTATTGCGACGAGTTTGCCGGTACGGCACGGCAAAACGGCGTGGAGATCACAGAACTGTCCACCCATCTCCAGGGCCAGCTTGTCGCCGTGCACCCGGCCTACGACACCGCCTTTGACGGATTTGCCGCGCCCCATGTGCATGGCAACCCGGCCGCGCGCCAGGCCTGGGCGGTCGACCAGGTCAAGCTGGCGCTCGCCGCAAGCCGCAATCTGGGCATCACCGCGCACGTGACCTTTTCCGGCGCGCTTGCCTGGCCCTATGTCTACCCCTGGCCGCAACGGCCCGCGGGCCTGATCGAGACGGCCTTCGACGAACTTGCCCGCCGCTGGCGGCCTATCCTCGACTATGCCGACGAGATGGGCGTCGATATCTGCTACGAGATCCATCCTGGCGAGGATCTTCACGACGGCATCACCTTCGAGATGTTCCTTGAACGCCTGAACGGCCATGCCCGCTGCAAGATGCTCTACGATCCGTCCCACTACGTCCTGCAGTGCCTCGACTACCTGGATAATATCGACATCTACAAGGACCGGATCGGCATGTTCCACGTCAAGGATGCCGAGTTCAATCCGACCGGACGCCAGGGCGTCTATGGCGGCTACCAGTCCTGGGTCGACCGGGCCGGCCGGTTCCGCTCACTCGGCGACGGTCAGGTCGATTTCGGCGCCGTCTTCTCCAAGATGGCCGCCAATGATTTCGACGGCTGGGCGGTGGTCGAATGGGAATGCTGCCTGAAACACCCGGAAGACGGCGCCCGCGAAGGCGCGGCATTCGTCAAGGACCACATCATCCGGGTGACCGAAAAGGCGTTTGACGACTTCGCCGACGGCGGCAATGACGACGCTGCCAACCGGAGGATGCTCGGTATCGGGTGAGGCCAGCACTTCGGCACCAATCTCTTTCGAGTACCGCAACATGCCCCAAACCTTGCGCAGGCTCATCCTGAGGAGGACCGTCAGGTCCGTCTCGAAGGACGGGCTGCAAACTCCAGACAAGTGCCCCATCCTTCGGGACAGCGCTTACGCGCTTCCTCTGGATGAGGGTTCCATGTATGGAAGTAAGCTATGTAATCGATTACAGTGCGCAAAATGGCGCATCACGACAACCTGAGGAGGCACAGCATGGCCATTGAAGGCACAGACAACACGCAAACGCGCCCGATCCGGCTCGGCATGGTCGGCGGCGGCAAGGATGCCTTTATCGGCGCGGTTCACCGGATCGCCTCGCGGATCGACGGCGACTACGAACTGGTGGCGGGCGCCCTGTCCTCGACCCCGACAAAGGCACAGGAGTCAGGTCGGGCGCTCGGCCTCAAGGAAGACCGGATCTACGATTCCTTTGCCGACATGGCCAAGCGCGAGGCACGGCTGAAGGACGGCATCGAGGCGGTGGCCATCGTCACGCCGAACCACATGCACTACCCGGCCGCGAAGGAGTTTCTGAAGCGCGGCATCCATGTCATCTGCGACAAGCCGCTGACTTCGACGCTGGCGGACGCGAAGAAGTTCGTCAAAGCGGCGGAAAGTTCCGATGCGCTGTTCTTCCTGACCCATAATTACACCGGCTATCCGATGGTGCGTCAGGCCCGTGAGATGGTCGCGAATGGCGATATCGGCACGCTCCGGGTGGTCCAGGTCGAATATCCCCAGGACTGGCTAACGGTGGAACAGCACAACAAGCAGGCCGACTGGCGCACCGACCCGGCCCGTACGGGTCTCGGTGGCTCGACTGGCGACATCGGCACCCATGCCTTCAACCTCGCTGCCTTCATCACCGGAGAGACACCGGAAAGCCTCGCGGCGGATCTGCAGTCCTTTGTCCCGGGCCGGCAGGTCGACGACAATGGCCACGTGATGCTGCGCTATGCCAGCGGTGCGCGCGGCATGTTGTGGTGCTCACAAGTGGCACCGGGCAACGAGAACAATCTCAAGATCCGTGTCTATGGCGATAAGGGCGGCCTGGAATGGCACCAGGAAGACCCGAACTACCTGCATTTCACGCCCTTCGGCGCGCCGAAGCAGATCCTGA
>JBNLAU010000249.1:0-3087 GCA_050302295.1 Roseibium sp. | reverse complement strand
GGCTTGCGCTCAGGCAAAGAAGAGACCTTCCTGGAGGCATATCGCCGGGTCGGGGAGGAGCCCTTCAAGGAGGCCCTATATGGCGCTGCATGAAACATTCAGCCTAGGCGTTGACCCGGAACTGGGTCTGCAGGCGGAAGTCGCCGCGCTGAACACCCAGTTTGAGGGGGCCACGGCGCAGGAAGTTCTTATGGCCTCGGTCCGGCACCAGTTTGCCGGTGACATTGCCATGGTTTCCAGCTTTGGCGCGGACTCCGCTGTGCTATTGCATATGCTTGCCCAGATAGATCCATCTACGCCGGTTCTGTTTGTGGACACCGTCAAATTGTTTCCGGCCACGCTGCTTTACCGTGACGAGCTGGTTGCAACACTCGGCTTGAGCGACGTGCGCACGCACAAGCCGAGCCAGGAGGATCTGACCGAGAACGACCCGGCTGGCATGCTCTGGATGACCGACACGGACACGTGCTGCCATATCCGCAAGGTGGTGCCGCTGGAAAGTGCGCTGAACGGGTTTGGAGCCTGGGTCTCCGGGCGCAAGCGTTATCAGAGCGCTTCGCGCGCCAATCTCGAGTATTTCGAAATCGATGAAGGCCGGGTGAAGGTCAATCCGCTGGCCGACTGGTCTCCGGCCGAGATCCTGGACTATGCCAAGGCTCACGATCTGCCGCCGCATCCGCTGGTCGCGCAAGGGTATCCGTCGATCGGCTGCCTGCCCTGCACCAGCAAGGTTGCACCGGGCGAGGACCCGCGGGCAGGACGCTGGCGCGGACAGGACAAGACGGAGTGCGGCATTCACTGGCCGACCCATGGCAAGGAAGTTGACGGCAGTGGTATCTGACCGCAGTCGGGATCTGGATTTTTTGAGGACGCTGAAGAATGGCTACAATCTACAAGGACGGTGACTTCACCGAAGAAAACTGGATAGGGGCGGATCCGGAAACCGGTGCTGCTGTCGAAGGCGACGTCCTGGTGCCGCAGTCGCTTTTCCTGAGCGACGCTGAGGCCTATCTGGCGCGCGGTGCCAAAACCGCCGTCGTGGTGGAAGCGGGCGACGATGTCGAGCTGGCTCAGCCCTTTCTCGATCGTCTGGCCTTTGTCGCGGTGGACTTTCCGAGCTTTGCCGATGGCCGGGGATTTTCGGCGGCGCGCGTGCTGCGCGAGCAGTTGGAATATGCGGGCGACATTCGGGCAGTGGGCAAATACATTCTCGATCAGGTGCCGCTGGCCCGCCGCTGCGGCGTGACGTCTTTTGAGATTTCCAAGCCGGAAATTCTGAAGTCCCTGAAGGCCGGAGAGTGGCCGGAAGTCACCAAATACCTGCAGCCGGTCGGCACCGTCGATGAGATCCCGGAAGGCACCCGCCCCTGGGCGCGCCGGTCTTACCGTGATGTGGCGGTCGCCGCCGAATAAAAACGGCTTCGGCAACGCCCGAAACGGCCTGTATCACTGATCTGTCAAACGCCGCCTGCGGATAGGCCCGCAAGGCGGCGTTGTGCATTTGCTCGTTCAGCCGAGTTCCCACTTGTTGCGGCTGGTATCAGAACCGTATCCCGGCCACGGTCAATAGAATGTAGGCCGGAAAGATCACCAGCGGCGTGACCGTCATCAGCATGCCGACCGAGCGACCGATGCCGTGGCCTGACGTGACAAGCGTCGCGTAATGCATCGAACGGCCGACCAGCAGAATGCCGCCCAAAGTCCACAGCAGCGGCCCGGGCGCGCCCGCAAGTTCCGCAGCGGCCATTGCCAGGAGGTTCATCGGCACGGTTTCGGTGAAATTGGCATGGGCCCGCATGCGCCTCATGAGCGACGGGTCGCCGTCATCCATGAACTGAATGCGTGTCTTTGCCCGATACAGGCCGACGGCGACCGTGATCGGAACCTGCAAAAGGGCGAAGATTGCCACAAAAACGACGGTGATTGGCACTGCTGAAATCATGTCCATCTCGGACTCCCGGAGATTAGGAGGGTGGTGGCCTGCACAAGCGCTGGCCACCAAAAAGGTTTATGCATCTGCCGGCGCTTCGTAGGTGATCAGGGCGATGACACCGCCGACCGGATCAACGATGGTTGCCATGCGGCCGACGCTCGGCACGCTAAAGGGTTCCATCGCAATTGTCGCGCCCAGAGCCTTGGCCTTCTCGACGCGGGCGTCGACATTGTCAACGGTGACATAGGGTAACCAGCGTGGGGTGTCGGACGCATCAGGCGGAAAGCCGCCGATCTTGTCTTCGCCATTGGCAATGACCGAATAGGGCATGCCCGGCATTTCCATGTCTTCCGTGCCCCAGCCGAGAAGGTTTGTGTAAAAGGCCTTCGCCTTGCCGCTGTCACCGCTGTGCAGTTCCATCCAGCTGAAGGCGCCATGGGTTTGCATAGGATTGCTCATGTCTTTGGTCCTCACAATTAAACTCTGCCCGGTTCGCTCCGGGTGATCAAAGGACGAAGCGGGATTGGAAAATCCGACAGGGGGTGACTTTTTTTTGAAACTCGGTGCCGGGCTCTGGCAGGCGGAGGGTCACAGGTCTGCCATTCGGGGGATAACCTCCAGCTTCAGACGGACATGTTCCTTTTCGGTTTCCGTCCCGGCAAGGTGCAAGGCCCGTTCCAGGGAGGTCCGGGCTTCGCCATAGTTGCCCAGTTCAGCCAGAAACGAGCCTTTCACCGCATGGAAACCAGCATAGCGCTCCAGCGCGGCCGCTATGGGATCAAGCCGGGAAAGCGCTTCCGCCGGCCCCTTCAACCTGGCGAGGACGACGGTCCTGTTGAGTGCCACCACGGGTGACGGGCGAATGTGTTCAAGCGCGCGGTAGAGCCGGTCGATCTCGGCCCAGTCGGTTTCCTGAAAGGATTTGGCCTGCGTGTGCGTCGCGGCAATGGCCGCCTCGATCTGCAGGGGTCCCGGGCGGGCGGACCGGAGGGCTGCTTCCAATAGAATGGTGCCTTCGGCGATCAGCGTCCGGTCCCAGAGCTGCCTGTCCTGGTCCTCGAGGGTGACCGCCCGCCCGTCCGGGCCCAGCCTTGCCTTACGCCGTGAATGCTGGATCAGGCAGAGCGCCAGCAGCCCGCGCAATTCCGGCTCTT
>JBNLAU010000248.1:0-3139 GCA_050302295.1 Roseibium sp. | reverse complement strand
CGGCGACCACTTCTCCGATGCCGAGACGATCGGCCGGCTCACGGGCAGGACAGCGGTCGGCCACGTGCGCTATTCCACCACCGGCGAAACGATCCTGCGCAACGTGCAGCCGCTCTTTGCCGAACTGGAAGGCGGCGGTATCGCTGTCTGCCACAACGGCAATTTCACCAATGCCCTCACCTTGCGAGCTCAGCTCATCCGCGACGGCGCCATCTGCCAGTCCACGTCGGACTCCGAAGTAGTCCTCCAACTCGTCGCCCGCTCCCGGAAGGGCAAGATTGTCGACCGGTTCATCGACGCGATCACCCAAATGGAAGGCGCCTACTCGCTGGTCGCCCTCACATCCAAGAAGCTGATTGGCGCCCGCGATCCACTGGGTATCCGGCCGCTGGTTCTGGGCGATCTCAACGGAGCGCCCATCCTGGCTTCCGAGACCTGCGCGCTCGACATCATTGGCGCGAAATTCATTCGGGAGGTCGAAAACGGCGAGGTTATCGTCTGCGACTCGACCGGGATTGAATCTCATTTCCCCTTCGGCAAACGGCCTGCCCGTCCGTGCATCTTCGAATATATCTATTTCTCGCGGCCCGATTCCGTAGTCAGCGGACGCAGTGTTTACGACGTGCGCCGGGAAATGGGCAGGCAGCTTGCCAAAGAGAGCCATATCGAAGCGGACGTGATCGTTCCCGTGCCGGACAGCGGCGTTCCGGCTGCAATCGGTTACAGTCAGGAAAGCGGCACACCGTTCGAACTCGGCATCATCCGCAACCACTATGTGGGCCGGACCTTCATTGAACCCACCCAGCAGATCCGGGCTCTCGGAGTAAAAATGAAACACTCCGCCAACCGGGCGCGGATCGAGGGCAAGCGCGTTATCCTGGTCGACGACAGTCTGGTGCGCGGCACCACCTCCGTGAAGATCGTTCAGATGATCCGGGACGCAGGTGCGAAGGAAGTGCATTTCCGTCTAGCCAGTCCCCCGATCAAATATTCCGACTATTACGGCATCGACACGCCGGTGCGTGAAAAGCTGCTGGCGGCCAAATACAGCCTTGAAGAGATGCGCGCCTACATCGGAGCCGACAGCCTGGCGTTCCTGTCCGTGGACGGTGTTTACAGGTCCATGGGCTACGAAGGCCGCGACAATGACAATCCGCAATTCACCGATCATTGCTTTACGGGAGACTATCCGACCCCACTGACCGACCTTTCCGAGGATCAGGATTTCGTCAGCGCACCGCGTCTGGTCGAGGTCGGCTAAGAGAGAATTATGGAAAAAGATTTTGACGGCCGCGTTGCCCTGGTGACCGGCGCTTCCCGGGGTATTGGCTATCAGATCGCAAAACAGCTGGGCGAACGCGGGGCGCATGTGATCGCCCTCGCCCGCACGGTCGGCGGCCTTGAAGACCTGGACGACGAAATCAAGGCGGCTGGAGGCCAGGCAACCCTCGTTCCGCTGGACCTGACAGATTTCGATGCGCTGGACCGTCTTGGTGCGGCCCTGTTCGAACGCTGGAAGAAGCTGGACATTTTCGTCGGCAATGCCGGCATGCTCGGCGTCCTGTCGCCGCTCGGCCATATCAGCCCGAAGGACTTTGAAAAGGTCATGGCCGTCAACGTGACCGCCAATTGGCGGCTGGTGCGCTCGCTCGATCCGCTGCTGCGCCAGTCGGACGCGGGACGTGCCCTGTTCCTGACCTCAGTCCATGCCCAGACCGCGACTGCCTTCTGGGGCCTGCAATCGGTCAGCAAGGCGGCGGTCGAGGCGATGGCGAAAACCTGGGCCAACGAAAGCCTGAAAACGCCGATGAAGATCAATCTGGCCGACCCGGGCCCGACGCGCACAGGCCTTCGCGCCAAGGCTATGCCGGGGGAGAACGCGGACAATCTGGCGACACCGGATGCCGTAGCGCAAGAGCTTCTGGAACTGGTCAAACCCGGCGTCCTGGAAACGGGCAGGCTCTATGACCGGGTCAGCCGGGAGTGGGTGCGCGACTGACACGCCTGTTCCTGCCGGCTTTACGCCGTCAACATGGGCCAGCATGATCTCAAGGACAGTTCCGGCGGGGCCTTGTGAACAAAAACCTCAAAATCATTGCCTGGGATTTCGACGGCGTTTTGAACCGGAACATCGTTGATGGCCGGTTTGTCTGGTCGGATACGATCGAGGAAGACCTCGGCATTTCGATCGAGAATTTTCAGAAGGGCATCTTCGATGAGACCTTCTTCAAGGTTATTTCCGGTAAGATCGACCTGAAACAACACGTTCAGAACTGGCTCGTTTCCAACGGATACCAGATTGGTGTGGACACGCTTCTGGAATACTGGTTCTCCAAGGACGATCTGAAGGATCCCGTGACCAACGCCTTGGTGGACAAGTTGAATGCTCTCGGCGTTCAGCAGGTCATCGCGACCAACAACGAGCATCACCGGGCGTCCTATATCGAGGATGAAGCCGGGTTCCGCGATCGTGTCAGCCACGTCTTCTCCTCAGGCAGAATAGGTCACGCCAAGCCTGACGACGCGTTTTTCACGCATGTCAGCAACACGCTCGACTGCGATCCAAATGATCTTCTTCTTGTCGATGACAGCGCCGCCAACATCCGGGCAGCCGGAGCACTCGGCTGGAACACCTATCACTTTACCGAAGAAACCCGCCTGGACCTTGCGTCCTATCTCGGCCTTTGACAGCATCCCCCTGCCCCCGTTGGGAACAAGGAGGAACCCGTCATGCAACTCGGCGCGTTTTCACTCAGCCTCGCTGTCCAGGATATCCAGAAGTCGAAAGCCTTTTATAAGGGACTTGGATTTGTCGATATCGGCATTTCTCAGGCCGACAATTGGACCGTTCTCAAAAACGGCGACACGATAATCGGCCTTTTCCAGGGCATGTTCGACAAGAATATCCTGACCTTCAATCCGGGCTGGGATCAGGACGCAAGAGTTCTGGACGATTTCCAGGACGTGCGCGAGCTGCAGAAGGATCTCAAGGCCAAAGGCTACAGTTTCGTGTCGGAAGCGGACGAAACCGGCACCGGCCGCGCCAGCTTCATGCTGGTCGATCCGGACGGAAATCCGGTCCTGGTCGATCAGCACGTTTGACGGGGCGATGGGTGGATGGTTCCGCCGCTGCCGGCGG
>JBNLAU010000247.1:0-27643 GCA_050302295.1 Roseibium sp. | reverse complement strand
CAGGGAGAAAACTGACCGCAAGTTCTTGAACGAACCAGCCTCCTCAAAGACCGACGTCCCGTTATATGCATGATGCTGCCAGTCCGATTGGACATAGCCGAAATCAATTTCCCCCGCCCTGATCTGCTTCAGATTCGTAATCGATCCCATGGTGGTTTCCACCGAACAGCGCACACCGTGCTGCTCCCGGCTGAGATTGACGATTTTGCACGTCGCACCTCCGGACGGGTAATAAACTCCCGTCACACCTGCGGTCCCGATCGTTATGAATTGTTGTCCGTCGGCATGGGCGAAATGGCTTGTGAGCGAAAAGCAAACGAGGACCAACAGCGCAGACTTGTGAAAACAGGTAAGGAGTAAACTTCTACTGGTTGCCCAACCTCGCAAAGCGGACGTTTTTATGTTTTCTATCAAGCACTTATGCAAAATGAACTCGCCCCCATCCGCCAAGTATCCCCTCTTTGGTTTGCATTAGGGATAACAAACCAGCCCACATCTGACCAGTTTTCATTGCTGAAGGCACATGTTCTGAAAAACTATTCGAAATCCATCCTGCTGGCATGAGGCCATTTCGGAGCAAGCACGAAAAAAGGCGCCCGTGCGCCTCGTCGTTTATCCGGTATTTTCGAATAGGCGCCGGCCGCACCCCGGGCCGGTCTTATCCTGACTGCATCAGTTCGCCTTGCCGCCACTGATCACTTCGAACAGCTGACCTTTCAGCTCATCTCCGGCTGCGCCGTCCCTTAACCCCTGGCGCCACTGGTCCAGGATCAGACGCAATCCAAGCGTCTCGCGACTATGCGGCAAGTCCCCGATGAAAGATGCAAAAAAGGCATCAAGGTGCTCACGATCAATCAAGCCTTGGTCGATCAAGCCGTGAATCAGGGTCATCGTCGCCGCGATATGCCCCTTCACGAAATCGAACTCGACAGAGCTCGTGTGGGTGTCCATCGTTGTTGTTTGCATGTAACCTCTCATGTGACCAACAACGTTACCGCACAACGTTTTATTGCGCCACCTGACAGTTTTCGCAGGAGAATGATCATTATTTTCTTAAAGATGAAACTTGTTAATTAACAACTGAGTTGATAATCGGATCTGTATTTGCAATTATCAGACATCGTCATTTTTATTGCGTGATCACTACTTGGAAAAGCTCCACCTTTTTAGATTTTTTGACCATGTATTCAGCACCCCGACAGCAAACGAAACGTTTTTTTCAGGCCTGTTGAAAAAAACCAAATTGCCTCTTGCAATGTCCTCTATGTCGGCCTAAACACACGCCACCAACGCGGTGGCGCTGAAATAAACGCGCCGGCCGGCACCGGAAATATGGTGGGAGCCGATAGCTCAGCTGGTAGAGCAACTGACTTTTAATCAGTAGGTCCAGGGTTCGAACCCCTGTCGGCTCACCAATATTTCCAACACCTTAGCGAAAATGAATGTCTGACGGAATGTGGCACCCGCCGCACTCCTGTCGCGTGCGAATTTGCCTCGCCTCGCCGCTCGAACTTCCGCTCCAGGACGCATGGGAGGTCACGTCCGAATACGTTGCGCAGCGGCTGCCAGACGGAATTTCCCTACCCGTCCCGGCCAGATGACTTTCGGTAAGTTACAAGCAAGTCTCAGCTTAAGGTTCCGATAAGCAAAACTGGAAAAAACTGTCTCAGCCGACCGGATTTGTCCTTTCGGATTGCGGATTGACGCCAAGAAGGCTTTTCACCTTTTCGCGGATGGTCTGCAGGCTCACATATAGAATTGGGATCAGCAGCACCCCGATCGATGTGGCGAACAACATACCACCGAACACCGCAAAGCCGATTGCCTTCTGACTGGCCGCCCCGGCGCTGGAGGCGGTCATCAGCGGCACAACGCCAAGCAGGAACGATAAGGCCGTCATCATCACAGCCCGGAAACGCAAGTGAGCTGCCTCGATCGCAGCTTCGCGGATCGACTTTCCGTCGTCGCGCTGTTCCATGGCAAATTCAACGATCAAAATGGCGTTTTTCGCCCCCATCCCGACAAGCATGATCATCCCGATCTGGGTGTAGAGATTGACATCGCTGCCAGTCACGAACACTGCCATCAGAGCACCGAGGATTGCGAAGGAGACCGACATCAGGATCGCCAGCGGCATGGTCCAGCTCTCATATTGAGCTACCAGGAACAGATAGGTAAACAGAATCGACAGCAGCAGAATGAAAAGCACGACGTTGCCCGAGCCGAGCTGCTGCAAGGCTGTACCTGTCCATTCATAGGTGTAGCCAGGCGGCAATGCATCCTGCGCCGCAGTTTGAACCTCGTTGATGACGACGCCGGTGGAGGCTCCGGGCGCCGGATCTGCCAGGACAGCGGCAGAGCGGAACATGTTATAGCGGGTCAGGATCTGTGGGCCGAGCACGTTCTCGGTCGTCAAAATGCTGCGCATCGGCACCATGGTTCCGTCAGATGTACGCACATAAAGCGCAGCGATATCCTCCGGCTTGTCCCGATATTTTCCTTCCGCCTGGATCATGACCTTGTAAACGCGGCCAAAAATATTGAAGTCGTTGATATAATAGGAGCCCAGATAGGCTTGAAGCGTGGTGAAGACATTGGCCACATCAATGCCGAGCGACTTGGCCTTCTGCCGGTCTAGGTCCACAAAGACCTGAGGCACATTCGCCCGGAAGGTCGAATAGGCCCGTGCGATGTCGGGGCTTTGATTGGCCGAATAAACCATCGAGCCGACCGCCGACGCAAGATCCTGCGGCGTACCGCCCCCTGTCTGTTGCAGCATCATCTGCACCCCGCCGGTCGTGCCAAGCCCCGGAATGGGTGGAGGATTGAAGGCAATGATATTCGCCCCGGGGATTGTCGAGAACTCTGCCCAGAACTTGCCGAGAATCGCGTTGATGCGCAGACCGGGAGCCTGGCGTTCGTCCCAACTCGTCATGGTCGCGATGACCAGCGCCGCATTGGATGAAGTTGCGCCATTCAGGATCGAGTAGCCATTCACGATGACGATGTTGTCGACACCGGGGGTTTTCGATGCCAGTTCAACAACGCGTTCAGTAACACTCTCCGTCCGCTCCAAAGCTGCGCCGTCCGGAAGTTGAACGTCCACCATCAGGTATCCCTGATCCTCTGACGGCAGGAAGCCCTGCGGCAGCGAGCCGCCGAGAGTCATGATGATTGCGACAACGCCGGCGACAATCACGATGCCGACAAAGGCAACCCGAACCAGACGGCGGACAACGGCCGTATAGCCATTTCTGACTGACGTGATACCCCGGTCGAACAGCCCCATTATGCCCCTTGGCGGCCCAGACCGAGCCTTCAGGATTAGCCCGCAAAGCGCCGGAGACAGGGTTAGCGCGTTGATGGAGGAGATGACCACGGCGACAGAGATCGTGACAGCAAACTGCGAATAAAGCCGGCCGGTAATACCGGGCATGAAGATCGTCGGAACAAAGACGGCGAGCAGCACAAGCGTCGTGGCGATCACCGGACTGGTGATCTGTGCCATCGCCTTTGTCGTTGCCTCCCTTGGAGGAAGTCCCTCTTCGGCGATGATCCGTTCGACGTTTTCGACAACCACGATGGCGTCGTCCACCACGATACCGATCGCCAGAACCAGCGCGAACAGGGAAATCGTGTTGAGCGACATACCGAGGGCCAGAAGGACCGCGAACGTTCCGATCAGCGAAACAGGAATTGCGACAGTCGGAATGATCGTCGCACGCCAGTTGCCAAGGAAAACGAACACCACGGAAACCACAAGCAGGAACGTCAGGAACAAAGTGGTAATCACGTCATCCAGAGAGGCCTGCACAAAATCCGTGGTGTTGAAGGGAACGCCGTAATCCATATCCGGCGGAAACGTCTTGGAAAGACTCTCGAGCCGCGCGAGAACGTTTTGCGACACCTGAAGCGCATTGGCACCCGGGGCCTGATAAATGGCCAGCACGGTGGAAGGCTTGCCGTTGAATTGACCCGAGGCATTGTAGAACTGCGCCCCGAGTTCAACACGCGCAACATCGCCGATCGTGACAACCGCACCGTCCTCACCGGTCCTCAGGACAATCTGCTCGAATTCCTCCGCCGTGGACAGCCGGCCCCTGGCCTTGATCGTATACTGAAATTGCTGGCCAGCCGGGACAGGCGGCGCCCCGATCTGCCCCGCAGCCACCTGAATGTTCTGATCCTGTACAGCCGAAATAAAATCCGAAGGCGTCATTCCAAGACTGGTCAACTTGTCCGGATCCAGCCAGATGCGCATGCCGTAGGCCAGATCGGTCATCACATCGGCGCGGCCGACCCCTTGCACACGCGCCAGAGAATCCCTCAGGTTGATGGAGGCATAGTTGGACAGAAATACCTCGTCATACGTGCCGTTGGGCGAATACAAGGTCACAACCAGCAACATGTTGGTGCTGGCTTTTTGCACTGTCACACCATTGGCCGTCACTTCGCTCGGCAACTGGCTTGTCGCCTGACTGACACGGTTCTGAGTATTGACTGTCGCGATATCCGGGTCGGTTCCGACGGTAAAAGTCACATTCAGCGAATAGTTGCCACTGTCGTTGCTGGTCGACTGCATGTAGATCATGTCGTCGACACCATTGACCTGCCCCTCGATCGGTGCGGCAACCGTCTCCTCCAGCACCTCCGCGTTCGCACCGGTATAGGTGGCAGAAACGTTTACGACCGGCGGCGTGATATTGGGAAACTGTTCAACCGGCAATGCCAGATAGCCCAGCACTCCGGCAATGGTAATCACAATGGAAATGACCAGCGCGAATTTTGGCCGGTAGATAAAAAAGCGTGAGAACATCAGCTTTTCTCCGCCGGCTTGGACGCAAGGACGGGTGTCACTTCAACGCCGGGCCTGACCTTCTGCAGACCTTCGACTATGACTTCGTCTCCCTCATCCAGTCCTTTGGTCACGATGAAATTCGTGCCGGTCTGCTGACCGAGTTCGACATATCTTTGTTCCACCTTCTTGTCGGCGGTAATTGCCAGCGCGAAAGCTCCCTGCTGATTGCGCTGGATGGCGGCTTGCGGGGCCACAAGCGCTGTTTCCGTATTCGGCGCCTCCAGCACGACCGTGACATAAGTCCCCGCGAGAAGGCGGATGTCCTTGTTGCCGAACTGGCCGCGGAAGGAAATTGTGCCGGTCGTCGGATCCACCTGGTTGTCGATATAAACGATCTTGCCCTTTTCTTCGTAGGTCGCACCATTCGGCAGGATCAGGCTGATATCGGGTGACTTGTCCGGGCTGATATCAGCCGGATTGAGACCGTGCGTCTTCACGGCATTCAGATACTGAGCTTCGCTGACGGAAAAATTGACGTACACAGGCGCCAGCCGAATGAGAGTGGCGAGCGGATCCGTGCCTGGTCCGACAACCTCTCCGACGCTATAGGCCGACTTGCCGATCTGCCCCGGGAACGGTGCGGAAACATCTGTGTAACTCAGATTGAGTTCAGCCTGCTGCAATGCCGACTGCGCAGCTTCAACGGAAGCTTCAGCCTGCTGTTTCTGCGCCAGCGTGGCTTCATAGGCAGCTTCGGAGACATGGCCTTTGTTCAGCAGATCCTTGTCGCGCTTTTCATTGGCAGCCTTGAGCGCCGCATCCGCCTTGGCGCTGGCAAGATCCGCCTTGGCCTTGGCCAGCTCAGCCTCGTATTGCGCCTTTTCGATTGTGAACAACAGGTCGCCTTTTTTAACCAACGAGCCATCCGGAACTGCCTTCTTTTCCAGAAACCCGCTGACCCGTGCAATCAGATCGACCTTGTCCACCGCCGCGATCTGGCCCACGAACCTGGCACTTTGGCGAACATCCTGTGAAGTAATCTTGGCAACCGTGACGGACGGTGGCGGAGCCGCAGGGGCCGCGGACTTTTTGGAATCATCGGAACACCCGGCAAGGAAGGCCGACGCCAATCCAGCGATTAGAAATGTCAGGGGAAATGAGGCAATACGCGAAAAAGTCATTCATGAAGCTCCGCTGTCTGGCTGGCAAAACCAAGGCGCTTGATCGGACTTCACTATAAAAGGACTGGTTGATACAACAAGTCGTTATTGCCGTAGCGGAAGATCAAATGACGAAGATATTCCGCCGCGTTTTTGGCCGGTTGGCCAGATCAGTAGGTCAATGTGACTGCAACCAACGGCTGCCATGACATTCCTAGCTGGCCGGAGAAAGGATGAGTGTCAGTCCATACAAATCGGTAGCGGGAACAGTTCTGGCGGCGCCGAGGCCTGCACATTCGATTTCCAACGCCGCGATCTGCGGTAATTCGCCCCGAACAGCGTCCACGGCAGCATCACCAACCAGCGAACGGTAGCCGGAAGGGTTCAAAACGAAAATCTTTCCACGCGGTGTATCCAGCTCAAGCCCCAGACTGGTTGCCCTCATTTCGCGCTGCCCGGTGAACGCCCCCAGAAATTCGTGGTGATCAGAGGGATCGCCCGCAAGCATATAGATGGTTTTGACGGACTGCGCCCCGTTTGCATGGGTCTGGAAAGCCGATTTCCAGAAATTCTCGGGGTATTTGTTCCGGCAGGTGAAATATCCGATTTCCGGCGCGAGCGGATCATGCAGGAATGTCAGGTCAAAGGCGACCTTGGCTGTCGTTCCGTCGGCAAGATTGGCCACCCTTTCGAAGGAGAAGGGATCGAAAACGTCCAGACCTGCCTTCTGAAATGACGCCCTGTCCGCAGCTGGATCGGCGCTCTCCAGGACCAGCATGCTGGCCCCTTCCCTTTTGGCCAGGAAATCCCGATTGAACGCACCGAAGGAATAACGCTTGCCTTCGGTCTCTTCAATCAGATTCGGATCGGCCACGCTGAGAAGTTCGATGAAAAATCCGTCCAGCTGAATCAGGCGATTAGCCGTCCCCCAGGGATGCCTGTTTTCCGGCGTCACAGTGAAACCAAGCTCAGAATACGCCCGGCCCGCAGCCTCAAGATCCTTTACTGCAACAACCAGATGATCGAGACCGCGCACCATGGCAATTCCTCATGTTTGTCAGAACCGTTGGTCGCTCTAATCTGAAATTCGTCTGATGTCCCTCCGTTGCCGGAACCGACTTCAGACTCAAAAGAGTGATTAGACCAAGCGGCTTTGCCGCACGGCTGCACCGATGAAGGATGCAAACAGCGGGTGAGGTTCAAACGGCCGGGATTTGAGCTCCGGATGATACTGCACGCCGATGAACCACGGATGATCGGCGATTTCGACAGTTTCGGGCAACACACCATCCGGCGACGTTCCCGCGAAGATCAAACCGCAATCCTCAAGTTTGTCCCGGTAGCCGATGTTGACTTCATACCGGTGGCGGTGACGCTCCGAAATCGCGGTCGCCCCGTAGATTTCAGCGATTTTTGAACCGCTCTTAAGAGCGGCCGGGTACGCCCCAAGACGCATGGTTCCGCCGAGATCGCCATCGGCGTTGCGGATTTCCAGCTGGTTGCCTTTGGACCACTCCGTCATGAGACCAACGACAGGTTCTTTGGCCGGGCCGAATTCGGTGGAATTGGCATCCTTTATGCCCGCAAGATTGCGCGCGGCTTCCAGCACCGCCATCTGCATGCCGAAACAGATACCGAAATAGGGAATGTCCCGCGTACGGGCATAGTGGGCTGCCGCGATTTTGCCTTCCGCGCCTCGTTCGCCGAATCCGCCGGGAACCAGAATGCCGTGAACACCTTCCAGATAGGGGCTCGGGTCTTCCTTCTCGAAAGTCTCTGATTCGATCCAGTCCAGTTCAACCTTGACCCGGTTGGCGATGCCGCCGTGCACCAGCGCCTCTATCAGTGATTTGTAGGCATCTTTCAGCACTGTATATTTGCCGACGATGGCGATTTTGACCTCGCCTTCAGGATTGGCGACAGCCGATGAGATTCCCTCCCAACGATCGAGCACCGGAGCCGGAGCCCCTTTCAGGCCAAAGGCGGACAGAACTTCGTCGTCCAGGCCTTCCTTATGATAGGCAATCGGCACGTCATAGATCGATTTGACGTCATAGGCGGGAATGACGGCGCTTTCGCGCACGTTGCAGAAAAGCGAGAGCTTGCGCTTCTCCGTCTCCGGTATGGCCCGGTCGCAGCGAACCATCAGGATGTCCGGCTGAATACCGATCGAGCGCAGTTCCTTCACCGAGTGCTGAGTCGGCTTGGTCTTCATCTCGCCCGCGCTCGGAATGTAGGGCATCAGGGTCAGGTGCACATAGACGACATCGCCCCGCGGCAGGTCATTGCCGAGCTGGCGGATAGCCTCGAAAAACGGCAGCCCCTCAATGTCGCCGACGGTGCCCCCGATTTCGACCAGAACGAAGTCGTAGCCCTCATTGCCGTCCAGGACGAAATTCTTGATTGCGTCGGTCACATGCGGAATCACCTGCACCGTGCCGCCCAGATAGTCACCGCGCCGCTCCTTGGCGATGATGTCCTGATAGAGGCGGCCCGTTGTGATGTTGTCCCGCTGGTTGGCCGGTCGGCCGGTGAAGCGTTCATAGTGGCCGAGATCAAGGTCGGTCTCCGCCCCGTCATCGGTCACAAAACACTCGCCATGCTGATACGGGCTCATCGTGCCCGGATCGACATTCAAGTAAGGGTCCAGTTTACGGAGACGAACCTTATAGCCCCGCGCCTGGAGCAAAGCGCCCAGTGCCGCAGAAGCAAGACCTTTTCCAAGCGAGGAGACCACGCCGCCGGTGATGAAAATGTATCGCGCCATGGACCAATACCATATCCTTGCCGAGGGCTGTTTGACCACTCGGGAGTTGCGTTCTTAACACATAAAAATGCCCTGCGAGATCAGCCGCAGGGCATATGTTGGTCGAAAGGGCCGTAAGGCGGCCAAAGCCGCGTTATTGCGCGGCCGGGACCTGCGGGCCGGAAGGTTCGTCGAGTTTCTTCAGATCGTTGAGAATTCCGCCGGAGCCGCTGTCCATACCGCTATCCTCGGCCGCAGGAGCGCCTTCACTTGCTGTCGGCGTTGCGTCCAGAATCGCAGCCGGGCTGTCCTGATTCTTGGCAATCAGGCTAAGCGTCAGTGAAGTCGCAAAGAAGGCCACGGCGAGAATCCCCGTTGCCCGGGTCAGCATGTTGGCAGTCCCGCGGCTGGACATCACGCCTCCGCCTCCACCGCCGCCGATGCCGAGCGCACCGCCTTCGGAACGCTGCAGGAGGACAACAAGCACCAGGGCCAAGACGACCATCAGGTGGATTACGATGACTACGGTTTCCATCGAACGCCATTCTGTATTGAATTTAAGATTTGGCGGCCTTCTACACCAGACGGCGCCAGCTTTCCACCCTTCAAATGCTGCTTCATCACAGAAGCTTCAAGAGCGAGACTGTTATTCATAGGCCGCCAGGATGCCGAGGAAGTCATCCGCCTTGAGACTGGCACCGCCAACCAGAGCGCCATCCACGTTGGCAACGGCCATGAGTTCCTTGGCATTGCCCGGCTTCACCGAACCGCCATAAAGCAGCCGCATGGCCGCGCCCTCGCCGCCGAGACGTCCTTCCAGACTGTCGCGCATGGCCTTGTGCATTTCTTCGACATCGCCAGCGGTCGGCGTCAGGCCCGTGCCGATGGCCCAAACCGGCTCATAGGCGATCACCGTGTTTTCGGCGGTGGCGCCGCCGGGAACGGAGCCATTCAACTGGCGTTCAACGACCTGAATCGCCTGCCCCGCCTTCCGCTCGGCCTCCGTTTCGCCAACACAAACAATCGCGACCAGTCCGGCCCGCCACGCCGCCTGCGCCTTGGCGTTCACAAGCTCATCGGTTTCACCATGATCCGTCCGGCGCTCCGAATGTCCGACAATCACGGCTTTTGCACCGGCATCGGCAAGCATTTCCGCGGAGATGTCGCCCGTATGCGCACCGGACGCCGCTGCATGGCAGTCCTGTCCGCCAACACCCAGAGCTCCGTTGCCAGCCTTGTCGGCAAGCGCTGCAATCAGTGTGGCGGGTGCGCAGATCATCGTATCCACGGTGTCAGCCAGCGCTTCGGGAATGCCGGCAACCATTTTGTAGAACTCCGCCTGGTTTGCCTTGAGGCCATTCATTTTCCAGTTGCCGGCGACCAGCGGCTTGATCTTTGCGCTCATATCCCGTTTCTCCCCCGATGAGATCTATGATTTGCCGCTTATAGAGCAGAAGCGTCCGGCCGTGGCAATCCACGCGTGTCCCGGAAAGTTCGATTAGGAGTAGATCTTTGCTGCGGGCCTCCTTGCGGCGCCGCTCCCTCATCATTATGATCCGCCCGCTCCGGCTGAAGCCGGCCCCATAATCAGCCTCCTTGATGGCTGTCGGAATGTAATAATACGGGAGACGTCATGCTTGACGCGCTGCGCAAGGGTGCTGGCACTTGGATTGCCAAAATTTTCATCGCATTGCTGATTTTCAGCTTCGGTGTCTGGGGTGTAACCGACTTTCTTCAGGGTTACGGCCGGAATGTCGCAGCGAAGGTCGGCGACACGGAAGTCTCCCTTCTTCAATTTGACCGGGCCTACCGGCAGAACCTGAACCGGCTCGGCCAACAGTTCCGCCGGACGCTTACGCCCGCTGAAGGTGCAGCCCTTGGCGTTCCGCAACAGTCTCTCAGCAGGCTGATCTCCGAAGCCGCCATGAACAACACGGCGCAGGACCTGAAACTGGGCGTTTCCAACGAGCGGCTCGCCAGTATTATTCAGGCTGATCCGGCTTTTCAGGGACTCGGAGGACGCTATGACCGCAATCGCCTGCAACAGCTCCTCCAGTCCAACGGCTATACGGAAGATGAGTATGTGGTGCAGCGCCGCAATATCGCCGAACGAAGCCAGCTTGCCGAAGGCATTGCCGGAAGCATGAAAGCGCCGCTCAGCTATCTTGAGCTTATGAACGCCTATCAGGGTGAAACCCGCAGCGCAGACTATCTGCAGATCGATGCGAACTATATTGGCGAAATCGAAGATCCCGCGGAAGATGTCCTGAACAGCTATTTTGAAGAGAAGAAAGCTGACTTCAAGGCGCCGGAATACCGGGAAATTAAATATATCGCTCTGACACCGGACACCCTTGCCCGGCCGGACGATATCGTTGAAGACGACGCTCGCGCGGAATACGAAATCCGGAAAGCCGATTTCTTCCAGCCCGAGCGTCGTAAGATACGTCAGCTGTCGTTTCCCTCCAAGGATGCCGCGGAAGCAGCCGCAGCAGAACTGGAAAAGGGCAAGACCTTTGACGAGCTGATGAGTGAACGCAATCTCACCAACAACGATGTTTCCCTTGGCGTTATGGCCAGAGCGGATATGCTCGACGAAGCGCTCGGCGAAGCCGCGTTTTCCCTGGGCGCAGGCGAAACCAGCGGTGCGATCGACGGCCAGTTCTCGAACGTGATTCTGAATGTCGAAGAGGTGCTGCCGGAAAGCACGCAGCCGTTCGAAGAGGTCAAGGACACGATCGTTCAGGATCTCGCCAAGCAACAGGCCGAACGGGAAATCCTGGATCTTATCGATGAGATCGAAGATGCCCGGGCCGGCGGTGCGCGTCTGGACGAAGTCGGTGAGCAATTCTCACTCGACGTGGAGGCGCCGGAATCGTTTGACGCGACCGGAAAATCCATGACCGGTTCGGAGGTGAAATTGCCTGACGCCGAGGGACTGCTTTCGGGAACCTTCGACAGCGACATCGGCATTGAGAACGATGTCCTGCAGATCGGCGCCCAGGGCTTCCTGTGGTATGAGGTGACCAAAGTCATCCCCTCCCGCGACCGCACGCTCGACGAAGTCAGGTCGGATGTCGTGGCCTCCTGGAAAAAGGACGAACTCGCCAAGCGCCTCAGCGACACCGCAGCGGACCTTCTTAATAAAGTCGAAAGCGGAACCCCGCTTGCTTCGCTGTCGGAGGAAACCGGACTTGAACTCAAGACCGCAACCGGCCTCAAGCGTAACAGCACGACCGATGTATTCGGCCATGAAGCTATTGCGGCGACCTTCAGTGGCCCGGAAGGCACAAGCGCAGCAACCGAGGATGCCGATGGAACCGGACGTCTGGTCCTGAAGGTGACGGAGGCGCAAGTGCCGGAATTTCAGCAGGATTCACCGGAAGCGACCGCGATGGCCAGCCAGCTATCCCAGCAGATCCGCGACTCTCTGGTCGGACAGTTCATCACCGACCGGGAAAACGAGGCCGGCGTTGAAATCAACAATGCCGCGATCTCACAGGTCATCGGATTGAACCAGAACTGATTTTCGGGATTACGGATTTTGGACATGACCGACTTCAAAGACATCATCGCCAAAGTTGCCGAAGGTAACACCTTGACCCCGGAAGAAGCCCGGGAGGCCTTTGAAGTGATCCTGTCCGGCTCCGCGACACCGTCTCAGCTGGGCGGTTTCCTGATGGCCCTGCGTGTCCGTGGGGAGAGCATCACCGAGGTCACAGGTGCCGTGGCCACCATGCGAGCAAAAATGCTGCCTGTGGACGCCCCCGCCAACGCAATGGATATAGTAGGCACGGGCGGAGACAGTTCCGGCAGCTACAACATATCCACCGGCACGGCGATTGTGGTTGCCGCATGCGGCGTTCCAGTCGCCAAACACGGCAACCGCTCACTGTCTTCCAGATCAGGTGCTGCCGAAGCACTGGCGGAACTTGGTGTCGACATCGACATTTCCCCGGAGAAGATTTCCGAGTGCATTCGCAAGGCCGGGATAGGCTTCATGTTTGCACCTCTCCACCACGCGGCGATGAAGCACGTCGGGCCCACGCGGATGGAACTCGGCACGCGTACGATCTTCAACCTGCTGGGCCCACTCTCCAATCCGGCAAGCGTCAAACGCCAGATGGTCGGTGTCTTCGACCGGAAATGGGTGGAGCCGATTGCCCGGGCTCTGCATGAACTTGGGTCCGAAAAAGCCTGGGTTGTCCACGGCTCCGACGGCATGGACGAGATCACGACCACAGGTTCCACGTTTGTGTGCGAATTGAACAATGGCCAGATCCGTTCCTTCGAGATCTCACCGGAAGATGTGGGACTGCCGATCGCTAAAATGGAAGACTTGAAAGGAGGTCTTCCAGCAGAAAATGCCAAAGCGCTCCGGGCTGTGCTGGCAGGCGCCAAGAATGCCTATCGCGATATTGTGCTGTTCAATGCCGCCGCGTCCTTGCTCGTTGCGGACAAGGTCTCAAACCTGAAGGACGGTGTTGCCATGGCAGCGGAAGCCATTGACAGTGGCTCTGCAGCCGACACACTGGAAAAACTCGCTGCAGCGTCGAACGGATAACAGATGGCCGATATTCTGCAAAAAATTGAAGCCTACAAGCGCGAGGAAATCGCGGCTGCCAAAGCGAAAGTCACTTTGGCCGATCTGAAAGCGCGCAGCGCGCAGATGTCCGCCCCGCGCGGGTTCCTGAAAGCCATCGAAGCCAAACATACAGCCGGTGACTACGCCCTCATTGCCGAAATCAAGAAGGCCAGCCCGTCCAAGGGGCTGATCCGGGAGGATTTCAATCCGCCGGTTTTGGCAAAGGCCTATGAAGACGGCGGCGCGGCCTGCCTTTCCGTTTTGACGGACGCGCCTTCCTTTCAGGGAAAGCCTGAGTTCCTGACCCAGTCCCGGGACGCCGTCAGCCTTCCGGCTCTGCGCAAGGACTTTCTCTACGATACCTATCAGGTTCACGAGGCACGTGCCTGGGGCGCGGACTGTATCCTGATCATCCTCGCCGCGGTGGACGATGATACAGCCAAGTCTCTGGAAGATACGGCATTTGACCTTGGAATGGATGCGCTCCTGGAAGTTCACAACGCCGAGGAACTGGAACGGGCGCTGAAGCTCTCCTCCCGCCTGGTCGGCATCAACAATCGCAATCTGAAAACGTTTGAGACGAAGCTGGAAACAAGCGAGGCCCTTGCCCCGCAAGTGCCATCCGACCGAATTGTCGTTGGCGAATCCGGGCTGTTCACACCGGCAGACCTGGCAAGAATGAACAAGGTCGGCATTTCCACTTTCCTGATCGGCGAAAGCCTGATGCGGCAGGAGGACGTGACGGCGGCCACCAGAACGCTTCTGGCCCGGTCCTCACTGTCCCAAGCGGTCTAGACGGACGATGGCGCGCGAACAGGATCCCAGGCTGACGCATCTGGACGATGCCGGAGCCGCCAATATGGTGGACGTCTCCGAGAAGGACAGCACACACAGGATCGCGGTTGCCCGCGGGACCGTCACAATGCGCCCCGATACCCTTGATCTGATCCGCTCCGGCAATGCCAAAAAGGGAGATGTGATTGGGACTGCCCGGATTGCCGGAATCATGGCGGCCAAAAAGACCCATGAACTGATCCCGCTTTGTCATCCCCTCATGCTTTCAAAGGTTTCCATCGAAATCGATGCCGACGACAGCCTGCCAGGGTTGGTCGTCACGGCGACAACAAAGGTCAGCGGGCAGACCGGCGTTGAAATGGAAGCCCTCACCGCTTGCTCGCTGGCCTGCCTGACCATCTACGACATGGCCAAGGCGGTCGATCGCGGCATGGTGATCGGCGATATCCGGCTGGTGGAAAAATCCGGCGGAAAATCCGGTCACTGGACTTTGGAGAAAGACGGCAGCGAAGGTGGCACGTGATGGGCCTGATGCCGGTTTCCGAAGCGCTGGAAAAACTTCTTGCTGGCGTTCGGGCGCGCGAAACGGAACACGTGCCCCTTGAGCAGGCCAACGGCCGATTTCTGGCGAATTCTCTTGCCTCGACCCGCACCCAGCCACCTTTTGCAGCTTCCGCGATGGACGGCTACGCAATCCGCCATCAGGACTTGTCCGACGGGAAAACAAGCCTCACCGTGATCGGCGATGCGCCTGCAGGACATGGCTTCACGGGCTCCGTGGGTGCGGGCGAAACCGTGCGCATCTTCACCGGAGCTCCCGTTCCGGAGGGGGCGGACACCATTCTCATTCAGGAAAACGCCGACAGACAGGGCGACCGGATCACGGTCCTCGAGCCCCCGCTCAGAGGCGCTTTTGTCCGGCCCGCCGGGTTGGATTTCGCCGAAGGCGATGTTCTGCTGACCCCGCCGCTCAAGCTGGCGTACCGGCATCTGGCGCTTGCCGCCGCGATGAACCACGCCGACATTCCGGTGGTCCGAAAACCGAAAGTAGCCATATTGGCCACCGGCGATGAACTGGTGCGGCCCGGAACAGATCCGGGGCCGGATCAGATCATCGCGTCCAACCATGCCGGGATCGCCGCCCTGGTTGAAGACTGTGGCGGAGAGCCGCTGGATCTCGGCATCTCCCGCGATGACCCGGTAGAACTTGCTACCCACGTTCAACAGGCCCTCGCGGCGAAGGCGGATATTCTCGTGACGCTTGGTGGCGCGTCAGTGGGTGATCATGATCTGGTTCAGGACGTGTTGGGCCAGGAGGGAATGGATCTCGCGTTTTGGCGCATTGCCATGCGGCCCGGAAAACCATTGATGGCCGGCCGCCTGGGCAGGACCAGAGTGCTCGGGCTGCCGGGCAATCCCGTGTCGAGCCTTGTTTGCGGTTTGTTGTTCCTGAAGCCGCTCGTGCAAACCATGCTTGGGCAGAAGCCGGATCAGTCAGGACCGCGGCAGGCTATCCTTGGAGCGGATCTGCCACAAAACGACGGCAGACAGGATTATGTGCGCGCAACACTGGCAGAAGATAATGACAGCCGCCTTGTCGCGACGCCGTTCACCAAACAGGACAGCTCGATGCTTCATCTTCTGGCAAGGTCTGGCGCGCTGATCGTCCGCCCTCCCCATGCCCCGGCAGAAAAAGCCGGAGCGACCGTTCCGATCTTGACGCTGTAACGCTCTTATCGCTCACGCATGGCGTGGGCGATCTGATCCATGATGGGCTTCATCAGGTAGCTCAGAACCGTGCGATCTCCGGTCTGCAGAAACGTTTCCACAGGCATGCCCGGCACAAGCGTATGGCTTCCCAGCTTCACCAGTTCCTCGTCATCGATGACCATCCGGGCGACATAGTAACCCGCTCCAGTTCGCTCATCCTGAGAGAGGTCAGCCGACAGGGTCAATAGTTCCGCGTTCAGCTCCGGTGTGGTTCTCCGGTCGAAGCTCGGGAAGCGGACGCGGGCGCGCTGCCCCGGCGCCATCTGATCGATATTGAGCGGACTGACGTGCGCTTCGACGATCAACTGATCCTCCTTGGGCACGATCTGCATGACCGTTTCGCCTGGTGCGATCACACCGCCGATCGTGTGCACTGCCAACTGGTGAACATATCCATTGATGGGCGCAATGATCGCAACCCTTGTCAGTTCATCCTCGGCCGCGATCTTCTGTTCTTCGAGCTGCGCAATACGGGAGCGCACCTCCTGCAACCGTTCAAGCACCTCCGCCCGGTAGGATTCCCCTATCTGCAGGATTTGGATGTGCCGCTCGCTGATAGCTTCCTTGGTCCGGGCGATCTGAGCGATCAGGTCGCCGTATTCGCCTTCCAGGCGTGCCTTTTCCCGGCGCAGAGCCGTAACGCGGCTCTTGGAAACGAGCTGCTTGTTCAAGAGGCCGCCCAGATCGGCCAGCTCTTCCTTGATCAACTCAATTTCAGATTCCTTGGCGGTAACCTGCGCTTCCAGACCTTCCGTCTGCTTGTTGAACTGACGGATCTGTTCCTCAAGCTGGTTCTTCCGCCCTTCCTTGGAATTCTGCCTGGCTTCCAGAAGCAGCTGCTGCCCGCGCTCGATGTCGCCAAGAGTATCCTTACGATCCGCGGGCCACTCAATCACCTTTTTGTCGTCCCGCTCGGCCTCCAAGCGGAATTCCTGGGCCGTGAGTTCGGTCAGTTGCTTGGTGATCACCGTCAGGTTGGCACGGGTGACGGTATCGTCCAGACGGATAAGCAATTCACCGGCGTCTACCAGATCTCCATCCTTGACCGGGATCTCCCGTACGATCCCGCCCTCGCGATGCTGCACATGTTTGGTGCTGCCTTCGACAACGATCATGCCGGAAGACACGACTGCACCCGATATCTCGGTAAAGGTCGCCCATGCACCAATGCCACCGACGATAAAGATGGCGACAAACAAAGCGAACAGGAGATGATTGCGCACGGTTTTGCGCAACATGTCATCAGTGTTGACGGCTTGTAGTACGGCGGCTTTGCGATCGTTCTTTTTCGTTGTCATGGATTACCGTCCCGGCACCGCGCCGGCCTGCACACGCTGGACCGGCTGAACCACCTGTTTGAGAACTTCTTCCTTGGGGCCGAACCCGGCCATCCTGCCTTCTTTCAGGCACAGTATCTTGTCGACCGTGGCAATCGCACTCGGTCGATGGGCAATGACGATGACAATCGAGCCCTTGTCGCGCATCGCCTTGATGGCACCAGTCAGGGCGCCCTCACCTTCCGCATCGAGGTTCGAATTCGGCTCGTCGAGAATCACAAGAAACGGATTGCCGTAAAGCGCCCTGGCGAGTGCAACGCGCTGCCTCTGGCCTGCGGAGAGTAGGCGGCCGCTTCGGCCGATCACCGTGTTGTAGCCTTCCGGAAGGCTGACAATCAGGTCGTGCACGTCGGCCAGCGTAGCCGCTTCAATGATCCCTTCAGGTCCGGCATCGGAGCGAAAGCGGGCAATATTGTCGGCAATCGTGCCGTCGAACAGCTGAAGGTCCTGAGGCAGGTAACCTATGAATTCGCCGCGTTTCGAACTGGGCCACTGACCGAGTTCAGCGCCATCATAACGGATCACCCCCTTGAGCGCGGGCGTTGCTCCGACGAGCGCACGTGCAAAGGTTGATTTGCCCGAACCGGATGGCCCGATTATGCCCAGTCCATCACCGGCCTCAAGTTCCAGGGAGACATTCTGCACAAACGGCATGGATTCGCCGAACGGACCGCAGAACACCTGATCGACAGAGATGTTTTTCACCGGAATGGGAAGATCCATCTTTTCCGGCTCGTCTTCCGCGAGCTGCAGCACTTCACGCAAACGCCGCAAGGCTTGCCGGCTACCGACAAACCCACGCCAGTGCGCGACCGCCTGTTCGATGGGCGATAGCGCACGGGAAGTCATGATGGAGGCAGCGATCATAACGCCCGGCGTTATTTCCTGCTGAATGGCCAGCCAGGCACCAACCCCCAAAATGGCGGATTGCAAGATGAAACGGATGGTTTTGATCGTCGTCCCGAATGCGCCGGTTCGATCCGTAGCCCGGCGTTGCGTTGCCAGATATTCGCCATTTTGCGCATCCCACCTGGTGGTAAGCGCGGTCTGCATGCCCATTGCGGTGACGACCTCGGCATTGCGCTGGCCGATCTCCACATCAGAGGCGCGCCGCCCCGCCTGCCCGGCCGCCTCTTCGGACGGCCTTCTCGACATCATCTCGTTCAGCCCGATCAGCACCGAAATGATAAGCGCACCGCCGGCTCCGACAAAGCCGAGCAGCGGGTGAAACAGGAACACGATCCCGAGATAAAGTGGCAACCAGGGAATATCGAAAATCGCTGCGGGTCCTGGGCCGGACAAGAATTGGCGAATGGTGTCCAGATCCTGAACCGGCCGCAATTTGGCAGCCCGCCGTCCAAGACGAACCGGCAACGCATTCGAAACCCTGTAAACAATACCGGAAAGCCTGGCATCCACCCGCTGTCCGAGCCTGGACAGAATGCGGCTGCGGACGCCTTCCAGAACGCCGTAAAATGTGTAGAGCACAATGGCCAGAACACCGATAACCACGAGCGTCGGCACTGACCCGCTCGCCAGAACCCTGTCATAGACCTGCAGCATGAAAACCGGGCCTGTGAGCATCAGAATGTTGATCACGAAACTGACGATCGCAACGCCCCAGAATGCCGAGCGAACCGGCCGGAAAGCTCTCGACACAGGATTGTTGCGACCCATTTCCGATTTCACGTTTCTCTGCTTCGCTCCAGCCATCCGTTCCTCAAATTAGTTTTGTGTTTTTGGCCATCGGCGCCCAGCCTACACAGTCTGACGCCCGCGTTGTTACCTGTACTGCAGGTTACACACCAGAAATTCGGTGGCTTTACAGAGTGTCATTTGCACTGAGTGTGATCCGGGACGAAGAAAATTGCGACGCTCTGTAAATAAAATTTGCATAAGCGCATTGTCAGGCTTTGCTCGCCCGTGAAACCACGAAAATCACTAATGTATTGTAAAACATAATTAAAACCCGGCCAAACATTGACCGGGTTTTAAGCCATTCGCGCAACGCTCTAGGTTATGAGGCAGCTGCGACAGCCCGCTTGGCCATGACAGTCACCAGATTTGCCCGATAGGCCGCGGACCCGTGAATGTCCGATAGCAACACACCCGCGTCCGGCGCGATGCCTGCAACTGCGTCCGGAGACCAATTGTCCGCCAGTGCGGTTTCCATGTCTCCCATCCGGAAGACACCGTCCTCGCCTGCCCCCGTTACGGCGACCCTGACAGATCCATCTGCCGACTTGGCAACGAAAACGCCGGCCATGGCGTAGCGGGATGCCGGGTTCGGATATTTGGCGTAGGCGCAGGTAGCGGCCCCGGGGAACCTGACGGAAACGACCACTTCGTCGTCGTCGAGCGCTGTTTCGAACATGCCCGTGAAGAAATCTTCTGCGGCAAGTTCACGCTTGCTCGTCACGACAGTCGCGCCGAGCGCGATCAGTCCAGCGGGATAATCCGCGGCCGGATCGTTGTTGGCGATCGATCCGCCAATCGTCCCAACGTAGCGCACGGCCGGGTCGCCGATGCCACCAGCAAGAGACGCAAGCCCTGGCAGTTTCTGCTTCACGAGATCGGAATTCGCGACCTCATAATGTGTGGTGGCCGCACCGATTGAAATCCCGTCGCCATCGGCACTGATGCCTTTCAGCTCGCCGATCCTGGTCAGATCAACCAGATCGGACGGCGCGGCAAGCCGCTGTTTCATTGTCGGCAGAAGGGTCTGTCCGCCGCCGAGGAATTTGCCATCCTCTGCATTCGCCATCAATTGTGCGGCTTCTGCCACGGATCCTGCACGGTGGTAGGTTGTTTCATACATGTTGGGTCTCCCCCAAATTCTCAAGTGTCGAAAGACGGGCGGGATCCCCCGCCCGGAACCCTTACTCGGCCGCCTGCTTCAATCCGGCCTGGCACAGAGCCCAAACTTTTTCGGGTGATGCCGGCATGCTCAGGTTGTTATCACCAATGGCGTCCGTGATCGCGTTGATGACCGCCGGGGGTGACCCGATCGCACCAGCCTCGCCACAGCCCTTCATGCCGAGCGGATTACCCGGGCATTCGGTAACATGGGTAGACAGTTTGTAGGACGGCACGTTGTCGGCCCGTGGCATGGTGTAATCCATGTAGGAAGCCGTCAGCAGCTGGCCATTCTCGTCATAGGAGGCGTTTTCCAGAAGCGCCTGACCGATGCCCTGCGTGATACCGCCATGGACCTGGCCCTCGACGATCATCGGATTGATGATATTGCCGAAATCATCCGCAGCAACAAAGTTGACGACCTCGGTTTCTCCGGTTTCCGGGTCAACTTCAACTTCGCAGGCGTATGTGCCTGCCGGGAACGTGAAGTTGGTCGGATCATAGAAAGCGCCTTCCTTCAGTCCCGGTTCCATACCTTCCGGCAAGTTATGCGCGGTGTAGGCAGCCAGAGCGACTTCGGTGAAGGTCAGTTTCTTGTCCGTACCGGCAACCTTCAGTTCGCCGCCCTCTATCTGAATGTCCCCCTCAGAGGCCTCCATCAGATGCGCAGCAATCTTCTTGGCCTTGGCCTCGACCTTGTCGAGCGCCTTGACAATCGCTGACATGCCCACGGCACCGGACCGGGAACCATAAGTGCCCATACCGAACTGAACCTTGTCGGTATCGCCGTGAACGATGGAGATAGCGTCTGTATCCAGGCCAAAGCGCTGGCTGACAAGCTGCGCAAAAGTGGTTTCGTGCCCTTGGCCGTGGCTGTGAGACCCCGTCAGGACTTCAATAGACCCGACAGGATTGACCCTGACCTCCGCCGATTCCCAAAGGCCGACACCGGCTCCGAGCGAGCCGACCGCGGCAGAAGGCGCAATTCCGCAGGCCTCAATGTAGCAAGACAGGCCGAAACCGCGCAGCTTGCCGCGGGACGCAGCTTCCGCCTTGCGGGCGGCAAACCCTGCAAAATCGGCAGCGTTCAACGCCGCGTCCAGCGTGGCATCGTAGTCGCCGGCGTCGTAACACATGATCACCGGTGTCTGATGCGGGAAGGACCTGATGAAATTCTTGCGGCGGAACTCCGCGGGCGACACGCCCACTTCGCGCGCGGCAGTTTCCATCATGCGCTCCAGAAGATATGTCGCTTCGGGACGCCCCGCCCCGCGATAAGCATCCACCGGGGTGGTGTTGGTATAGACCGCTTTCACATTGGCATGGATTGCAGGAATATCATACTGACCGGACAGGAGCGTCGCATAAAGGTAAGTTGGCACCGACGAAGAAAACAGCGACATGTAACTGCCGAGATTGGCAATCGTCTTTACCCTCAGACCGATGATCTTGTTGTCCGCGTCGAGAGCAAGTTCCGCCTCGGAGCGATGATCACGGCCATGTGCGTCCGTCAGGAAGGCTTCCGTGCGGTCGCAAACCCATTTGACCGGGCGGCCGACACGCTTGGAGGCCCAGAGGCAGACCATTTCTTCCGGATATATGTAAATCTTGGAACCGAAGCCGCCGCCGACATCAGGTGCGATCACGCGAAGCTTGTGTTCCGGCGCGATATTGTAGAACGCCGACATGACAAGCCGGGCCACATGCGGATTCTGTGACGTGGTGTAGAGCGTGTAATGCTCTTCAGCGTCGTTGTAGCTTGCAAGCGCCGCTCTCGGTTCCATCGCGTTCGGAACGAGGCGATTGTTGTGAATTTCCATCCGCGTGACATGAGCCGCTCTCCCAAACGCCTCGTTCACCGCCGCTTCATCGCCGATTTCCCAATCGTAGATGAGATTTCCGGATGCCTCCGGATGGATCTGCGGTGCGCCGGGCTCCAAAGCCGCAACCGGATCGACAACAGCCGGGAGCTCTTCGTAATCGACAACCACCGCATCCGCCGCATCACGCGCCTGCGCGGCCGTATCGGCCACGACAACGGCAACGGCCTGACCGACATAGCGCACCAGTTCCGGCTCCAGCGCGCGCCAGCCGCCCATATTCATTGGCGAACCGTCCTTCGAATGGATCATCCAGCCGCAAATCAGATTGCCGATTCCGTCACCAATCAGTTGGTCGCCGGTCAATACCCCGTCCACGCCCGGCATCTCGAGTGCGGCGCTTGCATCGATCCCTTTGATTTTCGCATGCGCATGCGGCGAGCGGACAAAGGCCGCATATCCCATGCCCGGCAACACCATGTCATCCGTATACTGGCCCTTGCCGGTGATGAAACGCTTGTCCTCCTTGCGCAGGGCGCGGGCACCAATCCCATCAACTGCCATCGTCTCTCTCCCTCAAACTGTTGATCGGGTCCGCCCAACCCGGTCTCCTCCTCTTGCCGGCAGAGCCGGCGGCATCGAATTTCAAGACCTGGCGGTCAGTCCAGCCTGGCCTGTCTCCTCCCGGCACGCGGCTCGACTGTGTGGTCTTGTTATCTCGGGGCGCAGGACAACCCGCGCATCAAGGTCAGGAGTTCAGGCAGCTCACTCTGCAGCCTGGGCCATGCCGGCCATCTGGTCGGAAGCGGCTTTGATTGCCTTCACGATGTTGTGGTAGCCGGTGCAGCGGCAGATATTGCCTTCCAGCTCACGGCGAATGGTTTTTTCGTCCAGGTTCCCGGCGCCGTGCCGGTTGATCATGTCGACGGCGCTCATGATCATGCCCGGAGTACAGAAACCGCATTGCAAGCCGTGATGCTCGCGAAACGCTTCCTGTACAGGATGCAGGGCTCCGTTCGATGCCAGCCCCTCCAGTGTGACAATTTCCGATCCGTCCACCTGTGCAGCCAATAAAGTGCAGGCCTTCACCGCCTTACCATCGACATGAACAACACAGGCACCGCACTGCGAGGTGTCACACCCGACATGAGTGCCGGTCAGGCCACGCACGTCCCGGATAAACGATACGAGCAGCGTCCGGTCTTCGACATCCGCCGAAACCGCCTTGCCGTTCAATACCATCGATACTTTCGACATGAATTTCTCTCCCTACTGAAATTCCATGAGCCAAAGCCCAAAAATGTCCCGGCTTTTCACCGTGTTCGTTGTGGGGTTCTGGCAACTGGCAAACCGTCAGAACCCGATCATTTCAAAAATATTACCATCGGGTCAACTCGCGAGCGCGAGAACCACGATCAAAGCACCGAGAAGCAGAAGCCCCCAGACAACCGGGCCGCCGTAGGCGCTGCGGCCAGCCGCCTCTTCAATGTTCTTCTCTGCCTTGTGAAAGCTTTCTTCAACGGCATGTTCAGCTTCTTCAATGGCGTGCATGACTTCGCCCGGAGCCTCTTCCAGGGCAATCCGCTTAGCTTCCTCGGCGACCCCCGCGTCCAGATCCTCCGTCCCGGATCTTTCGGACGTTGCCTGCGCAGAAGATCCGCCAACCTGTTCCGAAAACTTAGTGAAAAATTCCTCAGCCATTTTTTTTGCGGTGGAATGGATCAGCCTGCTGCCGAGCTGTGCAAGTTTGCCGCCGACCTGAGCCTTGGCCTCGTAGGAAAGAAGCGTTTCATCCCCTTCCTCTGCCAACTTGACGTCGGCCGAGCCTTTAGCGAAACCGGCCACTCCACCCTTGCCTTCCCCAACAATCGTGTAGCTTTCCGGCGCATTGATGTTTTCCAGGGTAACCGCGCCCTTGAACTTGGCCTTGACCGGTCCGATCTTCGACGTTACCGCGGCCGTCATTTCCGTGTCGGAGGTCATCTCAAGGCTTTCACAGCCTGGAATGCAGACTTTCAAAACTTCCGGATCGTTCAAAGCCGCCCAAACTGCTTCCCGTTTGGCCGGTATCCGATGGGATCCGCTCATATCCATCTGGTTTCTCCCCAAGTCGCACTTCGCCATATTGTGGCAATAGCTTAGAGAGCGTTCAACGCTGTAATGCCGCGCGTCGCGCTCGCGTCCATCAACATGAGAGCGTGTTTCGTACAAATTTTCAATCGCTTATGTGAACTAGTCGGAAGAAACCGGCATTCTGCGGAATTTGAAGCTGCCGCGAGGGAACAAACAGCAGTCAGATACATCGCCAGGACAAACGTCTTGCGCCAGCGCCTCGCCATGACGTGCAAAGGATTTTACTCAAGTGCAATACTTAGCGAATTCAACCGAAGGCAACGCCCGGTTCGACCGCCTTTTGGATGAATGCGGCAAGGTCATCCTTGCCGATCGGTTTTGAATAGAAATAGCCTTGCAGGTAATCGCAGGAGAGTTCCCGCATGATTTGCCTTTGTGAGGCAGTCTCCACCCCTTCCGCCGTGACGCTCAGATCCAGCGCCTTGGCAACCGCAATGATCGACTTGATTACCGCAAGCGCGTCTGCATCCTGGTCCATGTTCATGATGAAGCTTCGGTCGATCTTGATACCGTCGACGGGAAGCTTGCGCAGATAGCTGAACGAGGAATAGCCAGTCCCGAAGTCATCGATGACAATTTTTGCGCCCTTGTTGCGCAGCCATGTCAGCAGAGACAACGTTACCTGATCGTTGTTCAAAAACAGGCCTTCGGTAACCTCGAACACGAGTCGGTTCAACGGCGTTTCCGCCGCGGACGACGCATCCTCTATGTCCTTGTAAATCCTGTTGGCCTGCACCTGTCTCGGCGACAGGTTCACATTGAGATGCACACCGTTGCCGATCCCGTTCATCGCGCTGAATTGCGAAAAGGCGGTCTTGAACATCCAGGCGCCGATTTCAGTGATCAGACCGCTTGCCTCCGCCGCTTCGATCATGCGTGCGGTATTGAGGAAATTGCCGGACGGTGTCTTGAAGCGCATCAATGCCTCAAATGAAGCGATGCTTTCATCCCGGGCCTGCATAATCGGCTGATAATGCAGATGGAACTCGGTCTGATTGGTCGCCCCCGTCAACAGGGACGCCAACCGTAGCCGCTCGAAAGCCGCTTCCTGCATCAGGGGATGGAACACCGCATGATTGGTGAGCCCCTTTTGCCGCACGTCATTGAGTGCAATTGATGCGAAACGCGCCTGCTGCTCAGCGCTCTGGCTGCCATTGTCCGAAGTGGAAAAACCAAGCCGCAAACGCAAGCTGATCTGGTTCTCGTCCAGCGTGATCGGCTCCTGGAACGCCTCTTCGATACGCGCAACCACGTCCTGGATTTTGTTTTCCTCGCCACCTTTCAGCAGAATGAGGAATTCGTCCTTTTCCTTGCGAGCAATGGTCAGGGCATCGGGGAAAGTCTGTGACAACCGATGTCCGGTCAACTTCAGGACGCCTCCGGCTTTTTCATCGCCGATCCCATCGACGATGACCCGGAAACGCTGAATGTCGGAATGCACGACCAGCAAAGGGGTCTTGTTAGCCGCGTGGCGCTGGAAGGTTTCGATAAAGCCGGAGAATGTGGACAGACCTGTCACGCGGTCGACATAGGCCAGGTTGCGGATGTGCTCAAGCAGACCGGTTTTCTCGTATCCGAGAGAGATGTTCGACATGAACAGCTGAACCACTTCCGAACCAACAAGGCCCCTGAGCTCGACTTCCGACATGTTGAGATAAAGCGCGCCCGCCATGCCGTTGCGCGTCACCAGCGGCAGGGCAACGCCATGCTGAGCGGCACAGATTGACTGGGTCTCGATACAGTCCTTGACGGCCTTGCGAATGGCATCGTCGCCAATCACGTCAACAGGTATGTCTATGCTGTCGGCAAAACTGCCCATCGCAGCCAGAACACGGGCGTTGGATGTGTCGACAACCCCGTATTCCGGAAGTGATTCCAGGCCGCACAACAGACAGTCGACCGGTTGACCGACCAGCGCCGTCAGATGTTCGAGCACAGCGGATGCAAACTCGTTCAACGCGTTCTTCTCAACGATTGCGGCAAAATGCTCGTTAAGCTGCTTCAGATTCCGCCGGTTCGTCTCAAGCGACATGACCAGTTTATAACCGCGCAATGCCGTAACGATCGCGGTGATCAGTTTAGTGCGCGACAGCTCCGCCTTTTCCGCATAGCCGTCGATGTCGAACTTCATTATGACATCAGTCTGCGGCGCATATCCGGGCTGACCGGTGCGCAGGATCAACCGCGTAAAGTGGTTTTCCAAATCTGACCGGATCCAGCTGACGAGCCCGAGACCCGCCGTATCGCTTTCCATGACAACATCGACGAGCGCAACGGCGATATCGTTGTTTTTCTCAAGGATCTCGCGGGCTTCCTGCGCAGACATCGCATGCAGGAGTTCAAAAGGCCTGTTTTCGAAAACGCATCCGGCGACCGCGATTTTGGTGACTTCATGCACATCCGGATCATCGTCAACGATCAGGATCTTCCAAGGAGACTTGCTGTCATTGCTGACTTCAGGTTCGGAAGGTGCGAGAAAGTCCATCACCATGTCAGTGCACCTGCTTTCTGGGGAGGGCTTTCACGTCCGCCGGCGCAACCGCAGGAAACTCTATCGTGAACTCCGTACCGGCTCCGACGCTCGAAGCGACGGTGATCGTTCCGTTCAAGGCCTCCGTCACCAGTTGATAGCAAATCGCCATTCCCAATCCAGACCCACCTTTGCCGAACTTTGTGGTGAAAAACGGTTCGAAGACTTTCTTGAGATTCTTTTCCGGGATTCCTACACCATAGTCCACGCACTTGAAGACAATCTTTTTCCCGCTTGAGCCGATGTCGCCTGTTTCTGCGGCAGGAAGAATCTGAGACGAGAGTTTGATAACCCCTTCGGTCCGGCCTTCATATCCATGTTTGATGGCATTTTCGACCAGGTTGGACACAAGCTGACTGACAGCCCCGGGGTAACTGTCGATGATGTCATTTGCATTCAGGTCGAGTTCCACCTGAAAGGGCGTCTTTTTCAGGGTCGGCTGGAGCGTCGCCAAGGTGTCGCGAATGATATGATCAAAGCTGAAGGCTCGTTTCTTCTCGCTTTGACGGTCAACGGCAACCTGACGGAAGTTTCCAACAAGTTCGCGTGCCCTTCCAAGCGTCTTTTCGATAATGTTAGCTGTGTCCGAAATCCGGCCAACCTCGTTTTCGAGTACTTCCTTGCTCAGGCTTTGCTGTTCAAGTTCGCGGCTTAGATAACCTGTCGAGTCCTTTATGGTCGTCGCGGCCATCAGGGCATTGCCGAGCGGCGTGTTCAATTCGTGCGAAATTCCAGCAACAAGCGCCCCAAGGGCGGCCAGATTGTCTGCCTGGATAAGCTCTTCTTGTACCAACTTAAGCTGTTCCGTCCGATGGGCCACCAGGTCTTCGAGGTTGGTCTGGTATTCCTGGATCTTTTGCAGATCCAAATGCCGGCGCTGCACCATGGACTGGAGGCTGGACGCAAGAATCCCGATTTCATCGACCCGGCCGGGCATGAGCTCCGACTTCGGCGGATCCTCAATCAGCCGCGGTGTCGACAAATATTCCACGACCCTTGACAGCGGCAGGCCGATCAGACGTCTAAATACGGTTCGAATAACGACGGCAAGGAGAAGAAGATAAATGACGATGGCCGTGGCGATGAACCCGACCGTGGAGACAATTTCGTAGG
>JBNLAU010000246.1:0-5506 GCA_050302295.1 Roseibium sp. | reverse complement strand
TGGTGGTGGATACCGCCCATGGCCATTCCCAGAAGGTCCTGGACATGGTCACGCGGGTCAAGAAACTGTCCAACTCCGTACAGGTTCTGGCCGGCAATGTCGCAACGTCCGATGGCACCAAAGCTTTGATCGATGCCGGCGCGGATGCGGTGAAAGTCGGCATTGGCCCGGGATCCATCTGCACCACGCGTATCGTTGCAGGTGTCGGCATGCCGCAGCTGACGGCAATCATGGAATCGGTTGCCGAAGCCAATAAGCAAGGCGTGCCGGTGGTTGCCGACGGCGGCATCAAATACTCCGGGGACCTTGCCAAGGCGATTGCCGCCGGTGCGGCGTCCGTCATGGTGGGCTCGCTGCTGGCCGGTACGGAAGAAAGCCCGGGCGAGGTCTATCTCCACCAGGGCCGGTCCTATAAGTCCTACCGCGGCATGGGGTCTGTCGGAGCGATGGCTCGCGGTTCCGCCGATCGCTACTTCCAGGCGGAAGTGAGCGACAGCCTGAAACTGGTTCCCGAGGGTATTGAAGGCCAGGTGCCCTACAAGGGCGCGCTTAGCAGTGTCCTGCACCAGCTGGCCGGCGGATTGCGGGCCGCGATGGGATATGTCGGCGGTAAAGACATTCAGGATTTCCAGCAAAAGGCCCGCTTCGTTCAGATCTCCGGCGCAGGTCTTCGGGAAAGCCATGCCCACGACGTGACGATCACCCGGGAAAGCCCGAACTATCCCTCAAATGTCTGACCTCACGATCTGCCAACTGGATATCAGGCGGCATTAAAGGAATTGCATGAAAGACGGCGGACGCCTCGCGGCGGCAATTGAAGTCCTGAGTGATGTGAACACGCGTCACCGGCCTGTCCAGACTGCACTCAAGGACTGGGCGGCAGCGCATCGTTTTGCCGGATCCGGCGACAGGGCCGTGATCGGCAACCTTGTGTTTGACGCCCTTCGAAACAGGGCATCTCTCGCTGCTCGCATGCAGTCGGCGGAAGCGCGAGGCCTGGCGCTGGCAACATACGCGCTTACCTGGGAAAAAGGTATTCAGGCGTTGGATGACGCACTGGCGCAGGACGTCCATGCGCCGTCCCCTTTGACAGGAACGGAAAGGTCTCTCCTGTCAGAAACCCCGGCAACGCAGCCTGCTCCGTCCGATCAGGGGGACGTGCCAGCCTGGCTCTGGCCAAAATTTGAAGCCGTCTTCGGAGAAAATGCGGTCGACGAAGGCCGCGCTCTGGCGACTCGGGCTCCCGTGGATCTTCGGACCAACACCTTGAAATCCGACCGCAACAAGATGCTGAAACGGCTGGCTCATACCGGAGCCAAGGCAACGGCCCTCTCGCCGCACGGAATGCGGATAGAAGCCAAACCCGGCCTTGGGCGCATGCCCCATGTGCAGGCCGAGGAAGGCTACCGCAAGGGCTGGTTCGAATTGCAGGACGAGGCCAGCCAGCTGGCCGCGCTTCTGGCCGACGCGAACCCCGGAGAACAGGTTCTGGATTATTGCGCCGGCGGAGGAGGCAAGACGCTTGCGCTTGCCGCTTCCATGGAAAACAAGGGCCAGCTTTACGCCTATGACGCAGACCGTTTGCGCCTTGCGCCTATCCATGAACGTCTGCAGCGCGCCGGTGTCCGCAATATCCAGGTCCGGGATCCGGCAAGTTCCAATCTGGATGATCTCGAAAATCAGATGGATCTCGTGTTCATAGATGCCCCTTGCACCGGGACCGGTGTCTGGCGGCGGCGGCCGGATTCCAAATGGCGGCTTTCGGAAAAGGCGCTAGAGGATCGCATAGAGGATCAGCGCCGCGTTCTTGAAAATGCGCGGAAATATGTAAAGCCGGGTGGGCGGATCGCCTATGTCACCTGTTCGGTGCTCCCGGAGGAAAATCAGGAACAAGCCGAATGGTTCCTGGAACAGAACCCGGATTTTGAGCCCGTCTCTGCACTTGACGTCTGGAAACGCACTCTGCCGGAGGCTGAAGCCCCCAAGTACGTATCAAGCCGTGGAGAAGTGCTGCTGTCACCGGGTTCCACCGCCACAGACGGCTTCTTTTTCGGGCTTTTCAAGCGGACGGCCTAGCGTCCGGACTGCAAGCAGCAATCCGAAGCCGGTCTCAGGAGCGATCCTGACGCGTGAGCCCCAGAACGTTCGGAATCTCGTCTTTGTCCGGAGCCAGCATTTTGCTGCCTCGCTTTGCCGTATCCATTGATGGATCTTGTGATTTGGCGGCCTGGCCAGCCGCCTTTTCGGCTGCTGCGCCGTCAAGAGTCGCGGGTTCATTGCCTAATTCATACGGACTTTGTTCGAAGGTTGAAACGTCTGCGCCTTTCCGGGCGTTGTCCGTTTCAATCAGGCTCTCGACAAGCTGTCTTACTTCCGTGTCAAGCTTCTTGCCTTCCGCCAGCCCAGTCAGCACCGAGCGGGCCTGTTTGGTGTGTTTGAGTGAGGCAAGTGCTGCCCCGAGTGCATTCAGCGGCTCCTGGGCACTAATATTCTGATCATGCGCGGCAAGAGCGTATTTCAAAGCAGACGTTTGGTCTCCGCGTTTGCGGGATAACACACTGAGATGCACCAGGACAGGAAGGGAGCGAGGATTGAGTTTCAGGGCTTCTTCGGCCGCCTCCTGGGCGTCCTCCAGCGCTCCTTTTCCGGCAAGCGCATCAGACAGCAGCTCAAGCGGTTTCGAATCTGCCGGCGACAGGTTGCACGCCCTGATCGTCAATTCGACGACTTCATCAAATCGCTTGCGCTGCAACAGAATTTCAGAAAGGCCGAGCAGGGCGGGGACATATGCCTGATCTGTCTTGAGAGCCTTCCGAAAGGCGGCAATCGCCGGCGCGATCTGGCCGGACTTGGCCTGTGTTTCCGCAAACAGGGTCAGAACGGAAGGTGTTTCTGGCAGAAGATCGACCAGCCGTTTTGCGGGTTCTGTTGCCTCTCCAGCCTTTCCTTCCTTCAGGAGGATGCTGGCTAAGCCAAAAAGTGCGTTCCGATTTTCCGGTTTCTGGTCAAGCACTTCCAGGAAATTCTGTTTCGCGTTACTCAGATCGTTCAGCAAAAGCTGGCAGTTGCCGAGGCTGGCTCGGGCGTTCATATGCTCCGGCTCGGCAAACACGATCCTGCGCAACTGTGATTGTGCTTCCTCAAGATACCCCGCCTGAAGAAGAGCCGACGCGGTTCGATAGGCGATCTCCGTATCCTGAGGAGAAAGTTCCTGTGCTTTGAGATAGGACACCAGCGCCTTGTCCAGATCGCCGGATTCTTCCAGGGCGACGGCTTCATCAAACGCTTTGCGGGCAGCTGCGGTCATTTGTGTCCGATATCCTCAGGCGCCTCCACGCGGCCGGTTGCCGGGCAATCGAGACTTTTGTTCATGGTTTAAACTAAGTAGCGGGCGTACCAGCGTCAAAAGCGAAATTCAGCCGTACACAGCTTCTCCGCCGATAAATTTCCAGGCTGGCCGAATTGGTCATGCGGCTTTCGAGCCTGTGTATTGAGAAAATCCTGTGCGGGACCACTTTTGGCATCAAATTCGGGTTCAATTTGCGAATAAGACCGGTTAGAAGCTGGCCATGACCCAACATGACCGTCTCCTCATCATCGACTTCGGATCCCAGGTGACCCAGCTCATCGCCCGGCGCCTGCGTGAGTTGAATGTCTATTGCGAAATTCATCCCTATCAGAATGTGTCTGACAGCTTTCTGGCCGAATTCAGGCCGAAGGCCGTGATCTTTTCCGGCGGGCCAGATTCCGTTGTCAGGGAAGGATCTCCTCGTCCGCCGCAGTCCGTCTATGAGCTCGGTGTACCGATCCTTGGCATCTGCTACGGTCAGCAAGTGATGATGCAGGAACTTGGCGGTCAGGTTGAAGGCGGCAAGATTTCCGGCGGAGGCGGCACCGCGGAATTCGGACGGGCCTTTGTCACACCGACCGACAAGCCGCTGTCCATCCTGCAGAACTGGTTTGCTGACGGTCCCGAGCAGGTCTGGATGAGCCACGGCGACCATGTCAGCAAACTCGCACCCGGGTTTGAGGTTTATGGCAAGTCTCCGAATGCGCCATTTGCGATCACCGCGGATACCGAACGCAATTTCTTCGCGGTTCAGTTCCATCCGGAAGTCCACCACACGCCGAACGGCAAGAAGCTCTACGAGAACTTCGTCCGGCTTGCGGGCTTTACCGGCGATTGGACCATGGGCGCCTACAAGGACGATGCCATTGCAAAGATCCGGGAACAGGTCGGCGACAAGAAAGTCATCTGCGGTCTGTCTGGCGGTGTGGACAGCTCAGTCGCAGCTGTTCTGATCCACGAAGCAATTGGCGACCAGCTGACCTGCGTTTTCGTTGACCACGGTCTTTTGCGCCTCAACGAGGCCGACGAAGTCGTCTCCATGTTCCGGGATCACTACAATATTCCGCTGATCCATGCCGACGAAACCGAGCTGTTCCTGGGAGAGCTCGACGGCGTTTCTGATCCGGAGACCAAGCGCAAGATCATCGGTCGTCTTTTCATCGACGTCTTCCAAAAACATGCCAATGAAATCGACGGCGCTGAATTCCTTGCCCAGGGCACGCTTTATCCGGACGTAATTGAAAGCGTCAGCTTTTCCGGCGGACCTTCGGTCACGATCAAGTCCCACCATAATGTTGGTGGCCTGCCGGAGAAGATGGGCCTGAAGCTGGTGGAACCGCTCCGGGAACTCTTCAAGGACGAGGTGAGGGAACTCGGCCGCGAGTTGGGACTGCCGGACAGCTTCATCGGTCGCCATCCGTTCCCGGGACCTGGCCTTGCCATCCGCTGCCCCGGCGAAATCACCCGGGACAAGCTGGAAATCCTGCGCAAGGCGGATGCAGTCTATATCGACCAGATCCGCAAACACGGTCTTTATGACGATATCTGGCAGGCTTTCGTAGCCATTCTGCCGGTGCGCACAGTCGGTGTCATGGGCGACGGCCGCACCTATGACTACGCCTGCGCGCTGCGCGCGGTGACCTCCGTCGACGGCATGACCGCGGACTATTTCCCCTTCAGTCACGACTTCCTCGGAGAGACCGCGACACGGATCATCAACGAGGTTGAGGGGATCAACCGGGTCACCTACGACATTACCTCGAAGCCCCCGGGCACGATCGAGTGGGAGTGATTTTTCGCGGCCGCGATTTGCTCAAAGGGCATTTCGCGGCCGTTTTGTTGAAATGACTGGCAACAAGAACCCGCACGCGTTGGCGCAATGGCAAAAATTCCAGACCTGAAACCAGATTGTTCCGCCTGCGCGGCTCTGTGTTGCGTGGTTTTCGCCTTCGACCGGTCAGAGAGTTTTGCCATCGACAAGGCTGCGGGGGAGGTTTGCCCCAATCTCGACGACTGCGGCAAATGTGCTGTTTTTGAGGACCGTGACCGTCTCGGCTACCGCGGTTGCATCACATATGACTGCCACGGCGCCGGTCAGGTGATCACGCAGGAAGTGTTCAAGGGAAGAAGCTGGCGTGACGAGGCCGCTTTGACGGA
>JBNLAU010000245.1:0-5862 GCA_050302295.1 Roseibium sp. | reverse complement strand
CTAAGGCGAGGTCGACCTTCCGGCAGAGAGGCAAGGGCGGTGGTGCAGAGGCGGCGGCTTTGTGCCCACTGGCCCAACCCGTATCGTCGCGTTCGAGAACACTCCGATAACAAAGCTTGCAGAGCATTCCCCATCACGGAGCAACGGGAAAGAAGGATACGATTTCAGGGAGATAAGTGGCGGACCGGAGAGGATTCGAACCCCTGACCCCCAGATTCGTAGTCTGGTGCTCTATCCAGCTGAGCTACCGGTGCTTAAAGGCGAAGACCAGATCGTCGGGTTTGAGTGACCCCGGATGACCGGCCCTGGCTCTGCGAGGCGTCGTGTGCGCCCCGGACAGGGCGCTTACCTACTGCGGTCCTGCGGGGAATGCAAGGGACTTTTTGAACTTTTTTTCAAGGAGCTGTCACACGGACCGGAATGCCCCGGATTTCGCTGCGTTCTCCCGCCCGGCCCTATTTGCTTGTGCACATCGGGCGATCATGCGGTGCGATCCGGCACCTCCAGGCGGAAGCAGGTGCCTGGCGTGGTTTCGTCCAGCCGGATGCTGCCGCCGTGGGCTCTCAAGAGTTCGGCGACAATCGCCAGCCCGAGGCCGATACCGCCGTGCTTGGAGCCTGAGTGAAAGGCCTTGAACAGGGCGTTTTTGATATTGTCGGGAATGCCGGGACCGGTGTCGGACACCGTAACGTGCACGCACTTGCCCTCGCGTCTTGCATCAAGCGTGATCCGGCGGACAAGGGTCTCGTCCTTTTCCGCCTCCAGGGCCTGCAGGGAGTTGCGCATAAGGTTGAGCAGGACACGGAAGATCTGTTCCGGATCCGCATCGATCTCGACGTCCTCGGGCACCTTGTTTTCGAAGGTGACGCTGTCATGGTCGGCGAGGCCCAGAACGTCGGCGGCATCGTTGCCCACACGGCGCAAGGCCAGAAGACGGCGCTGCGGCGCCCGTTCCTGCGCCTTGCCGTAGGACATCACCGCCTGGGTGTAACCGACCGCGCGATCGAGCGTTGCCAGGATCTTCGGCGCGATGCGGCTGACCGTCGGGTCGTCCACATGCTCCAGGCGCTCCAGGAACAGTTGCGCGGAGGCCAGAAGGTTGCGCAGGTCGTGATTGATCTTGGAGACCGCCAGCCCAAGTTCGGCAAGGCGCTGCCTTTGCTGCAGGGCTCTGGAAAGCGCTTCCTCCATGGACGCCAGTCGCAGCTCCGCATCGCCGAGTTCGTCCCGGCGGCCGGAGGTCTTCATGATGCGCGAGGCGTCCTCCGGATTTTCGGCAAAGCGCTCCATGGACTGGGTCAACCGGCGCAGCGGCCGGATGAAGAGCGCTCTCAGCGAGATATAGACGAGGCTTGCGGTGATGATGGAAATCACCAGCGACAAGGCCAGGATGCGCCCCGAAAAGGCCAGCATGTCCTTTTGCAGGATATCGATCGGCAGGACCACGTCCACGCGCTCCGTATGCCCCATCTGCCCCTTGCCGATCACCCGCAACAATCCGTTGCCGCGATAGGTCAGGATCTCGAAACTGCTGACGATGGCGGACATGGGCGTCACCTCGGCCATGTCGATGACGAAGTGCACTTCTCCGGAAACATCGCTCATGGCGATCAGGGTGCGGCGCGTTCCCTGGTCAAGGGAAATGGCCACGGCGCCGGTGGTGCGCAGGAGTTCCTCCTGCAGTCTGGGGGCGATGGTGTTGGTTTCGGTAAGCACGGACGCCGCAACGCCGGCGGTCGTCAGCCGGTCCATCAGCCAGGTGTTGCGGAAGTTGGCGATCGAGGGCACGTAGATGCACACTTCCGCCAGCATGACAAAGAGTACGGTCAACAGCAGAAGCTTGCCGGACAGTCCGGCGAAACGATTCCGCGCGAAGGCGTTATCCGGCACAGCCGAACCGGCTTCGCCATCCGATGGGACAACCGACCCTCGCGGTGCGCCCTCATGCTTCATGTCACGCCTTTCCGTACCCTGGTGCTTTTTGCACAGCCCCTGCGATAATCGATTATCCGAATTTGCTCAACAGGGCGATCAATCTGCGCAGCCAGGCTTTCTTCGGCATATCAGCATAGTAGGAAATTGCGGCCCGTCGCACCAGTTCCCCAAGCGTTGGATAGGGAGCGATAAATCCCGCAAGGTCCTTCATGGTCATTTTTTTGGACACGGCCAGCGAAAGAAGATTGACGATTTCCCCGGCCTGCGCACCGGCAATATCGGCGCCCAGCAGCCGGCCGCCCGGTCCGGCGATCAGCTTCAGCCTGCCGGTGGCCTCGCCTTCCGCAAGCGCCCTGTCGTTCCGGGCGTAGCCGGCGGAAAGCACCTTTACACGGTCACCATGGCGCGCCCGCGCCTGCGCCTCGCTCATGCCGACATGGCCGAGTTCCGGTGAAGTATAGGTCACCCAGGGCACCAGATCATTGTTCATGGAAACCGGTATGCGGAACAGGATGGAGCGGATGACCAGCCCCGCCTGATAACCGGCGACATGGGTAAACTGCGGGCCGCCGGCGACATCGCCGATGGCATAGACCCTGCGGTTGGCTGTCCTCAGTCCCTTGTCGACTTTTATCCCCGCCTTGCTGAACTCGATGCCTGCGGTGTCCAGGCCCAGCCCTTCGACATTCGCTGACCGGCCCGCGGCCACGAGCAGATGACTGGCGGTGACCTTCATCGCATCGCCGCCTTTCGGCGCGGCATGAAGGGTTATTCCGGCCCCGCTCTTTTCAACCCGCTCGACACCGGTTTCTTCCAAAATCTCGACACCCTCGCCCCGCAGCGCATCCAGAACGATGCCTGCCAGTTCCGGATCATCCTTGCCGAGCGCCTTCATGGCTTCGAAGACGGTCACCTTCGCCCCAAGGCGGCGATGTGCCTGCGCCATTTCAAGGCCGATTGGACCGCCGCCGATAATGGCCAGGTGTTCCGGCTTTTCGCGCAGCTCAAACAGGGTTTCGTTGGTGAGATACGGAACATCCTCAAGCCCGGGAATCGGCAGCACCAGCGCCCTTGAGCCAGTGGCGACGACAAACCGGCGCGCCTTGATCCGGGCATTGCCGGCAACAACGGTATCCGGAGCGGTGAATCTGGCCGCCTCGCGCAGAACCGTCACGCCGAGCCCTTCGAAACGTTCCTGCGAATCGTGCGGTTCAATCGCGGCAATCACGGACCGCACATGATCGTTCGCCTTGGCAAAGTCGATGGTCTGGCCTGCGCTCGATATGCCGAACCGCGCGCCCTTCGTTTCGCCGAATGCCGCTTTCCCGGCGGCGATCAAAGCCTTTGACGGCACGCAGCCGAAGTTCAGGCAATCGCCTCCCATCGGGCCCTTTTCGATCAGCACCACATCCACGCCGAAAGCCGCAGCAGCGGCGGCAACGGAAAGGCCGCCGGATCCGGCGCCGATCACACAAATATCCGGGGTCAGCAGGGTGGCCATAACAGGCTCCATTCAAACGATTTTTGGCGACGCTGGCTAGAACAGGATTCAGACTGGGTCAGCGGGAGCGGATTTTCTTGAGAGCCACCGGAATGAGGCTGGCGATCCCGAGAGCGAAAAAGGCGGCGATAAGTTCGGACGTGACCAGCGCGGAAATATCGATTTGGCAGGTTCCGGCGGCCGCGCAGCCCGGATTGGCGGCTTCCTGAGCCTCAATCACACTGTCGAGGCCGGAGCCGATAAAAGCATAGGCGAAGGTTCCCGGAACGATTCCGGCGAAGGTCGCCAAAGCGTAGGATGGCAACGGCATGCGGAAGATCGCGGGCGCGATGTTCACCAGCCAGAAGGGGAACACCGGGGTCAGGCGCAAAAACAGTAGATAATTGAACGCATCCTCCCGGAAGCCTTCGGCGAGTCGCGACAGGAACGGCCCGGCGCGTTTGGTCAGAACCTCGCCAAAGGATGTGCGCGCAGCCAGGAAAACGGCACAGGCACCAAGGGTCGCACCGAAGACGGTCGCAAAACCGGCGAGAATCCAGCCGAAAAGAAACCCTCCTGCAATTGTCAGAAAGGAAGCTCCGGGAAAAGAGAGCGCCACCGAAACGCAGTAGATCGCCACATAGGCCAGAATTGCCAGAACGATATTCTGATCCACATAAGCTGCCAGATCCTGGCGCCTCGCGATCAGATTGGAGAGGGTCAGTTCCCTGTGCAGGCCCTGCGAAAAGGCCAGCCCCATCAGCGCAATCAGAATCAGGAGCGGGAGCCATCTTCTGACGCGCGCGAACGGGGACTGCCCGGCCGGCGGCTCGGCAGCCGGCTCTGGTTCCTTGCGAGCAGTCATGGTGTCGGCCTCTTCCCCAGCTTGTCCAATCCCGATTCATCGTTTTTGCGGACCAGGGCCCGCACCAAGATCCGGCACTTGTGCACAGATGTACCTTAAAGCTTGTAAAAAGAACCGGGCATCACTGATAAGTGACGTTTCACGCTATTTGGTTCACCTGTGCGTGATGGACCGGAATTCTTCAGAATCTTGCTTGGCAAAGTTGACTTGCGGGCGCATGGACCTTATAAGCGCGCTCGATCGGGACACGCATTCGGACCCAAGGCTGAAAGAGCCGCGCTCTTAAGCGCTTCGAGTGCTTCCTCCATAGAATTTATAAATGAACAAGGGCCGCGCATTTGCCCGCGCGGGGAAGAACAATGAAGCGTACGTACCAACCGAGCCGTCTTGTCCGCAAGCGCCGCCACGGCTTCCGCGCACGTATGGCCACCAAAAATGGCCGTCAGGTGCTTGCTCGTCGCCGCGCGAAGGGCCGCAAGAGCCTCAGCGCCTAATCGGCGATCAGCCCGCAGCACGCCGGGTTGGCGGCGTCTGCCAACACCGATCCGCTGCTATGGACACTCTTAAAAAGCGCTCCGAATTCCTGGCGGTCGCCAAAGGCGGCCGGCTGGGCCGGCGCGCTTTTGTCGTTCAAGGGCTGAAGCGCGACAGCGACAAGACGCCGCGTGTGGGCTACACGGTCACCAAAAAGACCGGCAACTCCGTGATGCGCAGCCGGATCAAACGGCGCCTCAGGGCAGCAGTGGCCGAGCTGAAACGCGAAGATATTCCGCAAAACGCGGATTATGTCCTGGTTGCACGGGACAGTGCGCTCACTCTTCCCTTTCAAAAACTTGTCACAGACCTTAAGTCTGGCCTGAACCAGGTGTTGGATCCGGAGACGCCACGCGGGTGGGGAAAGCCGCGCCGGAAACCAGGCAAACACAAATGACATCGCGCAGGAAACAGGGGTAACTCCAGTTGACGTCTGATAACCGAAATACGATTCTCGCGATCGTTCTGTCTTTGATCGTTCTGATCGGCTGGCAGATGTTCATCGCCTCGCCTTATCAGGAGCGTCAGAAGGCGGAACTTGATGCGCAGCAGGGGAATACGACCCAGCAGACGGACGCTGGCGGCGTCACCCCGGATACTCCTCAGCCCACGACCACTCCGGGTGCAGGCACCACTGCGACGCCTGGGCAGGCCGCCAGCAGTGAGACCACCTTCGCCAGCCGCGAGCAGGCCCTTGCCGCGACAAACCGCGCCACGATCGACACGCCGCGTCTGGAAGGCTCGGTCAATCTGACCGGCGGCCGTCTGGATGACCTGCGCCTGAAGGATTATCACGAGACCGTCGACAAGAGCAGCCCGACCATTGTGCTGCTCTCCCCGTCCGGCAGCGAACACCCTTATTACGCCGACTACGGCTGGGTGGCCGATCCCGGTGCAGACGTTGCTCTGCCGGGACCGGATACCGTCTGGTCCATCGAAGGCGATGCGACGCTGTCCCCGTCAACCCCGTTGACGCTGACCTGGAACAACGGCGCCGGCCTTACGTTCAAGCGGATCTTCTCGGTTGACGACAACTACATGTTCACCG
>JBNLAU010000244.1:0-5475 GCA_050302295.1 Roseibium sp. | reverse complement strand
TGAAGGAATATCTCATTGAGGAGTTCCACCTCGAAGACCTGGGCAAGCGGGAAATCCGCAGTTTCGGGGAGATGCGGCTGATGCGCGTCAAACCTGGCATCGAACTCACCCAAAGAGCCCGGCAGTTCTGACGAACGCCGCCGATGGATGATCCGGCCCGATCCGCCGCATTTTCAAGACCGCAAAAAATTGCCTATTTGTTTTTCTTCTTCTCTTTCCCGAACACGGTTCCCAGGAGCCCGGACGGCAGACCAAAGCCTTCTTCGACAGCCTTGAGGACCTCCTCGTCATCGACATCCCCTTCGATGACCTTCTGCACGTCGATCTGTGTCCGGCCACCGGTGGCCTGTTCGATCGCCTGGTTGGCCTGGTCGACCAGTGCCTCGGACGGCTTTTTCTTGCCCTGCAAGATGGAGATCAGCTCTCCGCCGGATTTCTGCAGTTGTTCGTAGGCCGCTTCCGGGTTCTCCAGAATGCCCTTGATGTCCGGATAGATGCGCGGGTCGTTCCACGGACCCTCGATCACGATCGGCACGCCGAGCCCGGCCAGTTTCTTGTCCGTTCCCTTTCGCCGCGGCTGCGGAGCCTGACCTTGAAGCGTCGGAACGATTTTCGGTTCGACGCGCCATGACAGGCGTTGTCTGGGCATATCTGTCGTGCCCTTGCCGGTCATGCGCAACAGCGGCCCGACCATGTTGAGATCAGTGGTTTCGGCCACACCGCCGGCAATCTGGAAACTGGCGCTGAGAGAGCTGAAGTCGGTTTTCGCCGACGCGTTTTCCTGCCAGCCAAGCAGCGTTTCAATGGAAAGGCCACGCACCATTTTCGGAATATTGATGCCGCGGATGGCACCGTCGACGAACTTGTAATTCGCGGTGCCGTTCAGTCCCTGAATGAGCGCCTGCTCGCTGCCTCCCTGAGAGGCCACATCCAGATTGACGGCCGCCTTGCCCTCGATCCAGTTGAAATCCGCCACATCGCGCAACATGGGATAGGCATCGAGTCCGGACAGCGAGAACGTTGCTGCCACCTCGGGCGTGGCAGCGGCACCGTTCAGCTTCACGGTTCCCGATCCGGCACCGTTATAGAGCGCGAGCTTTTCCAGATTCGCCGTCAGAACACCGTTTTCAATGGTGGCCGACAACGCACTTTGATCGATCTTGATCTTGTCCCAGCGGATTTCCTTCGTCGTCACGTTGAAGTCCGCATCGACTGCCCGAAGTCCGGAAAAATCGATTGGCTCGGAACTCCAGCCACCGGCCGCGCCGGGCTCGCCTCCGCCATTGCCGCCACCGGAGCCCCCGGACGAGCCGGACCCGCCGGTCGATTTGGAAGCGCCGCCGAGATACGGATCGAGCACCAGCTCGCCCAACGCCAGCCGGGCCGTGATCTTCGGCTTGCCCGCCAGGTCGATCCGGCCGTTTGCCTCGCCGGAGGTACTGTCCAGCGTGAACCGGGTTTCCTCGAAAGTGATCGTCTCGCCCTGAACACCGAAGATGCCGGAAGCCTTGAAGATCTTCAGACCATTCCCTGGGCCGATTGGCTGGCCCATCCAGGCCATCAGGCCACGCAAGTCCGCCGTCTCCAGGCGAACCGCGCCGTCGACTGCACCGGTTCGGGCAACCCAGCCATCAAAACCGGCGCTGAGCCGGCTGCCTTTCACGGTAATCGACATGGGGGCTTCCGCGCCGGCCAGAAGCCGCGGAGTGTCCGCTTGTCCGGTCAGGCTAAAACCTTCACCGCGCCAGGACAGCGCACCACTCAGGGAAATCGGCTTATCAAGTCCCTGCAGTTCCACATCCATGGCCAGATTGGTCAACCGGTCGGCTTCCGGATCGCCGCCCACAGCCGATGCCAGGCCAAGACCGCTGATTTCACCATCGGCGATGGTGACTGAGCCGTTGATATCGAGCCCGGCAACAAGCTCCTCACCGGTCAGGCCGACCGTGTTGAACTCCAGGTCCGCGCTCAGCTTGCCGCTGGCCGGAAGATCCTGCCCGGCAAGCAGCAGCAGATCGTCGATGGACCCGTCTTTCAGCACCAGACGGCCTGAGATTTCCGGCACCAGTCCCGACAAATCCGCGTCGGCCGCACCGCCAAGGGACAATTGACCGAGTGTAAGCTGCAAGTCGGCCACGGAGATCGCCGCGTCCGTTCCCGAGATCCTGCCCCCCACGGAGAAGGCCCCCGGGTCAATCGCCAGATCCTGACCGGCAAGCGCGGCGAATGCCTTGAGCGACGGTCCGGATCCTTCGATCGTCACCTCCGCCTGCGCCGGCTCAAGACCGGCTTCCCCGGAAATCGCAACCGTGTTGTCGCCCGATGAAAGCGTGACATTCACCGGCACCTGGGCGCCGGATGCCAAGCCAAGCGGATTGGTCAAAGATCCGGCGACATCGACCGGGAGTTCCTTTAGGACAAAACTCGAGGTCAGTTCGACCTCACCCGTCAGGTCAGGCGCCTGAAGAGACAGATCCAGGTCGGTGATCCTGACCGGTTCAACCGTGGACTGATCCTTGTAGGTAACCGTACCCCCTGTGATTTCCAGGCTGTCGACACCGATGCTTTTCAAATACCCCTCAGAAGGTGTCGCCGTCTGCCCGCCCGCGGTTGCATCTTCCTGCGAAGACGGCTCGACGACCCGTGCCCCGGTCTCAGCAGCGGAGCCTGAAGGGGCGGCTGCCACTGCGAGGTCCCTGCGCGGTTCCCAGCTTGAGGTGCCGCCCGGACCGATTTCAAGATAGATGTCCGGCTGGTCCAGTGCGATCCCGGTGACCTGGATATTGCCCGACAGAAGCCCGGCCCAGGCAAGACCGAACTCCACGCGCTCGGCTTTTGCGAATTCAATGCCGTCTGCCCCTGCCTCGCCGGACAGGCCGATCTTTTCCGCAACGAGGGAGAACGCAGGAAACAGTGACAGAGACACCGGGCCATCCAGCCGCATGCGCCAGCCGAGGCGCTCATCCACTTGCTCGATCACCTGACGTTTGATCTCTTCCTTGGGCAGGAACAGGGGCACCACCAGGACGATGGTTACCAGCATGAACACCAGACTGCCCAATCCGATCAAAAGCCGCCGCATCTCGTAGAGCCTTTCAAATTCGCGAATCGGCCTCAATGTAGACCGATACGGATACCAGAGCACACTTGTGCTCTAGCATGTCTCTTGAATTCGACAAAAGCGGGAATCGGCGGGTTCGGCCATTCCGGGGATGGTTTTCGGGTCCGATTACGTCAGTGCGAACATGTGATTGTCCCAGGAAATGCCCGGCGGCCGGGCCAGGATTTCCGCCGGAGATCCGGGGTCGGTCACGAGTGAAAGCGCGCCGTTGCCGTCTGAGATCAGAAAGCTCCCCTGATCGATGGGAGCAACACCGCAACCGTCGGGAATGGACTGTGCCCCGAGATAAGCACCGGTTGCCGCCTCCCAGAACAATGTCTGCCCACCACGCGGCGCGGATGTCGCGATCACGCTGCCGTCCGCATTTGCCGTGACAGAGCCGATATAGTTCTGCAGGCCTGACGTAATTTCCTGAGGAATTTCCGTGAGTTGCGGAGCTTCGTCCCGGGAGATCACGACAACAAGAGGCGGCCTGTCGGTTTCCGCCCCTTCGAACTGCCCGCCAACCCAGGCACGGCCTTTCCCGTCGAGTGCCATATGGCGGAGGGAGAGTTGATGCAGCGCCGGGTCGAGCGCATGGGAAACCAGCAGATCTCCGGATTCGGTGTCCAGATAAACGACAGACGGCGCCATCGTGTCCAGATTGAGCTTTTCCCGCGCTCTGTCCGGATGGGTTTCGATGCCGCCATTGGCAACAATCAGCGTATGACCGTCCGGGCTCAGCAGAATGTCATGAGGCCCAACGCCGTACGTATCAAGCTCGCCGATGCGGCGGACTGTCTTGCCGCTCATGTCGTATACGCCAAGAACACCCCGGGCTGCTTCAAAGTCGTTTTCGACCGCGTAAAGCAACCGGCCGTTCGCCGAAAAACAGCCATGGCCATAAAAATGCCGGCCGGGCGCGGACGTCAGCACTTCCGGCTCGGCCTGTTCGAACGGGCGGACGATGACCGCAAATGTTCCGGGCCGACGTGCAAAGGCAACAAACCGGGAGCTGTCCGGCGCAACGGCAATGCCGTGGCCTCGTCCTGGAAGTGAAATCTCGCCCAACACCTGACCAAGATCATCCACAATGCCGACGCCGAAGCCGCCATCCGCCTTTTTATAGGCGCTTGCAAACAGCGGCACGCCCTCCATGGCGTCCCGCCCGAGCAGGCTGGCCGCCAGAGTGGATTTCATGAATGCGGGAGTAGCAGCCAGACCGCCAAGCGCGCGGAGAAAGCTCCTGCGGGAAAAAGCAATCGGCTCAGTCACCATCGAGCGCATTGAAGCCTCCTGTAAGTTCCAGGGCGCCGGCAAGTTCCCGGGAAATCGTTTCCAGTATGGATTTTTCAGTGATCGCCAGAATGGCCACTTGTTTATAGCTGTCGCCCTTGCCAAAGGACGTTCGCAGAGGCGGTTTCAGCTTTGCAAGAAATCCCTGCGCATTGCCGAATTCGAAGGCAAGCGTGTCGAAGATCCAGGTGAATTCGTCCGGTGTCAGCTCTTTCAGGTTCAGGCTGGCAAGTCCATCCTCGATACCGTGCAACTCACCGGACAGGAAAAGAACGCTGTTTTGAGAGCGCGAAAAGGGAAAGCGTTTCGGCTTCGCCTTTGCTTCGGACTTTCCGAGCGCGGGCAAAAGTCCCTGGTCCCGGCTGATGATCAAACCCGTGACCAGTGAATTGAACACGGTTTCCAGAGCTTCCTTTGAAGACTGGAACGGTCCGTTCCCCGCTTCGGCGGAAAGCAGAACCTGGCTGTAGCCGTCCTGGTCTGCCCAATCCGCTGCCAGTGCGGTCGCGAGATCGGAAATATTTTCCGCGATCGCAAGGGCATAGCTGCAGCTGTAGTCCTTGTCGTCATCCGGCTGTCCAAGACGGACTTGACCATTCTTGTCGAAAGCGATCAGCTCCAGTGCGGTAAGCCCCTGAACCGCGACACTCTTGTCCGCAAGACCGCCGACGGTCAGCGCGCTTTCGTCCTTTTCAGCATAAAGCTTGCGGATCTGGCGCATGCCGATACCGCGCGGATCCGGCATGAAGGCCAGCCGGCTGAGCCGGTCATCCTCCAGAAGAGGGCCAAATCTCAGGAAATAAACTCTCGCGAAACCGCCAACGGTCTGCGCATAGGCGGTCCGGAACCCGGCCATTGCGCTTTCGTCCGCCTGCTGACAGACAGCCTCAACTGCGCCGGGCAGTGTTCCAGCGGCCTCCGCGAAGCCCTCCGTCGCCGGGCGGATATAGCCGGTGATCATGCTTTCGAGTTGCGGCGCGAAGTCCTCGGCACTGGCCGGAACGGCAAACCATGCGGCAAGGATCGCAACGAGGAAAAAACGCATTACAAGGACTCCAAAAACCGTATCAGGGACTGGC
>JBNLAU010000243.1:0-31100 GCA_050302295.1 Roseibium sp. | reverse complement strand
GCCGCGTGAAAGATATAAGTAATTAATATAAAAAGTGAATTTTACATATGCCTGGCACAAACAATAAGAGCGAAATTGAATCGCTGGACATCGGGCCATCGACCGAGGATCCACTCTTCGTATTTCCCGCCATTCAAGGGACAGGTTTCGATTCGATGCTTGAGCGGATTATGCCGGCTCGAAGCATCTCGGTTGAGCGACCTAGTGAGCGGCAGCCATTCAAGTGGCGTACCGAGCTCACAATGGGCGGGGGGATCAATATGCTTCACGCCCGTTATAGTTCTTCCTTTTCGTACTCTCCCGAACAGCCGGACGACTCACTCATTCTCCGTTTCTGCGGAGCTGGTGCGGCCAAGGCCACAATCCGGGGCAAGGAATATCTCAGTTCGGAAGGAACTGCCATTGTTGCATCCTGGAGTGATGTCGTACGCACAGTCGTGATGCCCGATGACCGAAGCGGCAATCCGGCGGCCTCCACATTTATGGGCATAGGACCTGCAATGGTGAACGATTGTCTGCAGGACATGTTCCCGGGCATCGGTTTGAAACAGCTTAAACTTGCGCCGCTGATGGATCTCGGCACACAGACCGGGCGACTGCTGGTGTCGATGTGTGGAAGTCTTAACCAGGGCCTCAAGGGAGAGCGCTTTTTGGCAAGATCGCCGAAAGCCATGGCGCTATTGAGCGAGGCGATCGTCCGTTTCATACTTGAGCAAGCCGATCATCAATTCAATGATGCGGATCGGATACGGACCTCCAGCATTGTGCCGCGGCATGTCAAAAAGGCGATGGAATTCATGCACGCCAATATGCATCTCCCCCTAAAATTGACGGATATCGCGGAAGTTGCAGGCGTAAGCACACGTTCCTTGCAAATCGGATTTAACGAATTTCGCGAAACCACACCTCTGGCGTATCTGAGGCAGATCCGCCTTCAGGCCGCCTATGCGGAACTCTCGGCCGAGGATAACGCACTGTCCGTTCAGGAGGTTGCGCTCAAGTGGGGGTTCAGTCACATGGGCCGCTTCGCTGCTCAGTACAAAGCAGCCTTTGGCGAGTCTCCTTCTGCCACCGCAAGACTGGCGCACGGGCTGCAGCTCGGGGCTGTCTGACGGGAGCCATCTGCCAAATATCTTGCCGGCAATCAATTCGGTCATGTTTCTGCCATTGCGAAGATATCGGCTCAAGGTCTGATCCTTGTCCAGATTCCGCAAGTCTTATCCGATTAGCGCACAATTTATCCTGATGTTACCGGTGATTAACCCGGCCGCCTTCTATTCACGCCTGTAGATTTAAAGAGTTGAGGTTGGCGCCTCTACGTGGTTCAGACAGGATTTTTATCTTGAGTACCGAGGAAGTCGCAGAAAGAGCAAGAATTCAAAAACTTGCGAACGGTGTTCGGTATAATTCTCACCAAGGAAAAACTTACGTAATGGCTGGAGCCGTTCGGCGGCAAATGTCGGCGATCCAGGACGGTCCCCAGACAGTCCGGAAAGCTTCGGCTGAAGCCCGGACTGCTGCTCGCAAGGCCGTCCGGGACAGTGGCGCGATCCTTTGTGCAGGAAGCTCTGCCGCTTCATTACCGGCAACCGCATCAGGCGTGACGGGTCAGTCGGGCAAGCGCCAGGAAGAGCCGCGCAGTTTTCCGGCCGATCTCGTGGTGGTCTGAACCGGAATGAGGAAGCCGGGGAGGGGCAATACCATGGAGACTGCCGGGACCTTGAGGGGGGGTGAGGAACTTCGCCCGGACTCTGCCACACACTCCGTACCGGGCAGGCGGCTTGCTGATCGGGCGGAAGCAGATTTGCGTGGAACTCGACAGGGCCCGCCGGAAACGGACGAGACGCCTTCGAAAACGGCAAATCCACGCCGGACGCTGGCTGGCTACATATCCTCCATCGGACGTCACTACAGGATTGTGGCGATTGTCATGTGCCTGCTGATCGCAGCCACTTACATCACCGTAACGGCTGCCTTGGAGCGTCACTCCATTCAGCAAGGCATCAGCTTTCAGACCAGCAATCAATTCATCCGGTTCCAGCAACTTGCCAATCAGACCCGGGCATTGATGCGCGCTTCCGCCGATCCGAAACTGAACGTATACATCATCGAGCCGATGGTCTCGGACATTCGTGCCGCAGTTGAGGAGATCAAGGATATCAGCGGGCAGATTGATGATCTGTACAAGAGAATGGACGGAAATCTCCTTACGCGCCTCGGTCCCGAAGACGGACAGGAACGGGAACTGCGCTCCAGGCTCAACGAAGTGCTGGACGTCTTCCTGGTGCGTGCGGAACGTGTTGCGAATGCAACGACGAAGGAACGCCAGCAGCGGTATTCCTTCTGGGGGGCGATCGACTTTGCAATTTCGTCCGACAGTATGCTGACAGGTTTGTTCAGGGACCTTATCAAGACCACGAGCAACCGGAGCCATCTCAGTATCGATGCCGCAAAGCTGATTGTCGCGATCCTGCTTGCTGCAATCATGTTTATTCTGGTTCTAACGAACCTGTTTCTGTTCGATCCTTTGCTCCGCAAGCTTCGGGGTGAGCACCAGCGTACCGAGGTATATGAGGATCAGCTCGCAAAGCTCGCTCACACCGATACGCTCACCGGTCTTGGCAACAGATCGTTTTTCAATCTGAGCGTGGCCGAGATGCTGAACGGGGTGAAGCAGGACGGCGCTGAATTTTCAGTCCTGTTGGTCGATCTGGATCATTTCAAATGCATAAATGACAACTACGGTCATCAGGCGGGCGACTTCGTTCTGCGTCACGTTGCCGATGGGCTGAAAAAGGGCTTTCGAAGTGGCGACCTGGTCGTCCGTCTCGGAGGTGATGAATTTGCGGTGCTTCTCCCGGGGTTGAGCGACGCTCGTGCACTGACGGTGCTGGCTCAGCGGGCCGCCGATGTGGTGGCCGAGCCGGTGACATTCGAAGCGCGGAAGCTGCAACTGACGGTCAGTATCGGCGGAGCAATTGCCCCAATTCACGCTTCGGGCGAGGCGGAATTGATCAAAGTGGCGGATCGTGCACTCTATTCGGCAAAAAAGAAGCGCAATTCGATCGTCATATTCGATGACTCGTCGCTTGCGCAGCACTTCGAACAGGAAAAACTCGTCGCAGGGCTGGCTGTCGCGGCCGAGCGGGATGAATTTGTCGTTCATTATCAGCCCAAGATAAATTTGCGGACCGGGAAGCATCTTGGTTTCGAAGCGCTGGTACGTTGGCAGCATCCGGAACTCGGGTTGCTGGCCCCGGGACGTTTTCTGCCGCTGATGCAGGATGCGCAGCAGTATCAGGAGATGACCCAGGCTGTGGTTCAGGCGGCTGCCCGGGACTTGAAAGGCTGGAAAGATGCCGGCCTTGCCCCGGGATCAATTGCGATCAATCTGACGGAAACATCGCTCGCCGGGCCAACAGGATACGACATTCTTTCTGCGGCAATCGAGGAAAACGGGCTTGAATGGCAGGACTTCGTTGTCGAGGTAACCGAAAACGTATTCCTGAATCGGCATGCCGAGCAGATCCATGCTTCGGCTGCCCGGTTCCGTGAAGCCGGAGCGTTGATTTCTCTAGACGATTTTGGAACAGGATTCGCGTCCCTGGTCCACTTGCGGGATTTCCCCTTTGACGAACTCAAGATCGATCGAAGCTTCGTTATGAATCTCGGCGTCGACCGCCAGTGCGAGCAGATCGTTCGCGCCGTTACCGACATGTCGCGAAACCTGGGAAAGCACTGTGTTGCCGAAGGTATTGAGACAGGCGAACAACGCCAGTTTCTTCTGAACGCCGGCTGCGACACCGGTCAGGGGTTCCTGATTTCAAAACCTCAGCCTGCCGAGACTATGCGCGCTTATCTGCTGCGCCTTTCGGGAACCTGCGCACGACAGGGCATTAGCCGGGGTACGGATGCGCTGGCAGATTCCGGCCTCGGCCCGATGCCGTCAATTGCGACAACGGGACGCCCATAGCGAAGGAAGCTGTCACATGACGAAGAAAAAATGGCTACTTTTGCCGATTTATCTCGCTTTCGCGGGCCTCTTGCCCGACGCGGAAGTCAAGGCTCAGGAAAAGACAATCGATGTTGTGCACTTCTGGATCTCAAAGAGTGAATCCGCGGCGCTGGATGTCTTCCGGCAGGCCTGGAAGGACAAAGGCAACCGCTGGATCGACTTGCCTGCCAAGAACAAAGTGGAAGTTCAGCGGGTTGTGAGCGAGCGGATCGCATACGGATATGCTCCTGCTGTCATGCAGTGGCACGCCAACCAGGGAGCGCGTGAATTGCCGGAAATGGGCATCGTGCGGGATATCGAGGCCATTGCGCAGGAAGACAATTGGCGTGGCATACTTCCAGCCGCGGTTCTCGATCGCATCACTTATCAGGGCAAGGTGTATTTCGCGCCCACCAATATTCATGCTGAAAACTGGCTTTGGACCAGCAAGCCCCTTTTTGACGAACTGGGCCTCGATCTTCCGGCAAGCTGGCAGGATATATTCCTGGCCGCGGATAAAATCCAGGCAGCTGGTGTCCAGCCGGTTGCTCTTGGCGGAGGTGCCTGGGAAATTTCTCTCATCTTCAACGACATCGTCTATGACAAGCTGGGCGAAGAAGGGTATGTGCGCGTCATTTCCGGAGATGCGGAGGTGTTGCGCGACCCTCGGATTCTGGAGGCGCTGCAAGCGCTCCGCAAAGTCTCTCGGTATGCGGAACCTGCCGAAGCCAGGCAGGCCAAAACCTGGGCTGATGCGACAAGTTCGGTCGGCCGCGGAGAGGCTGGAATGCAATTCATGGGCGATTGGGCCAAGGGGGAGCTTGTCGCGCGCGGTTATGAGGTCGGCAAGGATTTCGATTGCAGCTTCGCGCCGGGCACCGAGATCGCCTATTTCATGGTGATCGACGCATTTGCGTTTCCGCTCGTTACCCGCGCGGACGCGGCCGAAGCCCAGCTTGACTTCGCTCGAATGGTATTGAACCGCGAAAATCAGGCGAAGTTCAGCCGAAACAAGGGGTCGCTGCCGGTGCGGTTGGATGTGGATCCCGCAAACCTCGATAGCTGCGGCAAACTTGGCGTGCAGATGCTCAGGCAAGAGAACAGGGAAATCAGTGCGCAGTCCATGGCGATGCCGTCCCAAGTGTCTGCAGGCTGGACCAGCTTGCTTGCTGAATTCTTCAACAATCCAGAGATTACTCCAGAGGAAGCGCAGCGCCGACTCTACGATGTAATTTCTCAAGGCTGACAAGGGAACTATGGTCGAGTTGCCGGCCAGATGAGTTCCTGTTGGTTGCGGTTTATATTTTTGGTGTGCAGGCTCAAGAATGAGGTACGAACCTCATAACTTGGCCGCTGCTTGTCAGTTCCAGGAGAAGTATTGTTGACAAAACCGTTTGAAGCCGAAGATCCGCTTTTGGGGCGTCCGGCTATCGCGGGAACCGGGTTCGAAAATATGCTTTCGACAATCATGCCCGGGTTGCCGACGTTCCAGGCTGAGCCGATAAAACCAAAACAGGAATTCAGCTGGCGTGCCGACACCTGCTCGGTGGACGCGGTTACCCTGCTTCGCGCAGGCTGTACCGCACCCTGGACCTATACGCCTGAAACGAAGCTGGAGGCACTTGCCCTGCGGTTTTGTGGAGCTGGTGCCGTGGAAACCAGGATTAACGGTGAAGAGGTTTCAAGCGCGGGTGGAACGGCTATCATCACATCATCAGCGGATGTTGGGCGAACATTGCTTCATACGGAAGGTGGCTGGGCGGCATCCGCTACGTTCGTATTTGACGCATCGCTGGTGCATGCCTGCCTGAGCGACATGTTCGAACTTTCCTCCATGGGCCAGTTGGGGATCCGGCCGCTTCTGGATCTCGAGACACCAATCGGACAGACGCTGACCTCTCTGTGCAGGACAATGGCGCTCGGCATGATGGGAGAACGCTTTCTTGAGCACTCGCCTAAAGCCATGGCGTTGCTGGCCGAGACCATTGTCAGACTTGTACTGGAGCATGTGCCGAACCGCGCGGTTGACGATTTGCGAAGCCGGCCGTTTCCGGTTGTGCCGCGTCATGTCAAAAGAGCGATTGATTTTATGCATGCGAATATGCACATGCCGATAAAACTGGCCGATATAGCTTCGGCCGCAGGCGTCAGTGCGCGTACGTTGCAAATCGGATTCAAGCAATTCAGGGACACTACGCCGCTCAACTATCTGCAGCAGATCAGATTGCAGGCGGTTCACCGGGAGCTTTCAACGCTCGAAAACACACTCTCCATCAAGGAGGTTGCCCTGAAGTGGGGTTTCTGCCATTTGGGCCGTTTCACGGGGCTGTACAAGAAAACCTTCGGTTGTCTTCCTTCCGAAACCGCCAAGGGCTCCCTGAGCTGAGGTCAGGGAGACCGAACATAAGGAGCACTCAGATCATGATCTGAGGCCGGAGGAGAGGCTGATATCGAGGTCAGCTTTGGTTCGCAGCGTGTTCTTTGTCTGCGTTCGCCAGTTCAATAATCAGATTAACAATACTCTGCCTTGTTTTTTCACAGGGTATGTCTGTGAACGCACGGACCAGCTTGGTGCCTTCCGTGGAAAACAGGAAGTCCATCATCTGTCCACCTCCGGATTCGCACGGCAGCTCCGATTCCGTATCGACCGTTTTTCTGGGGACCCCATCGAAGAAAAACGTGATGGGCACGCGAAGAACGTCCGCAATCTCCTGCAAGCGGCTCGCCCCGACCCGGTTCGAGCCTTTTTCGTATTTCTGAACCTGCTGGAACGAGATATCCAGCAAGTTTGCCAGCTGCACTTGCGTCAGATTGAGCGTCAGCCTTCGAAAACGAATTCGGGAACCAATGTAAGCGTCCACGTCATTTGGGGATCGCTTGTTCAATTCCGGAACTGCGATTTTTTCGTTAAGCGAATGCGATGCCATGTGGAATTCCTTTTGACGTTCCAATTTTTTTTGTGGCTTCTCAATTGTGCACAGGCACGGCCTTACCATTTCCTCTGTCCCGGCCGGCGTCATGATCCGGACCGGGTGTCGATGCTTCGACTAATTCAGAAGCCTCGTTCGTGTGGCACCGGCCTCGGACGAAGATGACGTTGAAGATGAAGACGACGCTCCATTGGTGATGGATATCTTGCCGTCAAGGCTGAGCTTGTTGACGACGAGAACCATGTCTTTGCCGTCGATATCTCCGCTTCCGTTGAGATGCAGGGTCCTGCTCGGCAAATGGACAATTCCTTTGAGGTTCAAGGTTCCGTCCAGAATAAAATTCGATGCACTCGTCAGGTTTGGTGCTTCATAATAAAGAATGCCGGCATATGGGCCGCTCTCAGGCGCGCTGAGGTTTGCAATAGAGCTACCTTGTACCGTCCGGAAAGCAGAATCTCCGTCAGCAAGATAAATGGTGACACCGGATCCTGTTATTTTCTGGTTGTCAAATCTGATTTCCGAACCGCCCGACAAGACATACACGCCAGCTCCCATTTCAACAGTTTGGACAGAACTGTTAAACTGGAAGGTGGTTCCCTTGAATACGTAGTTACCTTCGCCGAAGACGACTTTTGAAGCGTTCAATGTGGGAAATGCCTTGAACACATAATTTCCCGGCTCAAAGGTTACTGATTTAACGTTTCCGTTGATCGGTGGGAAGTTTCCGCAGTAAGTGCCCGGCTCGAAGACCATGTCCTCAGCATTCTGATCAGGCATCCTCGCCGCGGGTACACAGCTTTCCTCAGCGACAAGCTCGTCGGACAACGCGGGCAACACTCCTTCATAGGGATCGTCCTCCACGTCGCAGTGGTCCTTGAATTCTTCCGGCCAGGGGCGGGCATTGCCGCCAAGGGATCCTGCGACGCACAATTTTTGCACGTCGATGTTTCGGGAGTCGATCCAGGTGGCTGAGGACGTTTTTGAATGCACATGCATGTCGCAGTCCGGCATGTCGATCTCGCCGCTGCCGTTCGCCTTGAAGGCAACGCTGTCAAATTCGCTCATGACGTAGATGCACACCTGATCCCCAGGCTCTTCTGCCGAGGCGGCGGCCGTCACTGTGACCGGAATTTCACTGAACCCGAGCAAGCGGATGAAGCTGGCAGGGATCTTCGCTGAAACTTTTCCAGAAATACGGTCACTGCCACGCGTGAATTCCGCAGTGGCATTGATGTCATCCATACCCGCGGTATTCACATTGAAATAATCCTGGGCGACCGAAATCTGATTTTCAGTCGCGGCAGCGCCAGCAAGCACTGCAGCATCCAGCGCGCTTTGCAATTGTTCCCTGTTCCTGATGGCGTTGGTATAATCCACGCCTGCTCCTCCTGCCACGATCAGCAACACAGCCATCATGGCAAAAATCGGAAGAATGCTTCCTTCGGAATTTCGGTGAAATTCCGCTACACGGTTTAAGAAAGATCCACTTCGGGTGCCGGCGTTATTTCTTTTATTATTGCCAGTATTCACGACTTTCCTCAGACAATTCGGATTGCAACAGATGTTTACCCGAATTGAAAGCTCAATGAATTAATGAAAATATAAATTCATGTATCAATTACATTTATTGTGCGTTTTCTGGATTGTTGATTCGTTATAAGTATACTTGCGTTTGCATGACGCAGCGTCAGTATTGCGAGGTCCTTTGTCAAATCTACCGAGTGATACGCAAAATGTGCGGCAGCGATTCTGTGCCGGGATGTCCGCATAGCAGGGCGGCATCCGAAAGCCGTGCAAAGCGCTGCGTTGCCGTTGTTGTGGCAGGGCGCTGAAGAGTCCCTCCGGACAGACGCACAGTAGCCGGCTGCGGAAGGCGGGCAGTGTGCCTTCGCGGGAGCGTTTTGAGAGGCATCGCAGGGGAGGCGCTCGATGGAAAGCGGAGGTGTATCAATCCGGCACTTTCAGAAAGCGGCTGCCTTCGTTGTGGGACTGTTCCGCGGTGTCCAGCGCGCGCTGCAGTCTTGCGCCATGCTCAAAGTCCGGTTCCGCCGGAGCGTCGTCGCGGATGGCGGCGATGAAGCGTTCATAAACCGTGGGGACGGGCTCGGCCGGGACCTGCCGCCATTCCGTCGTCTCCAGATCCGGATCCTTGCAGATGCGAAGGCTTTCGTTCCGTTTTTCAAAAAGGACTTCCAGGCCGCCTTTGTCGCCATAAAGGCGCAGACGCAGGTCGTTCAGGTGCCCGGAGGCATAGCGGGTGGCGCTGACGGTGCCGAGAGCGCCATTTTCCAGTTCGGCCTGAAGTGTGACGCTGTCATTGGCGTCGAGCGTATATTCGCCAATCCGTCCGTCCACGGCCTTGTCGAAAGTCTTCAGGCGGCAGGACAGATCGCTGATCCCGCTGCCGGCGGCAAATGTCACAAAGTCCAGAATATGAATGCCGACATCGCCCAGGACGCCCTTTGAACCGTGCGCGGTGGACAGGCGCCAGAGCCACTGGCTCTCGGTGCGCCATTCGCCCCAGGCTGCCTGGGTCAACCAGCTCTGCAGATAGGAGGCCTCGAAATGCCGCAGCGCGCCGATGGCGCCCTCCGATACCAGCCGGGCTGCCTTCTGAAGGACGGCGACATTGCGGTAAGTGAGGTTGACCATGCCGACCAGTCCTCTGGCACGGGCAAGGTCCGCCATTTCCGCAGCATCTCTGGCGTTGGTCGCGAGAGGCTTTTCGCAAAGCACATGTTTGCCCGCCTCCAATAGGGGCAGGGTGGTCGGATGATGGGCGGCATCCGGGGTCACATTGGTAACAGCGTCGAATTCCCCCCAGGCGATCGCCTGCTTGAGATCGGCAAATTGATGCGGAATGCCGAATTCGGAGCAGAAGCCGGACAGGACATCTGAACGCCGGTCAACTCCGGCGACAACCTCGACGCCCGGAATTTGCTGAAAGGCGGTTACATGGGCGCGCGCCATATTACCGGTGCCGAGGATCAGGATCCGGACCGGCTTTTCAGAAGACGACATGAGATTCTCCATCCGCAGTGATCTGATCCGACTGACCGGATCTGTGCAGTCCTGGCCAATTTGAAGCGCGGTTCAGCGGTAGCCTTCTTCGCCATGGGCGTGAAGTTTCGGACCGCGTTCCTCGATTTTTTCCGGTGCCTCATCGACCGGTACATTCGGAGCGGCGTTAGGATCGGCGACGCGGGCCATCGGATTGAAAGCCCATTTGACACCGTTCCGCAGGACGGTCCGCACATGGTCGTTGTAATAGGTCGGGTATGTTTCGTGTCCCGGGCGGAAATAGAAAATATTGCCTGCGCCGCGCTTGTAGGTCAGTCCCGAGCGGAACACTTCCCCGCCCTGGAACCAACTGATGAAAACAGTTTCGAGCGGTTCCGGAACGCCGAAGGGTTCGCCGTACATTTCTTCCATTTCCAGCTCGAAACTGTCCGGTAATCCGCTGGTGATCGGATGGTTGCGGCTGGTAACCCAGAGCCTTTCGCGCTCACCTGCTTCGCGCCAGGTGAGATTGCAGGGGCCGCCCATCAGCCGCTTGAAGGGCTTGGCGAAATGGGCCGAGTGCAGAAACAGCATTCCCATGCCGGACCAGACCGCGTCGCAGACACGCTCGACGACGTCATCCGCCACGTCGCCATGGGCCGCGTGCCCCCACCACAGGAGCACATCCGTTTCCTTGAGCCGCTCTTCGGTGAGGCCGTGCTCAGGGTCTTGAAGCGTTGCGGTGGTGGCGCTGATTTGCGGGTCCTCATTGAGCGCATCCGCGATGCACTGATGCATCCCCTTCGGATAGGTCTTTGCCACAATTTCGTTGTGCTGTTCATGGACGTTTTCGCCCCAGACCACGGTTTTGATCGGCATTGCGGCCTCTCCCTGGAATGTGGTGTTGGCAGATGTTGGTGGTGCGCCTCCTACAAGTCCTCCAAAGCGCTTTGAATAGCGCTATCACCGGCATTTGGAGCTGTCAAATCCTCCTTTGCCCGGAGCTGAAGCAAAGTCAAAGGATGAGCCTGGAAGAAATCGTCTGACAGACGTGACCGCGTGCCGCATTGGAAGGTTCGGTCTGGATGAGGTAAACATACCATATAGTATGTTATGGAGGCGCAATTGAATATCTATCTCCTGGCGGCAGCCGGCTTATCGGCCGCGGTCTGTCTCATCCACACGTTTGCCGGTGGACGAACCATCGCCGTGCCGCTGCTGAAAGCGGCGGACCTGCATCCGGTGCCCAAATACGTGGCCTATTACTGCTGGCATCTCGTCACCATCGTGCTGGCCATGATCGCGGTGATGTTCGCCCTGGCGAGCGCCCGCGAAAGCAGCCTCGATCTTGGTTGGGTGGCGACAGCGCTCGTGACGGCCTTCTGTCTCCTGGGGCTTGCGGTTCCGCCGCTCAAGAAGCAGAAATACAGAGACATGCCACAAGGTTGGCTGTTCCTGCCGATCCTGATCCTCGGTATAGCGGGTGGAGTTGTCTGATCTGAAAAAGCGTTTTGGAAAAAACGACTGGCTGGACCTTGGTCTCGGGCAACTGGCGAATCAGGGCCCGGCCGGGTTGACCGTGGAAGCGCTTTGCGAGGCAGCCGGGCGCACGCGCGGCTCCTTTTATCATCACTTTGAAGATCATGGCGCCTTTGTCGCCGCGATGATGCAGGCCTGGAAACAGCGCCACACGCTGGATGTCGCCGGTGAAGCGATGGCGCGGGCCCCGGACATCCGGGCGCAGGCGCTGTCGGATCTCGCCAACAGTCTCGATCACGGTCTGGAACGGGCTATCCGGCAATTCGCGCAGGCAAATCCAGCGGCGCAGGCCGTCCTGCGCGAGGTCGACGAGCTGCGAACGGGCTTCGTCGCCGAGCTCTACGAACAGCAGGGCCTCGAACCGGCGCTCGCCAATGACATTGCCCGGATTGAATACGCCGCCTTTGTGGGCTGCCAGATCGTCTGGCCGGACATGCCGGCCGACGAGCGCATGGCCCTGGACCGACGTTTCGCCGGTCTGGTGGCGAGGGCGACCGGCGGCGCGAAGGCCTGACCGTTCAGCCTTGCCGGATCGTGTTCAGTACCCCGCTGTCAGCGCCCCCGAGCGGCGCGGATCGGAAGCCCCGGCCAGAACGCCTTCAACAGCCATGATCGACTGGGTCGAACCCATGGCGTTTTTCACCTCGATCTTGTGGCCCCGTTCCTCCAGAAGCCGGATCGTGTCCGGTGACAGACCTTCTTCGACCCGGATTTCGTCGGGCAGCCACTGATTGTGGATCCGCGGCGCCGCCGTGGCCTCGGCGATGTTCATCTGGTGATCGATGACGTTCATGATGATCTGCAGGGTCGTGGTGATGATGCGGCTGCCGCCGGGCGAACCGGTCGCGAGATAAAACTTTCCGTCCTTGAAGACGAGCGTCGGGCTCATGGAGGACAGGGGACGCTTTTCGCCTTCAACCGCATTGGCGCTGCCTCCAATCAGGCCATACGCATTCGGCACGCCCGGCTTGGCGGAGAAATCATCAAGTTCATTGTTCAGGAGCACGCCGGTGCCGTCGGCCGTGAGGCCCACGCCGTAGGAAAAGTTCAGTGTGTAGGTATTGGCAACCGCGTTGCCGTCCTTGTCGACCACGGAAAAGTGCGTGGTCTCGTTGCTTTCATAGGGAAGCGGGACGCCCGGTTTTACCTCCTCAGACGGTGTCGCTCCCTTCATTTTGATGGTTTTGACCAGATCGGCTGCATAGGCGGGTGAGGTCAGGCCCTTCACCGGGACCTGAACGAAATCCGGGTCGCCCAGATATTTGGACCGGTCCGCATAGGCCCGGCGCATGGCCTCCGCCATGACATGGATGGTATCGGCGGAGTTCGGGCCGAACTCGGCGATGGGGTAAGTCTCCAGCATGTTCAGGATTTCGACTATGTGTACTCCGCCGGAAGAGGGCGGTGGCATGGAGGCTATCTGGTAGCCGCGATAGCTGCCCGTGACCGGGGCCCGCCAGACCGGCTCGTAAGCAAGAAGGTCCTGAGCTGTCATGCCGCCACCGGCCGCCTGGACCTTCACCGCAATCTGCCTGGCGACCTCGCCGGTGTAAAAGCCCGCCGCGCCCTTGTCCGCAATCAGGCGCAAGGTCTTGGCAAGGTCTTTTTGTTTCAGGGTTTCGCCAGGCTGATAGGCAATGTTTCCAGCCTTGTAAAAAATCTTTGCCGAAGCCGGGTCCTTTGTCAGACGTTTGGCGCTGGCAGTGAGTGCTGCTGAAAGGCCGGGCGTTACCGTGATGCCGTTTTCGGCCAGTTGAATGGCCGGGGCGACCAGATCGGCCCAGGTCAGTTTACCGCTGCCATGCTTCTCGAATGCTTCGGCAAATCCGGCGACGGTGCCGGGGACGCCGACGGCCAGTCCGGAGAAGCGGGATTTCTGTTTGTCGGGTTCACCGTCTTCGCCCAGGAACATTTCCTGGAAAGCGGCGGTCGGCGCTTTTTCCCGGTAGTCGAGTGCCTCGGTCTCACCGGTTCCGGCCATGTGGATCATCATGAAGCCGCCGCCGCCCAGATTGCCCGCACGCGGCAGCGTGACCGCAAGCGCAAATCCTGTCGCTATGGCAGCATCCACCGCATTGCCGCCCTTTTTCAGAATGTCCACGCCGACTTCGGTCGCCACGGCTTCCTGACTGGCAACCATGCCGTTTTCCGCCGTCACCGGATGGAAGCGGTCCTGCAGGGAATAGATCGGCGTTTCCTGAGCGGCGAGATGAGGGGCGGACGCCGTGACCAGTGCCGCGGAGATGAAGAGTGCGGAAAAAACAGATCTCAAATGACGTCCCATTTTCATCTCCCGGTATTACATCAGATGGAAGTCTGCAGGAGCTTTGCGGGAAGGGCAATTCACAAACACACCTTCCGGCAGGCCGGCGGGTACGCTCAGCTCGGGCATGGTTCGTAGCGGCGTGGTTTGAAATGCATCGATTGATTCACCGCAAGGCGGTTTCTCCTGTTAGGCTGCAGTCTCAAAGGCCCAGCCCGGCGCTTCAACAGATTCCGACCATCTCAAGGAGGCCACATGACCGGCAATAGTCATTACCAGAACACGTTTATACATTTGAAAGCGGTGCGTGCACTGCCCGCGATTGCTGCCGTCTGTCTCGGACTGCTCGCGGTGCAGCCTGCTGCGGAAGCGGGAGACGCAGCAACCGGCAAGGCTCTGGCGCTGCAATGGTGTTCATCCTGCCATCTGGTCTCGAATGACCAGCAAAGCGCTTCAAGTGTCTCCCTGCCGAGTTTTTACGACGTTGCCAAGGATCCTAGCTGGACAGAGGTCAAACTGAGGACTTTTCTGGCCGACCCACACCCGAAAATGCCGAATATGAACCTCGGCAACACCGAAGTCGCCGACCTGGCATCATACATCGGTTCGCTCGCGCCCTAGACCTCGAATTCTGCCAGCATGGCGGCGTGGTAGGAGCCGGCGTAGTCGTCGCCCTCCGCGTCGAAGACCTCGTCCGGCAGATCGTAATTGAAGACCATGAAGTCGACGGTGCGGCGGGTCATCGCGGCGCTGGCCAGAATGTGGTCGAGAGCCTGTCCCCGGCCTTTGTGGATGACGGTCTGGCGCCGTTCCGGCGGCAGTGCCCGGTCGAGCTGGTACAGTTTGCGGGAGGCAAAACCGGGAGAGCCGGTATCGTCCGGATCGGCACGCAGAAGCCTCAATGTGCCGGTTTCTCCGGTTGCGTTGAAGTCTCCCGCCAGCACGATCTGCGCCGCTTCCTCCGCATCGAAAAGATCTTCCACCGCAAGGCGCAGTTCCAGCGCCTGGGCGGTTTGTTTCAGAACCGACAACTGGTACCCCTCCGCCCAGGCCGAGATGCTTTTCCATGATCTGTCGGGCAATTTTCCGCCGCGGATCATGGCGGCGATCGGCGCGCGCAGATGCACTGCAAACAGATGCAGGGGCCTGTCTGTACCGATATCGATTTCCGCCTTCAGCACGGGCCGCTCGAACTCGATCGTCTGCGGCTCCTCATAAGCCGGATCGGCGGTTGTGGGTTGCCAGGACGGCGGATGCGCATGCGCCTGATACAAGCTTTCTGACGATTGAATGGGATAGCGGGACAGGATTGCCAGATTGTGCCTGTCGCCCGGCCCTTTTCCGGAAGGGCGTTCGCTGGTGGCCCGGTGGAATGCCTGATAGGGTGTGTCCCTGAGCAGCAGATCAAGGGCCAGGAATTGCCGTTGCTTGCTGCCTTTCACCTTTTGTGCGTTGACTTCCTGCAGGCACAGAATATCAGCCTCCAATTCCAGTATCCTTGGTCGCAGGGCCTCGAGGCGCGGTTCCAGCGCCGAAAGGTCGAATTTGTCTGAACCGAAGGATTCCATGTTGAAAGTGGCAAGTTTCATCAAAGCGCCCGGGCTCGCTGGAAAGGAAACAAAACCATAACGGGGGGACCGCATAAGTGGTAGAGCGCTTTGACGACCGATGGAGACCCGAATGACCGGCAATTCTTGTCCCCGCGGCAGCGGCGGTGCCTTTTCGGATTGCTGCGGCCCGTTTCTTGAGGGAAAAAACCTGCCCAAGACCGCGGAAGCGCTGATGCGTTCGCGCTATACAGCCTATGTCCGGCAGAACATTTCCTATCTGAAAGAAACACTCTGGCCGAAATACCAGCCGGGCTTTGTCGAGTCCTCAAACACACAAAGGGCGGCAAACCTTCATTGGACAGGGCTCAGTGTTCTGGAAACGGACAAGGGAGGCGAAGGGGACCGGGAAGGTACGGTTCTTTTCGAGGCAAAATACCTTACCGGCGGCAAGCTCAATACGCTTCGGGAACTCAGCCGCTTTCGCAAGAAAGCGGGACGCTGGTACTACGTCGAGGCGCTTTGACCTGAGCAGGTGATCGTCACCCTTTTGAGGCTGTGGCCGGGATGCGCGGCACCTGACGCTCAAATCGAGCCCTGACTTGCAGCATCGGCGGACATGGATCGGGCGGCATTGGCTGGAAAAAACTGTCCGGCCCCTGCGGAAGGCGGCGGGGGCAGGGGCCGGACCAAACTGCGGATCGAAGGGAGGCAGCCCTCGTCATCCGCAATGCTTCATCTGTTGTTCCGGTGACGCGGGTTCGTCGGCACCGACCAACTTGGAGGCGGGAACGACTCGGGTGGAGTTTGTTCCCGTTATGTTCTTATTTGTCTACAGATCCGATCTCAAGTCAAGCGGAACTTTTCGGAAAGTTGCCGGGTGCAGACAAAGCCCTGTGATTCTCCGCGATCACGCATATTTGCAACGTGCCGGTGCCACCTGTTTTCATCGTCAATGCGCCGAGTGTGAAACACGCTTCGTTGAAGCGGCAATCGCCGGAAGGCACTCCAGATTTAAAAGTCCTAGTAAAAACATAATCTTACCGGCATTCCTTTTCGAAATCGAAGCCTGTTCCAGGCAAGCTGAACTTTAAACAGGGCGGCGGATCCCGATGACTAGAGAATATTAAGCCCCTCATGTCACAAATACCGAATAGTGATCACAAGGGACCCATCGGTGCGTTTCACCTCTAATTCCTGGGCAAAACGTCTGCAAAGTGCCGCCTGGCCTCAGGTATTGGGGAAAGCGGGGGAACAGATCAGGGCGTTTGTGAGCGGTTCGGGCTCCGACAATCATGCAGCGGGACGCATGGCGGTCTCCACGTTTGCCGTCAGGGTCGCCGGTGCGGCTCTTGCCTATCTGTCCCAGATAGTATTTGCCCGGATTCTCGGGGCCCATGATTACGGCATCTATTCCGTCGCCTGGACCGTTGTCATTGTCCTTGGCGTCATGACTTGCGGCGGCTTTTCAAGCTCCGCCAACCGGTTCCTGCCGCAGTACCGGCAGACGGGAGACCTTGACGGCCTGCGGGGTTTTTTGCGAACCAGCCGTCTGACCGCCCTGGTCATGGGGGCCGGCGCGGCCGTTCTGGGAATCGGGCTCGTCTATCTCATCCGGCCGGCGATTGATCCCAATTATGTTCAGCCTCTTGCGGTTATCCTGCTTGCCCTGCCGTTTTTTGCTGTTGGGTTGGTGCAGGACGGCATCGCCCGCAGTTACGACTGGCCGTCTCTCGCCATGCTGCCGACCTATATCTGGCGGCCGTTCGCGATTCTGGTTTTGCTGTTTCTGGCAATCCTTGCGGGGCTTCAGCCGAAAGCATTGACGATGGCAGGTGTTGCGGTGGCGGCAACCGTGCTGATTGCCGCCTATCAATATGGGCATCTCGGCAAGCGCCTGGCGCCGCAAGTGCCCTCCGGGCCTAGCAGGATCGAGCTGAAGAGCTGGCTTCTGATTTCCCTGCCGATGCTGATGGTGGACGGGTTTCTGCAGCTGATTACCAGCGCCGACGTCATCATGATCAGCTTTTTTCAGGAACCGGATGATGTTGCCGTCTATTTCGCGGCGTCCCGGACGCTGGCCCTGGTCCACTTTGTCTATTTCGCTGTCCGCGCCGCGTCCGCACACCGTTTCTCGGTCTATACGCACAAACAGGATCAAGCCGGGCTCGCCGATTATGTGCGCCGGGCAACGCATTGGACCTTCTGGCCGTCGCTTCTGGCCGGCGCCGGACTTCTGCTGATCGCGCCGCTGCTGCTGCGGCTTTTCGGAAGCGGCTTCGAAAGCGGGTATCCGCTGATTGCCCTGTTGATGATCGGCGTGCTTGCGCGGGCTTCGGTCGGACCTGCCGACGCGCTATTGACGATGACCGGGCATCAGAAGAGCTGCGCGGTGATCTATGCCGCGACGTTTTTGCTCAATGTCGCGCTCAATCTGATTTTGATCCCGCTTCTCGGGCTTGCGGGCGCCGCGATTGCAACGAGCTGCGCAATTTTGTTTGAAGCGACTGCGCTTGCGCTGGTCGCAAAACGAAAGCTAAATGTCACGACTTTTGTTCTGCCGCTGATGATTTCGCCCAAGGACCGCCCGGTTGACCAATGACCCGACAGCCAAGCCGCCGTTCGAGGTCTTGCATCTTGACCCGCTGGGCCGGGATGTGCCTTCCGGCAAATGGCAACAGTTGTGCGAGGCGGCGCTTGATCCGAACCCGTTTTTCAGCCCCGGATTTCTGAAGCCTTATCTGGAAAACATGTCCGGTCAAACGGTAGGGCTTGTCGTCGTCAATGACAGGGAACAGGACAGGTGGCTGATGGCTGCCCCCATCGGGCGCCGCCGTCTGGGCCTTGGGGTGCCGGTCCGGTCTTCCTGGGCGACGGAATATGCGCCGCTCGGAGCGCCCTTGCTGCACCCGGACGCCAGCGCTGACGCTGTCAGCTTGTTTTTGCGTGCAGCCGGCAGTGTCGGTGGCGTTCTTGCCTTTCCGTATCTGCCGCTTCAGTCGCAAACGGCCGAAATGCTGACGAGGTCCGCGCCGGGTCAGATCGCCGTGGCCGCAAGAGCGACACGGGCCGCACATGGGGCGGGGGCCGCGGGAGAAGCGCAGTTGCAGACAGCTTTCAGCGGCAAACGGCGCAAGGAGATGCGCCGACTGCTGCGCCGCCTTGGAGATCAAGGTGAGACGCGCTTTGTCAGCCTGGCCGGAGCGGATGCCATCCAGGGGTTTGAATCCTTTCTGCACCTGGAAGCCGGCGGCTGGAAAGGCCGGTCGGGAACGGCGCTGCTGAGCCTGCCGGAAACGGCGGTGTTTTCAAGGTCCGCCATTGCGCGCATGGCTTTGAGAAACGGTGTGCGCATCGAGCAGCTCTGGGCAGGGAAAACGCTCGTTGCCTCTCTCGTCCTGTTTCAGGAAAACGGCAGTGTGTTTTCCTGGAAAATCGCTTTCGACGAGGCTTTTGCGCGCTATTCGCCGGGCGCGCAGATCGCCCTGCAGGCGTTCCGCGATAATCTGCAGGTGGCCGGCTTCAAGGGGGCCGATTCCCTTGCCATTCCGGGGCATACGATGATCGAGCCGCTCTGGCGCGGGCGGTTGGAGACGGGAACCCTTCTGGTGTCCTCCGGCCTGAAGAGCGGTCCGCTTCTTGCCCTGTGCCGGGCGGATCTTGCCCTTGAGAGACAATTGCGGACTGTGGTGCGTACCCTCAAGAAGAGACTTGCGTCCTGACGTCAGCTTCCTCGCGTGCCTGATCGCGCAGTTTGCGGCGGATGACCTTGCCCGTGGTGGTCATGGGCAGCGAGCTGACGAATTCGATTTCACGCGGATATTCATGAGCGGACAGCCGTTTCCGGACAAAGTCGCGGATACTGTCTTCCAGTGCCTGGCTTGCCGCCTCGTTTGCCTTCAACACCACATAGGCCTTGACGATTTCCGTGCGCAGCGGGTCCGGCTTGCCGATGGCGGCCGCCAGGGAAACAGCCGGGTGTTTGATCAGGCAATCCTCGATTTCGCCGGGGCCGATCCGGTAGCTCGCGGAAGTGATGATGTCGTCATCGCGGCCGATAAAGTGAATGTAGCCGTCTTCATCAGTGATGCCCTGGTCGCCGGTGATCATCCAGTCGTCAATGAATTTTTCCCGCGTTGCCTCGGGCTTGTTCCAGTATTCCAGGAACATGACCGGATCGGGCCGCCTGATGGCGATCTGCCCGAGCGTTTCAGGCGGCAAGACGGTTCCCTGATCGTCGATGACAGCGACTTCGTGGCCGGGTGTCGCCTTGCCGATGGCGCCTGACCGGCTGACGCCAAGTTCGGCAGCCGACCCCAGCACCGCGTTGCACTCGGTCTGGCCATAGAATTCGTTGACCGGAAAGCCGAATTCTTCACAAAACCAGTCATAGGTCTCGCGGCCGAGGGATTCCCCGGCGGAGCCGACGCTGCGCCAGTCGAGTTTGAAACGCTTGCCCGGATTTTCGACCGATCGCAGCAATTTGAGTGCGGTCGGCGGGATGAAGGCGTTGCGGATGCCCTGTTGCTCCAGAAGCCGGAAGGCGAATTCCGGGTCGAATTTTCGCGATGCGTGGGAAATCACCGGCACGCCGAGGGAGAGCGCTGGAAACAGTGCGTTCAGCAGCCCGCCCGCCCAGGCCCAGTCCGCCGGTGTCCACAGCAGGTCTCCCTCCCGGCCGAGAAAGTTCTGCGACAGTTCAATGCCCGGCATGTGGCCAGGCAGCACCCGGTGGCCGTGCAGGACCCCCTTTGGCTGACCGGTCGTGCCGGAGGTGTAGATCATCAGGGCAGGATCATCCGGCGATGTCCGGAGCGTGTCGAAGCGGTCCGAAGCGTGGGCCAGCAAATCATCAAAGGACTCAACTCCGGTTTCTGGTCCCTCGATGGAAACAACAAGCTCCAAATCCGGAAGCCCACCGCGGATTTCAGAGAGTTTGCCGATACCTGCCGTGTCGGTCACGAGCGCTTTTGCACCTGAATCGGCCAGCCGGTAGCTCAGTGCCTCCAGCCCGAAAAGCGCTGCCATCGGCACGGCGATCGCTCCGATTTTATAGGCCGCAATATGGGCAATGGCGGTTTCAGGGATCTGCGGCAGCAACAGGGCGACGCGGTCTCCGCGTCCGATCCCCTTTGCGGCAAGCGCGTTTGCAAACCGGTTGGCGGCCTGGTTCAGCCGCAAGTGGCTCCAGTCCCGTGCGGACCCGTCGGAAAATACCTGCCTGATTGCGAGGCGCTGCGGGTCACAGACCGCCCACACGTCACTGACGGCGCTCGCCATATTGTAGGTGTCCGGCAGGGACCATCTAAAACGGGCTTTCAACGTGTCGTAGTCACTGGTGGGCTGCAGCATGCGTATTATTCCGGTGTTTTTTCGGGCAGCGGAGTTTAGGGCGGAGAATGCTGCGGTGCAACAGGGGCGAAAGTCCGTAGTCAGAGGTTGCAGCTCACTTGCGCGCCAGCGGGTGCGCACTTTCCACCAGCTCGCGCAGGCGCTCGTCCAGGACATGGGTGTAGATCTGCGTGGTGGAGATATCCGCATGGCCGAGGAGCTGTTGAACCACACGCAGGTCCGCGCCGTTCTGCAACAGGTGCGATGCAAAGGCGTGGCGCAGAACGTGGGGGGAGACCTTGGAGGCATCCAGGCCGGCGGCAACGGCCAGGTCCTTGAGCTCGCGGGCGAAATGCTGACGGGTCAGGTGTCCGCTGCCGCCATGAGAGGGAAACAGCCACGGGCTCTTTTCATAGGCTCCCTCTGCGGACCTCAAGCCCATATAATCCTTCATCGCCGCCTGTGCCGCATGAGAGAGGGGGACCAGCCGTTCCTTGCCGCCCTTGCCAGTGATCTCGATCAGGCGGGCGTCACGCAGGGCCGCCGAGGCAGGAAGCGCAACGAGTTCGGAGACACGAAGGCCGGTCGCGTAAAGCACTTCGATCAGCGTGTACATGCGCTGTGCCCTTAGCCGGGAGGCTGCGCTCTTTTGCGGTTTTCTGGTCTCAATCTCTGCCGTTTCGATCAGCCGGTCGACCTCTTCGATCGACAGGACCTTGGGCAGGCTGCCCCGTTTTTTCGGGGCGGAGAGTGTGCGGGTTGGATCATCCTCGCGCGTGCCTTCCGCATAGAGAAACTTGTAAAACTGCTTCAGGGCCGAGAGGCGCCGGGCCTGCGAGGTTTCGGCAAAGCCGCGCCGGGTGAGGTCGCTCAAATAGGCGGAGATGTTATTCGTTTGCGCGTCGGCCAGCCGGGTGCGGCCCAGAAATCCGGAAAAGTCTTCCAGGTCCCGCCGGTAGCTCTCCAGCGTGTTTTCCGCCGCGCCCCGCTCGGCCGCGAGCATTTCCAGGAAATTTTCAAGGTCGAAGCCTGTTGCCATAATCGACCCTAACGGCCAAAGCCGTCCTTCTTGACGCGCACGGTGATTTCCCGCTCGCGCGGGTCGACGAAGTTCGCCAGGGCATAAATCGCGCCGTAGCCGAGGGCGCCCAGCAACAATAGCACCAGCAGCAGTCGGGTCAGGGTTGGCACGTCGGGTCTCCAGCGCTCACAGCGTATAAATGTCCGAAAGCGAATCGGATGCCGGATTGTTTCAAGAAGAACCGGGCGAGCGCAAGTGACAGACTGTTGCCCATGCAAATACAGTATCCTTCGATTTGTGGCGGGAGGTATTATTGCCGAGGTGCCGGCGATCGTCAGCCAGGGAAGGGCAAGATCCCCCCGTGTCTTTTTTGCCGAATATGCTACAACGCCGCCATGACAAAAAACGATGGTATGCGGAGCCCTGAGCCGGGGTCCGCAGAGACGACAGCAAAACCTGTGGATCTGGCCCGGCTGGTTGAGGCACTCGGGCAAAAGTCGATCGTTCTCGTGGGCATCATGGGCTGTGGCAAATCCACCGTCGGCAAGCGGCTGGCGCAGCGGCTCGGGCTTGAATTCATCGATGCGGATTCCGAAATCGAACGCGCCGCCAACATGACGGTGTCGGAGATATTTGCCGAACATGGCGAGCCTTATTTCCGCAGCGGCGAGGAGCGGGTTATTGCAAGGCTCCTGGGCGAGGGGCCTCAGGTTCTGGCAACCGGTGGCGGCGCCTTCATGAGCGAAGCGACACGCGCGGAAATCGCGGCCCAGGGCATATCCATCTGGCTGAAGGTGGATTTTGAAACGGTGATGTCGCGGGTAAGGCGCCGGGCAACGCGGCCCCTGCTTCAAAATCCGGATCCGGAAGGCACCATGAAGAAGCTGATGGCCGAGCGGGAACCGGTTTACGCCAAGGCCGCCCTGACGGTGACGTCCAAGGATGTTCCCCATGAAGCCGTGGTCGATGAAATCGTTGCCACGCTGGCGGATTACCTTTTCAACCTCGAGGTCCGCAGCGCCTCCGCGACGTCTTGATAACCGGGATCAAAGCATAACAGCATGACAGATTTAAGCGTGGCAGATAGAGCAGCGGAAACGCAAACGACGGTCCGGGTCGATCTCGGAGCGCGCAGCTATGACATCAAGATCGGACGCGGGCTGCTGGAGACGTCGGGTGCGGAAATCGCAAGCGTTCTGCCGGGGGCACGGTTGGCGGTCATTACCGACGAAACGGTCGCGGACCTTCATCTGAAGGCATTTTGCGAAAGCCTGAAAGCGGCCGGTCTCGACCACAAGGCGATTACGGTTCCAGCCGGCGAAAGCACCAAATGCTTTCGGGAGTTCGAGCGGTTATGCGACGAAGTGCTCGCGGCGCGGCTGGAGCGGGGCGATGCGGTTGTCGCGCTTGGCGGCGGCGTGGTCGGCGATCTGACAGGGTTTGTTGCGTCCGCTGTACGCCGGGGCATGGCCTTCATTCAGGTTCCAACCACTTTGCTGGCCCAGGTCGACAGTTCGGTCGGCGGCAAGACGGGTATTAATTCCCGACATGGCAAGAACCTGATCGGCGCTTTCCATCAGCCCGCCCTCGTGCTGGCCGATACCGCCATTTTGGACACGCTTCCGGTCCGCGACTTCCGCGCCGGCTATGCGGAAGTTGCCAAATACGGTCTTCTCGGAGATGCGGATTTCTTTTCCTGGCTCGAAGATAACTGGAAAGGGGTGTTCGCCGGCGGTCCGGAGCGGGATGAGGCGGTCGCGCGATCCTGTCAGGCCAAGGCGGATGTCGTGGCTGCGGACGAGCTGGAATCCGGGCGCCGGGCACTGCTCAATCTCGGCCACACCTTTGGTCACGCGCTTGAGGCCGTCACCTCTTACCAGACGGAGCGTCTGGTGCATGGCGAGGGCGTTTCCATCGGCATGATGCTGGCGCACGAATTTTCCGAACGGCTCGGCCTGATCGGCGGCGATACGGTCTCCCGTGTGCACAAGCACCTGACCGATGTTGGCTTGCCCGTGACGCTGCAGGATATACCGGGCCAACTGCCGCCGGCGGATACGTTCATGGATATCATCGCGCAGGACAAGAAGGTGAGCCGTGGCGCGCTCACCTTCATTCTGACCCGCGGCATTGGTGACTCCTTTGTCGAAAAGGGTGTCGACCCTGCGCTGGTTTCGGACTTTCTAAGGGAGAAACTTGGCACATGATGGAATCAGCTATCTGGCTGGCGGTCGCCGCCATACTAGTGCTTTTGTTTCTGTCAGGTTTTTTTTCCGGCTCGGAAACGGCGCTGACCGCGGCCTCACGTGCGCGCATGCACCAGATCGAGAAAACCGGCGACTGGCGTGCACGTGTCGCTAGCCGTCTGATCTCCAACCGGGAGCGCCTGATCGGAGCCCTGCTCCTCGGCAACAACCTGGTCAACATTCTGGCTTCCGCGCTTGCGACCAGCGTGTTCCTGACGCTTTTCGGGGAGGCGGGCGTTGCCCTTGCGACTCTGGTCATGACCGCGCTTGTGCTGGTTTTTGCCGAAGTTCTTCCAAAGACCTGGGCGATTTCAAATCCGGAACGTTTCGCGCTGACTGTCTCTCCCATCGTGCGCGTGGTCGTTGCGGTGTTCGGGCCGGTTGTCGTCGGGGTCGAATGGATCGTCCGGCAGATACTCAAAGTCGTGGGGGTTACCGTCGGTTTTGATACGTCCGTTCTGTCCGCACACGACGAATTGCGCGGCGCGGTGGACCTGCAGCATATCGAGGGCGGTCTGGAAAAAGGCGAGCGTGACAGGCTCGGCGGCCTGTTGGACCTCGCCGAGCTGGAAGTTTCCGATGTTATGGTCCACCGGACCAACATGGTTGCGCTGAATGTCGATGACGATCCAGCCAAGCTTGTCGACGCGACCCTGGCGTCACCCTATACCCGCTTGCCGTTGTGGCGGGGCGAGAGCGACAATTTCATCGGTGTCCTTCATGCCAAGGACCTTCTGCGCGCGCTGCATGCGGTCGGCGGCGACGCGGACAAGATCAACATTCTGGACATCGCCGCACCAGCCTGGTTCGTGCCCGATACAACAAGCCTGCAGGATCAGCTCAACGCTTTCCTGCGCCACAAGTCGCATTTTGCCCTCGTGGTGGATGAGTACGGCGAAGTGATGGGTCTCGTGACCCTGGAAGACATTCTGGAGGAAATCGTCGGTGAGATCGCCGACGAGCATGACGTGGAACTGGAAGGCCTCAGGCCCCAGGCAGACGGATCGGTGATCGTCGACGGCTCCGTGCCGATCCGCGACCTCAACCGCGCGGCCGACTGGAGCCTGCCGGATGACGAAGCGACAACAATCGCGGGCCTGGTCATTCACGAGGCGCGGATGATCCCGGAAGAACGGCAGATCTTCACGTTCCACGGCTTCCGCTTCACCGTGCTCAGACGGGAGAAGAACCGGATCACCCGGCTCAGGATCATGCCGCTCGGGCAAGGGCGTCTCATGACGCCGGGCGAACCGCAACGGAGCTCGGCTTCTTCCTGATGTCTTGTGGCTGCGACCTCCGATTCTGTTGGGACATTCTCCCAGGATTTGGAGGGCTGTGCCACGCAGGTGTATAGTCCTGGAGCAGCACAAGCCGCAGGTTCAGTGCTTACAGACAGGTGGATGTGGCGAGGGGTACCAATCTCTTCGATATAATCCCTCGTTATTTCCCCATAAGCAGGGGAGACCAATCGTGCAACGCAAACACTGGTTCACCGGCATTCTGGCCGCTGCCGGATCGGTTTCGGTTCTTGCTTTAGGGGCCGAGGCGACGAAAGACATTTTCAACGGCAATACCGAGCAACGCCTTGATGCGATCGCTGCAATTCAGCCCGGGCTCGGCACCGTCATGATCGAATACGGCAATCGTTTCACCGATGCGTATTTTGCAGCCAGGGGCGGCAATTGGGGGCTTGCACAATATCAGCTCAATGAAATGATCGAAATTCAGGAAGTTGGCGAGATCACCCGGCCAAGACACGCAGATGCCCTCAAGGGCTTTGAAGATGGTTACCTCGCGCCGCTAAAGGAGGCGGTTGAAAACAAGGACTTTACCGGATTCGATGAAGCGTTCAGGGATGCCGTGGCAGGCTGCAACGACTGCCATGTCGGCACAGAACATGCCTATGTCAAATATGTCCTCCCGCAAGTGCCGGTCGAGGCCTATCTGGACTTCAATATGAAATCGGAGCCCGCGTACAGCGAGGACGAGGATTGATACCACGCGCAATAAACAGGAACTCATCTGCATGACGCACCTGGCGCGGGACGGTTACAGGCAATCCTGCAGCTTGTGTTTCAGCTGATTGACCGGGGAGCTTCGCTGGCCGGTCAGTCGGCAACCCGGGCCGCGCGGGGGTCGGGTTCGCTGTCGGCGCGGATTTCGAGCGCCAGCGCATGCACGCCGCCGGACAGTTCATCTGCGAGCAAATCGTTGATGGCCCTGTGACGGGCAAGCCGGTTCATGCCTTCAAATGCGGCGGCGGCAATCTGAACCCGGAAATGGGTTTCGCCACCCTCACGCCAGCCGCCATGGCCCTTGTGCCGGTCGGACTCGTCGATCACGTTCAGAAAAGAAGGGGAGAAGGCCGACGTCAGTTTGTCGGCGATGGTTTGTTTCACGTTCATATGTACTAAAGTGGCGTGAGCGATTTCCAAGATCAAGTCTTTGCTGGTTCGTTCCGGGCTGATAAAGTTGCGGGCTGTTCGCCTTCCGGGAAACCCGCTTTGAAATAAACCTTGGATACCGGATCAATGCAACGTCCTGCGGCTTGTCCGCGGCCAGACAGGCTTCAATATTTCGCCATATGAAACTGGACTCAAAACTTTTCGATAGTATCCGGGTAAAGCCGGACAAGGAGCGGGTCGAGCAGGATCGCCATCCCGTCTGTGAGCATCCGGGCTGCAAACGCCCGGGCATGCACCGGGCACCGAAGGGGCGCGACCGGGAAGGCCAGTATTTCAATTTCTGTGTCGATCATGTGCGCGAATACAACAAGTCGTACAATTATTTTAACGGCATGCGCGATGACGACGTGCGTACCTATCAGAAAGACAGTCTGACCGGGCACCGTCCGACCTGGAAAATGGGCGTAAACCGTCAGGCCGCAGACGGTCCTGACGGGTTCGACCCCCGCTCAAGCATGCGCTCAAATGCACAGCAGCGCGCCGAGCGCATGCGCCGTCCGCGGGAAAGAAAGCTACTAACGCTTGAAAAACGCTCCCTGGATGTGCTCAATCTGCCTTACACAGCCCGTGGCGCTGAAATCAAAGCGCGCTATAAGGAGCTTGTAAAACTGAACCATCCGGATGCCAATGGCGGTGACAGGTCTTCCGAAGACCGCCTGCGGGAGATCATTCAGGCGTATAACGTCCTGAAAAAAGCCGGTTTCCTTTAAGTCTGCAGGATCCTGCCGGCTTTCCCCAATTGACCCTTCCCGGAGCTCCGGGGCAGCGGAGGACTGATGACTGAGACGACGACTGCGGCTATGGCCATGCCGGATACGGAAGTTTCCGTAAGCGAGGTTTTTGGTTTCGAGTCAAACCTCAAGGTGCCGGCATTTTCCGCGCCGTCGGAACACGTGCCGGAACGTGATGAAGACTATCTGTTCGATCGCGCCACCACGTTGGCCATTCTTGCGGGCTTTGCCCATAACCGGCGTGTGATGGTGACCGGTTACCACGGCACGGGCAAATCCACCCATATCGAACAGGTTGCCTCCCGCCTCAACTGGCCCTGTATCCGCGTCAACCTGGACAGCCACATTTCGCGTATCGACCTGGTCGGCAAGGACGCGATCGTCATCCGGGACGGGCAGCAGGTTACCGAATTCAAGGACGGCATACTGCCCTGGGCCTATCAGCACAATGTCGCACTTGTTTTTGACGAATACGACGCCGGTCGGCCGGATGTGATGTTCGTCATTCAGCGCATTCTGGAATCCTCCGGCCGGCTGACCCTGCTCGACCAGAGCCGCGTCATCCGTCCGCATGCCGCCTTTCGCTTGTTCGCGACCGCAAACACGGTCGGTCTCGGCGACACGTCCGGCCTTTATCACGGCACGCAGCAGATCAACCAGGCCCAGATGGACCGCTGGTCGATCGTCACCACACTGAACTATCTGCCGCATGACAACGAGGTCGACATCGTCCTTTCCAAGGCCAAGCATTTCCAGACGGATGCGGGACGCAACACCGTTTCCAAGATGGTGCGTCTGGCGGACATGACGCGTAATGCCTTCATCAATGGTGATCTCTCCACCGTGATGAGCCCGCGTACGGTGATCACCTGGGCGGAAAATGCCGAAATTTTCGGCGATGTCGGCTTTGCCTTCCGTCTGACCTTCCTCAACAAGTGTGACGACATGGAACAGGCGCTGGTGGCCGAGTTCTATCAGCGCTGCTTCGGTGAAGATCTGCCGGAATCCTCCGTTAATGTCGTGATGAGCTGAGGAACCCATGGCACCGCGTCCGGGTCACAACACTCTTCCGGGCAACAAGCCCGCGCCGAGCACCGAACCCTTCAAGCAGTCGGTGAGTGGCGCCATGCGGGCGATTGCCGGGGAACCGGAGCTGGAGGTCGTCTTTTCCGGCGACCGTCCGGGCCTGTCCGGTCTCTCCGCGCGCCTGCCGGAGCCCTCGCGCAAGGTGAATTCACACGAAATCGCCGTGACCCGGGGGCTGTCCGATTCCATAGCGCTGCGTATTGCCTGCCACGACAAGGCCGTTCACGCGAAGAACATGCCGCAGGGAGCGGAAGCGCGCGCGATATTCGAGGCGGTCGAACAGGCCCGCTGTGAAGCCGTCGGTGCGCGGCGCATGAAGGGCGTAGCGGACAATCTGACCGAGATGCTGGACGACCGGTTCCGCAAGTCCGGCGCGCCGGATATTGCCAGCCGGGAAGACGCGCCGCTGCAGGATGCGCTGTCTTTGATGGTGCGTGAACGGCTCACGGGGGCGAAACCCCCGGCAAGCGCTGAAAAACTCGTCGACATGTGGCGTGGCTGGATTGAGGAGAAGGCCGGCGCCGATCTCAACCGGCTGGAAGCGGAAGTCGAAGACCAGAACCTTTTTGCCGCCCGCTTGCGGGATGTCCTGAAGTCTCTCGATATGGCCGACGAGATCGGCGACCTGGACGAGGACATGGATCCCGACCAGAACGAGGATGACGGCAACAACGACGAGGCGGAAACCGGCGACGACGGCGAAGAGGACAGCGGCGAACAGGAGGCCGCACCGCAGGAAATGGAACTGTCCGGCGAAGAGCAGGACAGCGGCGATACCCAGGCCATCGAAGCGGATATGGAAGACTTCGCCGATCAGGACCTGATGGACGATTCTGAAGAACCCGGCGAAAGCGAACGGTTCGATTCGCCTTTCGCCAACCGGCCGGAATCCGACTACCGGGTTTACTCCCATCAGTTCGATGAAACCATTACCGCGGAAGAACTTTGCGATGCGGCTGAACTCGACCGGCTGCGCGGTTTCCTCGACAAGCAATTGACCCACCTGCAGGGCGCCGTGGCCCGGCTTGCCAACCGCCTGCAGCGGAAGCTGATGGCCCAGCAAAGCCGTGCCTGGGATTTCGATCTGGAAGAGGGGCTGCTCGATACAGCCCGTCTGACCCGTGCCGTGACCGATCCGATGGCGCCTCTGGCGTTCAAGCAGGAGCGGGACACGAATTTCCGCGACACCGTTGTGACGCTTCTTCTGGACAATTCAGGCTCCATGCGCGGCAGGCCGATCACGGTCGCGGCCACCTGCGCCGATATTCTGGCGCGTACACTGGAGCGTTGCGGCGTCAAGGTCGAGATCCTCGGCTTCACCACTAAGGCGTGGAAGGGCGGGCAGTCACGGGAAAGCTGGATCGGAGCTGGCAAGCCGCCGACACCGGGCCGGCTGAACGACCTGCGCCACATCATCTATAAATCCGCGGATGCCCCGTGGCGGCGGGCCCGGCGCAATCTCGGCCTGATGATGCGTGAGGGGCTGCTGAAGGAAAATATCGACGGTGAAGCGCTGCTTTGGGCGCATGACCGGCTGCTCGGGCGTCCTGAACAGCGCCGCATCCTGATGATGATTTCCGACGGTGCGCCGGTGGACGACACGACGCTGTCGGTCAACCCGGGCAACTACCTGGAGCGCCATCTGCGTTATGTGATCGAAGAGATCGAGACCAGATCGCCGGTTGAACTCATTGCCATCGGTATCGGTCACGATGTGACCCGTTATTACCGCCGGGCGGTGACTATTGTCGATGCGGAGGAACTGGCGGGCGCGATGACCGACCAGCTTGCCGATCTCTTTGACGATGAGGCCGGGGTGGACCCCCAGGCGCGCGGCCGCAGGCGCGGCGCAGGGCGCAGGTAACAGACCTCACCATGGCGGCGGCGGGACACTCATTTCGCAGGATCTGCGGGACGGCAGCCGCCGCTGCGCTTCTGTTTGCAGCCGCCCTACTCTCGGTGCCGGGGTCCGGCCGCGCGCAGGAGTTGCTTGCCGACGGGCAACCGGTCACCTCCAGAACCAAGCCAATCGAAACTTTCTGGATCGGTCATGAGGATGACCGGTTCGGCAAGCTGACGTTTCTGGGTGGTCTGGAACTTCTGGCTTCGGACAGGACCATCGGCGGTTTGTCGGGTCTCGTCAGCCTGGACAAGGGAAACCGTTTTCTGGCGGTGACCGACAATGGCCACTGGGTTGCCGCGGATGTCGATCAGTCGCCCGAGGGCAAACCTCTCGATATTCGAGATGTCAGGTTCGCCCCGCTCCTTGGAAGCAACGGCAAGACCCTGAAGGCGCGCTGGGGCCATGACACCGAAGCGCTGGCGCTATCCGGGTCCGGGCTCTATGTCACGGCGGAAACCAGAAACGCGATCTACCACTATCCCTGGCCCATTGCGACGGGCAAGGAGCGGATGATCGGCGAGGTCGCGCTGACGGAAGACATGCGGAACCTGCCGCGCAATACCGGACTGGAAGCTCTCGCGGCGGCGCCCGACAGCAGTCCGCTCGCCGGCAAGCTTGTCGCGATCGCCGAATCCGTTCCGACCGATTTCCAGGACCTCAAAGGTTATATCGTCGGGCCGGACGGTACGGAGCGTTTTGCCATCATGCGTCATGACGGCTTCGACGCCACCGACGCGGCATTCCTGCCCAATGGCGACCTGCTTCTGATGGAACGCAGGTTCAACCTGCGCGACCTGATCGGGCTGCGGCTGCGCCGCTTTGACGCCGCCTCGATCCAGCCGGGCGCCACACTGGATGGCGAATTGCTGTTGGAAGCCGATTTCGACTATCAGATCGACAATATGGAAGCCCTTGCCGTGCATCAGAACGACAAGGGAGAGACGATCCTGACGCTTCTATCCGACAACAATCGCTCGATCCTGCAGCGGACGTTGTTTTTGAGATTTCGTCTGGAGGATTAAAAAAGGCGCCCCGGGGCGCCTT
>JBNLAU010000242.1:0-6109 GCA_050302295.1 Roseibium sp. | reverse complement strand
CAGACGGCAATATACCGTCGTCGGGTGTACCCAACACACCGTAAGCGCCCAGCTCATGCGCAAGAGGTTGACCAGTACTGTTCATTTCAGCGACAAAACCACGAACACTGTCATCACGATTATAGTCCGCGACAAGATCCAGACGAAAACTGGATGTCGGCTCATAGCGAAGTTTGCCGCGCACACTCGCAAGATCGCCGTTGTCCAACCTGCGCCCATCAAAAATGTTGGGCGTGAAGCCGTCATGAGTCCTGGTCTTGAAGGCGAAACGTGCCATAAGCTCGTCTCCGATCAACGGCCCGCTGGCATAACCTTCGGTTTCAACGAGGTCGTAATTGCCGTATGTGAGACTGCCGCCGGCTTCAAAATACCGCGTTGGCGCTTTGGTAATGATGTTGACGGATCCGCCTGTCGCATTTCGTCCATAGAGGGTGCCCTGCGGTCCACGCAGTATCTCGATTCGCTCTACATCGAAAAAGGAAGTGCCCTGCTCCGGCCGCTCGGAAAGAAATACCCCGTCCCGATGCACGGCAACTCCCGACTCTGAACCTTCATTCACCTGGTTATTTCCAATGCCACGTATTGTTATGCGCGTGATCCCAACGGAATTATCAATCTGCAGACCCGCTGCAAGAAATTGCATATCGTGGACGCTCTCGACCCCTCTTTCCTCTAATTGATCACTGCCAAAGGCGTTGATCGACATCGGAATATCCTGCAGACGCGCCTCGCGACGAGTCGCGGTGACGATGATTTCACCTAGTCCAGCTTCGTCGGCCGCCTCGCTTTCCGCCGCCACTTCCTGCGCACTCGCGCCCGGCGCAAAGGCCGCGCCCAATGCCAGCCCCGAAGCCCCCAAAAGCAGAGCGCGCGAGCAAGTAAGACCTGTTTTCGAAAACATCATATTTCCTCTCCCCAATATAACAGATGCCATCGCCGGTAGGGGACTTGCTCATCCCCATGCCCGGCTCTCTCTAAATCCGGACCAATCCTACCGCCGACGCAGAGCGCCTAGCCATGGAGACCGGAGCAGGAGTTGTTGGAAAAGTTGACCGTATTTTGGACTACACAACCTCGCCCGATTCCAGCATCGCGCGCAGTTTGCGCTTGGCGATCTTGTTGAGCGTCGATCGCGGCAAGTCGTTGACAATATGCACTTCCCGTAACGCCTTGAAGTCCGCCAACTGGCCCGCGCTGCGCCGGATCAGCGCATTGGGCAGGTCTTCGGGCGCGCCGTCGGCCGGAATGACGAAGGCGACGGGCACTTCATCGAGCATGACGTCGGGCTTGCCGACGACCGCGCATTCCTCGACCCAGCCGCTCGACATGATCACCGCCTCGATCTCGGCCGCCGCGACATTCTCCCCGCCGACGCGCAGCATGTCCTTGGCGCGGCTGGCGAAGAAGATGTCACCTCTCTCGTCGATCCGCACCCGGTCGCCGGTGTCGAACCAGCCGTCCTCGTCGAAACAGGCGGCGGTCGCCTGTGGGTCGTTCAGATATTCCTTGAAGATAGTGATCCCGCGCACACCGCGTACGAACAAATGCCCGGTTTCGCCTGGGCTGCAATCGCTGCCGTCGGGGCGGCGAATTGCGATTTCATTGCCCGGCGCCGGGCGGCCGATATTGAGCAGGCCGCCCACGTGGAACGGATCGCCCACCAGCGGCAGGGTGATCATCTCGGTCATCCCCCAATGGCCGCGCGTCTTCACTCCGTAACGCTTTTCGATCTCGGGCATGACGGCGAAGCTCCAGAAACGGAAATGGTGTTTCGGAACATCATATCTGGCGAGCGCATTGACGAAAAAGATGCTGGGCAAGGACGTCCAGGTCGCGCCATAGCGCAGCGCTGGCCCCCAGAAGTTGGAGGCCGAGAATTTGGGCTGAAGCAGGATCGTGCCGCCCGACCACAAGGTGCTCATCGCCAGCGTCGCAAGGCCGTTATTGTGGAACAGCGGCACGAACAGCTGACAGATGTCATCCTGACGCAGGCCATAGGCGTAGGCCGTCTGTTGCGCGGCAAAGAGCGTGTTGGCATGGGTTGAGAGCACCGCCTTGGGCCGCGAGGTGGTGCCGCTGGTGAACTGGACGCGCAGGTCAAGCATCGGTTCCGGTGGGCGATCGTCGGAAAACGGCTCCGCATCCAGCAGATCGTCAAACGACAGCGCCCCCGGCTCCGCTCCGTCAGGCCCGCAGGGCTGGGATGCCACCACCAGGGAACAGCCAGCAGGGGCAATGCGGGTGAAGAGTTCGCGATGGTACGGCTGGGTAATGATGGCGGTTGGAGCGACGAGTTCGAGATACCAAGCGATCTCGGCCTCGGTTGAGCGCATATTGTCGAGCACCGCCACAGCGCCGATCGCCGCACAGGCGAAATAGGCGATCAGCAATTCGGGGCAATTCTCCAAATGGAGCAGCACGCGGCTGCCCTTGTCGATGCCCTGGCGCTGCAGACCGCCAGCGCATGCGCGGACATCCGCGTCAAACTGCGCATAGCTCCAGCGCCGATGCGCGCCTTCGTGCGGTACCCAGATCAGAAAATCTTTGTCCGGGGTGCGCGTCACCCATTGCCTCAAGATCCATGGCAGATCGCGCCCCTGCACCATCAACTCGTAAGAGCGCCTGTCCAACGCCATTGCCTCGCATTTCCCCATCATTTTGTCCGGGAGAAGTGTTAGGCATTCAGACTAAGGCCGCCATGGAGCCTTGCGCACTGATGATTGGAATAAATGACATGGTTGCGCCGGGTTTGGCGCTACACCGCCGCCTGATTATGGCTGGCGAGGCGCGCGGAGGCGGCCGGAATGAGGTCTTTGTCGTGCGCGTGCCGCTCGCGATAGGCGGAGGGGTTAAGCCCTGTCCAGCCAACAAAGGCATGGGTGAAATCGGGCGGCTCGCAAAAGCCGACATATTCGGCAACCACCGTGATCGGAAGGTCGGTCGCGATCAGGTACGCGATCGCAAGATCGCAGCGCATGCGCGCCTTGATGCGGGTGAAGGACTCATTATCGCGCGCGAGGTTGCGCCGCAAGGTCCGGGCACCCACTGAAAGCATGGCGGCGACCGTGGCGATATTTGGCGACCAGACGCCGCGCTGCTGCAAGCGCATGATGACCTGCTCGGTTTGTCGCGCCCAGCTTGCGCCTTGCCCCGGAATGCTGAACCAGTCGGGATTGTCGAGGACATAGTCGACATGCTCGGCCTCGCTCTTGCGGATGATAGGACTCAATAAATATTTTCGGTCAAAGGTGAGAGAATAGGCGGACGCATCAAAGTGCCTCTCGCAATCGAAAATTCCATAGCGGCGGCGGGCATCAGGCTCAACTGGCTCCGGCTCCTCGAAACTGGCGCGCCGAAGCGCGATCCGCCGGCCGATAAGCCAGCTATAATAGCGGTAAATGAGGGTCAGTCGGTGCCAATGGAACAATGCCCGGTCGACCTCCGGAATTACTCGGTAATTGACAGTAAGCGTGAACTCCCGTCGCTTTGCGTCATCCACATATTCATAGCTGATGTCATTGCGGATCACCTCGCGAAACTGCGTCGATGAGCGCAGCGCCTCGCCGAGCGTCGCGCACTGGAAGCGGACACGTCCCTGCTCGCGATCCAATCCAAGTTTGCCGGGCTGCTCCATAAACCCCATGAAGATGTCGTTCATTTCGCCCTGGATCGTGTAGGTCAGATGCTGGAAATCCCTGCCGTCAAGTCGAAGATCGGGATCGATGAGGATTGCGGGCGCAATCCCCGCCTTCCTCAATAGGGCTTCAGGGTCATAGCCGCGAAGCTCGGCGCCCTTGAGGAAGGCGCGAACAAAATCGCTGCCCAATGTCAGCGGCAGGCTTTTCGTTATGCGCTCTCCTTGAACGGCCTTACCCTCCACGCGCCTCATTTCCCTAACAGCCGGTCATCAGAATGATGTGAGTCACAGCTATACGGCCAGAATTTCCAAAGCCGCGGGCGCATTGCCCCGCTGCTTCATCCTATCATACCTGCCCCCAAATTGCGCTGGGAACCAGACCGTCACGAAGGTGCCCAGCGTTCGTCCAACTGGAAATTGTCGAAGAATCCTTCCTTCCGCAATGGGAAGATCGACCGTCTCGCTTGGAACTGATGACCAATTGAACACCAAGGCGACGAGCGGACGCAGCAACCACACCTCTCACGTCTGAATCGCGTGTCCTCTATGAATTGGGCAAGCGGGATCGGGTACCAACCAGCCGTGTACTACCGTGTGGGTGCCGTCTTGTGTGGACATCCTATAATCGCGGCGGCAAAGTGACTCGCCAGTGTGACGCGAACTAGGCCGCCCTTCAGGCCACCTGTTGATTTCCGCTGAGAAGTGACCCGGGATTATCATCGAGAACTGACCCGGGTTGCTGGGGGCTATGTTCTCCCGGTTTCGGTTTTGGTCAAGTGTTGTTCGGTCTCCTTTTTCTGTTTGCCGCTGGCGGCGGATGCCTTGAAGCGGAAGCCGTCGTTTCCGGTTTCGAGGATGTGGCAATGATGGGTCAGTCGGTCTAGCAACGCCGACGTGGGTCTGGCGCATGGTCCTGAGCAGTTCGAGCATGGTTGGCAGACCCGTGTAGGGCGGCCATCATGATCCTATTTGCTGGCAAGTTCCAGCGTGGGCGGAGAGAGTACCGCGTACTCACAGAACTAGTTTGGCCAACGCCTCCTCGGCATCATTGAGCACCAAATGGCCATAGTGTTTCTCGATCATGGCCACGCTTGTATCCGACATCTGTGCGACCGTGAGTATTGGGAGACCTCCTCGGACAAGGTCAGTAATGACACTGTGGCGCATGGTGTATGCCGTTGCTTGATCGGGAAGGCCGGCAGATTTCACCGCCATCTTGATCGGCCCTTTCCACGTATCCTTAACCCAAGGGACTCCATCACCTCGGGTGAAAATCCAAGCAGACGGCAACTTGCTCTTCGATTGCTCACTCAAGAAATCCGCAATGCTATGGGGGACCAAGATCTGTCGAGGCACACCGTTCTTGTCGGAACCAATCGTCAGAGTTCTAGTCCGCCTGTCAAAGTTGCTGACCTTCAATGCGGCTAGCGCGCCTGGACGCAAAGGAAGAAAGCACAGAGCGCGAACGAACGGCTCTATGTCCGCTTCAAGTTCTGCAAGCAGCTTCCTGCGTTCATTTCGATCAAGGTAGAGGTCCCGTCTCCGACCAGCACCCTTGATCGGCTTCAACGCCTCTTGCCAAGCAGCATCAGATTTCGGTGTTCCAGGCGGGAGTATGCGCCAAAGCGCTGCTCGTAACGGGACCATATCGCGATTGACGGTTGACGCAGAGCGGACTTTGACGCGCTTTTCGCCTTTCTTGCTTCGGCTGATCAGCGCTGGAGTACGCTCAAGGCGTTTTCGCCATTCTACCAGGTGTCGCCTGCGCAATTTCGAAAGCTTGATCTTCGCCAAAGGGTCGTCGAACACATGGCGCCGGAAAACACCTTCTGCGATTGATCCCGGTTTCTCGTCCAGATACGCACGACATGCATCTGCAACGGTTTCGAGCATTACGGCCTGAATGCCGCCCGCTTCGACCAGCTCCGCAAAAGCTTCCGCTTCCTTTCTGGCAGCCGCAAACACTTCGTTGCCAATCTTACCCTTGAAGTGGCCAAGGTTCTTTCGGCGGTACCTTTGCGTGTCCTCGTCATAGGCTCGCGCAAACCATGCCCCAGCGCTGCCAAGCTTGGATGGACGATAGCCAAGATACCAACCAGCCTGGAGCCGCTGCCAATAGGGCTCCTTATCGTCTCTCGGTTTCAATCTTTCGCGGAAACCAATCCTGCTAAGGTCCACCAGTGCCATAATCGCCTTGCCTGAGATCGCAAAAAGTATGAAAAAAATATGAAAAACATATGCGAACTGCCAAGAATGGCTATAGACGAAAAAGACTTATTTTCAAGTGCTTAATGAGTCCGTATCTGTCCGTACGCGTGCATAGCATCGTCGTTCACACGGGTGGGGTCGCAAGTTCAATCCTTGCCGCGCCCACCAGCTCCCTCACCGTCATCTTCACGAATTCTCCTGGCGTGGCACCTCGCGCCTACCTAGGCCCCTTCGTTCACCGTCACCGGCTCCATCCGCGGAACA
>JBNLAU010000241.1:0-10377 GCA_050302295.1 Roseibium sp. | reverse complement strand
GCGCTATCTGAACGCCCGAGCCACAATCGGCACGCTGTTGAAAATGGGCGCGGTGCCGATCGTCAACGAAAACGATTCCGTGGCCACCTCCGAAATCCGCTATGGCGACAACGACCGCCTGGCGGCGCGCGTCGCCACCATGGCGAGCGCCGATTGCCTGGTGCTTCTGTCGGACATCGATGGGCTTTATACGGCGCCTCCGGCGCAGGATCCGGACGCCGTTTTCCTGCCCGAAGTGTTGCGTATCACTCCGGAAATCGAGGCGATGGCCGGAAGCGCGGGATCGGCACTGTCGCGCGGTGGCATGAAGACAAAAATCGATGCGGGCCGGATCGCGACCGCAGCCGGAACCTCCATGGTCATTACCTCGGGCAAGGAACTCAATCCGTTGAAACGCCTGGACGAAGGCGCGCGCGGCACCTGGTTCCCGGCACTTGCGACCCCGGCAAGCGCCCGCAAGGCCTGGATCGGCGGCCATCTGGAGCCGCGTGGCCGGATCACGCTTGATGAAGGGGCAGTCGGCGCGATGAGGGCCGGTAAAAGCCTTTTGCCGGCCGGCGTCACATCGGTTTCCGGCAACTTCACGCGCGGCGATGCGGTCATTCTGTTGAACCCGGCAGGGCGTACCATCGGCCGTGGGCTGATTGCCTATGATGCCGACGAGGCGCAACTGATTGCCGGGCGCAACAGCCGGGAAATCGAAGCCATTGTCGGCTATCCGGGGCGCGCGGAAATGATCCATAGGGACGACCTTGTTCTGGAGCATCCCGCGTTCGAATGAACGCAGGTTGATCTGAAGGTGTCTTTTTGAGCGGAACACGGTAAAACGTTGAAGCACCTGCGGTTTTGACAAGCCGCTGATCGGGAGTTGGTGAGGATGCTGGAAGCGGTCGAGACAATGACGACGGAAAATCTGATGGCGGACATCGGGCTGCGTGCCCGCGCTGCCGGGCGTGTCTTGGCCAATGCTCCGGCAGCACTGAAAAATGCCGCCTTGCGTGAAATGGCAAAGGCGATCCGGGAAGCAACACCTGACATTCTGGCCGGCAACAGGCGGGATGTGGAGGCGATGACCGCCAATGGTCAGAGCGCGGCGTTCCTGGACCGGGGCACGCTGACCGAAGACCGCATCGAGGCCATAGCTGAAGCCCTCGAGAGCATTGTCGCGCTGGATGATCCCGTCGGCAGCGTGATTGCTGCCTGGGAGCGTCCCAACGGTTTGAAGATCGAGCGCGTGCGCACACCGCTCGGCGTCATCGGCGTGATTTATGAAAGCCGCCCCAATGTGACTGCCGACGCCGGCGCACTCTGCCTGAAGGCGGGCAATGCGGTGGTGCTGCGCGGCGGCTCCGATACCATCCATTCCAACAGAGCAATCCACGCTGCGCTTCAAGTGGGCCTGAAGGCTGCCGGATTGCCGGAAGATGCGATCCAGATCGTGCCTGTGACAGACAGAGCCGCCGTCGGCGAAATGCTGCGCGGCCTGGGAGGCAATCTCGATGTGATTGTGCCGCGCGGCGGGCGCAGCCTTGTGGAGCGGGTTCAGACGGAAGCCCGTGTGCCTGTCTTTGCGCATCTGGAAGGCCTGGTTCACATCTTCATCGACAAGGCTGCCGATCCGCAGAAATCAATAGATATTGTCGTCAATTCCAAGCTGCGCCGCACTGGTATTTGCGGTGCGCTGGAAACGCTGCTGGTGCATGAGGGCGTTGCCAACAGTCACATGCCGCTTATCGTCAAGGCCCTGCAGGATCAGGGCTGTGAGATCCGTGGCGATGCCCGTGTGCGCGACATTTGCGAGAACATCGTTCCGGCCAGCGAGGAAGACTGGTCGACTGAATATCTCGACAGGATCCTGTCGGTGAAGGTGGTGCCGGATCTTGATGCCGCGATGGAGCATATTGCCCGTTTCGGCTCCAGCCATACCGACTGCATCGTTACCGAAGACCAGGCTGCGGCAGACCGCTTTCAGGCCGAAGTCGATTCCGCCATCGTCCTGCACAATGCCTCCACGCAGTTTGCAGATGGTGGTGAATTCGGCATGGGCGCGGAAATCGGCATCGCCACCGGCCGGATGCATGCGCGCGGGCCGGTGGGTGTGGAGCAACTGACCAGCTTCAAATACAAGGTTCACGGCACGGGGCAGACGCGTCCATGATTCTCTGGCATTGAGCGTTCCAGCATGAATTTTCAGGCATGAGTTTCCCGGTATGAGCCCATTAAATCTCGGGTCCGAGATCGATAGCCGCTGGCTCAGGCTACCGCATGCGGAGGCTGGCAACCGGATCGGCATATTCGGAGGGTCGTTCAATCCGCCGCATTCGGGCCACAGGCTCGTGGCCTCGACCGTGCTCAAGCGGCTGGGGCTCGATCAGGTGTGGTGGTTCGTGACCCCCGGCAATCCGCTGAAGAGCCATTCCGATCTGGCCCCCCTGGACGAGCGGCTGCGCAGGACTGATGCATTGGCTGACCATCCGCGCATGAAGGTGACCGCCTATGAGGCGATCCTGGGCACGCCCTACACGGCCAGAATGGTCATGGCGTTGCGTGCCATGCGGCCGGGTATTCGATTCGTTTGGGTCATGGGGGCTGACAATTTGGCAGGCTTTCATCGTTGGCAGGATTGGCGCGCGATTGTCGGCTCGGTGCCGATTGCGATTGTCGACCGTCCGGGCGCCTCACGTTCGGTCATGTCGGCGCCGATGGCGAAAGCCTTTGAAAAATATAGACTTCCTGAAGAGGATGCGGCATTGCTGCCTGACATGGAAGCGCCGGTCTGGACATTTTTGCACACATCGCTGGACCGGGCGTCCTCCACGGCACTGAGGCGGAACGAAAACCGGTGATCGACAGATTTACCTAGAAAATCGGGCTGTCTTGAAAATGCCAATCGGGAAGCGGTATTATAGAGATGGTCGCGGCGAACGCGGCCGAGGTACGGTCAACCGGTCCTGCATCCAAAACGGGTGACGTACGAAGTCGGACGTAACGGTTCGTGACGACGTTGGGCGCAGGGCGGCACAAACGGCGAAAGGCACTACACCTGACCATGACCTTTGAAAGTGAGCGGGCAGAAATGTCCACTCCTCTGCAGGCTTCCGTAAGCGCAGATCTTGCGGCGGACCTCCTCGATACGGTTCTCACCAGTCTTGACGATTCCAAAGCTGAGGACCTGGTTACTCTCGACATTGCAGGCAAAAGTTCCCTGGCGGATCACATGGTGATCGTGTCCGGACGCTCCCACCGTCATGTGGGCGCGATTGCGGATCATTTGCTGAAGGCCCTGAAATCGGCCGGAGCCGGAAAGGCGACTGTCGAAGGCCTGAGCACCTGCGATTGGGTGCTGATTGATGCGGGCGATGTGATCATTCACATATTCCGTCCGGAAGTACGCGGCTTCTACAATCTTGAAAAGATGTGGGCGCCGGAATCGGACGAAGCGCCGCAATATATCGGCTGAGCCGGCCCTGAGGTCCTGACTTGAACCGCTTTTGAGTTCGGACCTTCTTCTGCTGCCGGACTGACTGTTTGACCGGACGACTGAAGTCCGGCGGGGAATTCATGCGCTTTACGCTTTCCTGCATTGGCCGGATGAAGGCCGGTGCGGACAAAGACCTTCTCGACCGGTATCTGGACCGGGCCCGCAAGTCGGGCCGTGGTCTCGGTATTACCGAAGTCTCCTTGAATGAAATGCCGGAAAGCCGCACGCAGCGGCCCGAGGACCGCAAGGCGGAGGAGGCGAAAGTCCTCCTGCAATCGCTGGCGGGCGGTGCGCGTCTGGTGGTTCTCGATGAAAACGGCAAGAACCTGACGAGCCCTGCCTTCAGCGGCAAACTCGAAGCCTGGAAGGATGAGGGCGTTTCTGATGTCGTCTTTGCGATCGGCGGTGCCGATGGCCACGGCCAGGACGTGCTGAACCGGGCGGACCTGAAGCTGGCTCTCGGCGCAATGACCTGGCCGCACCAGATTGCCCGCATTCTGCTTGCCGAACAGATCTACCGGGCGATGACCATTCAATCCGGCCACCCCTATCATCGCGCATGACCAGGACGGAGCAGATTGGAAAGAAATGCCGGCCCGCACTCGAAACCGGAAACAGGCCCCATGATCCCGAGTCTTGAGACGGAGCGCCTTGTCCTGCGCGCGATGACAATTGAAGACTGGCCCGATTATGCGGCACTCATGCAATCGGAGCGCGCGCAATATATGGGCGGCCCGATGTCGAAGGAGGATGCCTGGGGAATTTTCTGCAGCGACATTGCGCAGTGGCATCTGTTTGGACATGGCGCCCTCATGATCGATGAGCGGGCGTCTGGTCGATGCGTCGGCCAGGTTGGCATCAATCACGGGCCGCTTTTTCCCGAACATGAGCTCGGCTGGTTCGTCTATGAGCGGGGAGAGGGCAGGGGCTATGCCTTTGAAGCGGCGGTGATCTTCCGCGATTGGGCACGGGAAAAGCTCAAGCTGCCAAGCCTTGTGAGCTACATGGACGCCGATAATGTCCGCTCCAGAAAACTCGCCGAACGACTGGGCGCTTTAGAAGACAAGGATGCCCCACGGCCTTCTCCGGGCAATCTGGTCTACAGACATTTCGAGTGATTTTGTGCAGAGATTGTAACAGGCCAAAGTGCGCAAAAAGGCGGGAAATCTTGGCCTTTGCCTGTATCTCGCCTCATTCGACACGTATCGGTCAACAATCACCGGACAAAAGAGACTGCGCGATACACGGGCGGGAGAAGCCGTTAGCGAATTCTTTATTAGGGTAAACGGTTCGTTAACGCCGGCTGTGCAACGCTTGAAAAATAACTCTTTGGGAGCTTGGGCAGGTTGATACCGGATCGCATGAAATCTGCGCGTCCTGGACTTAAGAAGCGGAAGCTGACAGGCCCGCTCTTGAGCGGCCTTCTCGCGGCCGCCCTGACCGTTCCCGCTTTTGCGACTGAGAGCCTCGACGAGAGCACGCAGGAGCAGACGAAACCCGCACCTGAAGTGAGCGCGGCTCTTGAGCGCAAGAAGCAGCGTGAAAAGGAACTCGCGGCACTCTCCCGTGATATTGAAGTTTCCACTGACCGCCAGGCCGCGATCGCCCGCGAAATCAGGGCGCTCGATCGGGACCGGGAGACCCTGAACGCCAAGATCATCAGCACGTCCGACACGATCAAGGGTCTCGAAACGGAATTGACCGCTACGGAGCGCCGGCTCCGCGCGCTTGGTGAAAACGAGGATGCCGTCAAGCTGTCGCTGATCGCGCGCCGCGACGTTCTCGCCGAAGTGCTGGCCGCCCTGCAGCGAATCGGCCGCCGGCCGCCGCCTGCGCTTGCGGTCCGGCCCAGCGATGCCCTGTCCGCGGTGCGCAGCGCCATACTTCTGAATGCGGTGATGCCGGAACTGAAGGTCGAAACCGAAGCCCTGGCTGCCGATCTTGAGGAATTGCACCGCCTGAAAACGGTGATTGCCGAGGAAAAGAACCGCCTGCGCGGCGATGCCATGCGATTGGCCGAGGAAAAGTCCCGCCTGGAGCTGCTGCTCAGCGCCAAGAGGCAGGAACATCTGAAATCGGTTAAAGTGCTTGAGGCGGAAAAACAGCGCGCGGCGGAACTTGCGGACAAGGCCGGATCTCTCGAAGAGTTGATTGCAAGCCTGGAAGCCGAAATCGAAAGCGCCCGCGAGGCGGCAGAAAAGTCGCGGAAGGCCACTTTGGAGGCCCGTCGGCAAGGCTCACGCCACTTTGATCCCTATTCGGATCCCGGCAGACTTGCGCCCTCGATCCCGTTCCAGGAGGCCGTGGGGCAGTTGCCGCAGCCTGTTTCGGGCACCATGCTGAAGGATTTCGGTGAAGAAGATGAATTTGGCGGTGTCACGGAAGGTCAATCTATCGCCACAAGGCCGGGCTCTAATGTAACATCACCGGCAGATGGATGGGTGGTTTATTCAGGACCGTTCCGATCGTTCGGACAGCTCTTGATCCTGAATACCGGTGATGGCTACCATGTGCTGCTGGCCGGCATGGACCGGATCGACGCAGAGTTGGGGCAATTCGTTCTTACCGGGGAACCGGTTGGTGTGATGGGCGCGACCCAATGGGCAAGCGCTTCCACATTCGGTCTGGGCTCGACCCAGCCGATCCTGTATGTAGAATTTCGGAAAGACGGCCGTGCGGTCGATCCCACGCCTTGGTGGGCGCGCACAGAAGAAGAAAAGGCTCGCGGATGATACGGAAAGCTTCCCTGCTGTTTGTGGGGGCCCTTATGGGGGCCGCAGCAATAACGACAATGTCCCAGATGCCGCTAAGCGTCTCGGCCACGGCCAACGCGGCGGCCACGGATACCTATCGGCAGCTGAATCTCTTCGGCGACGTTTTCGAACGGGTGCGTTCGGACTATGTGGAAGTGCCCGATGATGCCCAGCTGATCGAGAGCGCCATCAACGGCATGCTGACATCTCTGGATCCGCATTCCAGCTATATGTCGCCGAAAAGTTTCCGCGATATGCAGGTTCAAACCCGAGGCGAATTCGGCGGTCTCGGCATTGAAGTCACCATGGAAGACGGCGTCATCAAGGTGGTCTCCCCGATCGACGATACGCCGGCGGCCAAGGCCGGGGTGCTTGCGGGCGACCTCATCACATATATCGATGGCGAGCAGGTTCAGGGACTGACCCTGAATGAAGCGGTCGAGAAAATGCGCGGTCCGGTCAACACAGACATTGTTGTGACCATCCGGCGCAAGGGCCGTGCCGATCCGTTCGACATCACCATCACTCGCGACGTCATCCGCATCCGCTCCGTTCGCTGGCGCGAAGAGGACGATGTCGGCTATATCCGTGTGACCCAGTTCAACGAACAGACCTTCGACGGCCTGAAAGAGGCCATCGAGGAAATGGGCGCCAATATCGGCGAGGACAAGCTGAAGGGCTACATCGTCGACCTGCGCAACAATCCGGGTGGTCTTCTGGATCAGGCCATTGCCGTTTCAGATGCTTTCCTCGATCGGGGCGAGATCGTCTCGACCCGAGGCCGTGAAGCGGATGAAACCCAGCGTTACAACGCCCGTGCCGGTGATCTGACTGACGGCTTGCCGGTTATCGTGCTGGTGAACGGCGGCTCCGCCTCCGCATCGGAAATCGTTGCCGGTGCGCTTCAGGATCACCGCCGCGCGACCATTCTGGGGACGCGGTCCTTCGGCAAAGGCTCGGTTCAGACCATCATTCCCCTCGGGGCCAATGGTGCGATCCGTCTGACCACCGCACGCTACTACACGCCGTCCGGGACCTCCATCCAGGCGAAAGGCATCGTGCCCGATATCGAATCCCTGCAGGACCTGCCTGATGAGCTGGTCGGCCGGGTGGATACCAAGGGCGAAGCGGGCCTGCGCGGTCACCTGGAAGCTGACGGTGAAGAGGAATCCGGCAGCCAGGCCTATGTGCCTGCGGATCCGAAAGAGGACACCCAGCTGAAGCTGGCGCTGGACCTCCTGCGCGGTGTTCAGGTGAACAGCGCCTTCCCGCCGGTCTCCGACAGCGCGGCCGTCAAAAACTAACTGCTATATGTATCGCGCGCTGGTCCGCCAGCGCGCGTCCTTTCGTTTTCGTTCTGCGTATTACAACAACAATGTATATGCCGGTCTTTAGCGCGGGTATTCGCTTTAACCGGCCATCAGGCTCAGGACGGTATGTCGAGCGAAGATCTCACAGCTCCCCTAGGTATGGGCAAGCGGCGGCTTGGCAAGCTGCCGTTCGGTCTTATCGGAGCGGGTATTTTAAGCGTCATCGTGACAACCACGGTGGTCTGGATAGCGATCGTGGATGACCCCAATGGCGGCGAGCCTGTTGCCGTTCTGCCGCTCGACGCGGTGGTCGAAGGGGTTACGCCGCAGGATATCGAGGTCGTTGAAATCCGGCCCGGAATCGGCGACGAACTCGGCCCCAGCCTGCGGCCGGAATCGGCCGGCGACCTGCTGGGCCCCCGCTATGAAATGGTTATTCGCCCGGACGGGCTCGGTCCCGATGCGCCGGTAAACGGCTTGTCGACCAATCCAGATTCCAGGGTTCTAGAGCGCTCCGATCTCGGCTTCATGCCGGTGGTGAGCGAAGCCGGCGTGCGGCCGCTTGACGCTTATGCGCGACCGGTCATGCGCGAGTTCACTTCGATCCCGAAAATCGCCATTGTCGTGAACGGCCTCGGCCTCAGCGAGACCGGAACGCAGAACGCGATCGACAGGCTGCCGTCGGATATCACGTTCGCGCTTGCGCCCTATGGCGAGGATCTGGATCTTTGGATGCAGCAGGCCCGCATGAAGGGGCACGAATTGCTGCTGCAACTGCCTTTGGAGCCGTTCGATTTTCCAGACAACGACCCGGGCCCGCATACGCTCCTTGTCAGTCTGCAGCCGGCCGAAATGCTCGACCGTCTTACCTACCTTCTGACCCGCGCGACCAATTACGTCGGAGCGATCCCGGAGATGGGCGCCCGCTTCACCTCCACCAAGCCTTCCATGGAATATCTGCTCGAGAAGCTGAAGTCCCGGGGGTTGATGTTTGTCGACAACGGCACATCCTCGCGCAGCATCGCGCCCGAAGTGGCTGCCGGCAAACGCATTCCCTACAGCGGTGTCGACGTGGTGCTGGATAAAGTGCCGCGGGAAGATGAAATCGACGCCAAGCTGTTGCAACTGGAAAGCATCGCCCGCGCCCGCGGCGTGGCGGTTGCAGCCGGTTCGGCGCTTCCGGTGACTGTACGCCAACTCGAAAAATGGGTACAGGATCTGGAGGAGCGCGGTCTGCAGCTGGTCCCGGTCAGCGCAACGATCGATCGATAGTCTTCCAGGTTGATGGCCTGCGGTTTCAAATAGGTGATTTTGTGACGAAGCGAGAGCTCGGGCCGGATTTTCCGGAACCTTTCGAAGGGCTTCCATACCGCCCCTGCGTCGGTATCATGCTGATCAACAGGCAAGGCAAAGTCTGGATCGGGAGCCGGGACGACGGTACCGGATCCTCCAGCTACCAATATTCCTGGCAAATGCCCCAGGGCGGTATCGACAAGGGTGAAAACCCGGAACGGGCCGCGCGGCGGGAACTTTACGAAGAAACCTCCGTCAGGAATGTGACGCTTCTGGAAGAGGCGCCGGAATGGTTCGCCTACGACTATCCCGAAGACGTGGTACGCGCGACCCGGAAGGGCAAATACCGCGGTCAGGCTCAACGCTGGATCGCCTACCGCTTCGACGGCGAGGAAGAAGAGATCGACATCCTGAATCCGCCGGACGGACATTCCGCCGAATTCAGCGATTGGCGCTGGGAAGACGCGGCACGGTTGCCGGACCTGATTGTCCCCTTCAAGCGGCCGGTCTATGAACAGGTGGTTGCCGCTTTCTCGCATTTGACCGCTTGACCCCGAAACTTCAAAAATTTGTCGTTCTAAAGCGATGAAATCGTGGTTGGGCCGGCCATTCCGATGCCTTTTCAAGGCCATTGGTGAAATCCTTGCCGGGGTGCTCGGCGTGGACGCCATCGTCAAAGCGTCAGCATTTTGTGATGCGCTGTCGTTTTTCAAACAGACAGGTCCAGATGACCCCGATAACATCCCGGCCGAATTGAAATGTTTTGATGCAAATGCGTGTACCGCATTTGTAATTCGAATACGCAACCGGCATAGCTGAAGCGGGCGCCTTGAGCGTCAGCGCTTCGGAACATTTGGGAGGAACGCCAATGTCTTTCGGCAAGGGGCTTTCACGGAAGCCGTCCCAGCCAAAAGGGCGTCAGTTGGAAGATGCGGCCCTGAGCGAAGTCCAGGCTCTCCTGGGCGATGAGCCGCGCCGCCGCGATCTGCTCATTGAACATCTGCACAAGATCCAGGATGCCTACGGCTGCCTGGAAGCCCGCCACTTGAAGGCGCTCGCGGATGAAATGCGCCTGTCCCAGGCGGAAGTCTACGAGGTTGCCAGCTTCTACCACCACTTCGACATCGTTCGCGAAGGCGAGAACAAACCCGCGCCGCTGACCATCCGGGTCTGCGACAGCGTCGCATGTTCGATAAAGGGGGCGGATGCGCTGGCAGCCGCACTGGAAAGCGGTGCTGATCCGGCCAAGGTTCGCATTCAGAAGGTCCCATGCATTGGCCGTTGTGCCGGCGCCCCCGCTGTCCAGGTGGGCAAGCGGGCGGTGGACAACGCCAGCGAAACCTCCGTGCGCTCTGTCTTGTTCGAAGGAGAGTTTGCTCCGGAAATGCCGGACTATATCCGGTTGGAAGCCTACCGCGCTGATGGAGGCTACAAGCTTCTGGACCGTGTCCGTGCGGGTGAACTGGATGCTGCCGCCATTGCTGACAAGGCTTTGGAAGCGGGCTTGCGCGGCCTCGGCGGCGCGAGATCGGAAGAGCAC
>JBNLAU010000240.1:0-10221 GCA_050302295.1 Roseibium sp. | reverse complement strand
TTGGCGCCGGTGTTCAGATGGGTGACCTCACCGGCAAACTTCAGGTCTTGAGGCTTGTGACCGATACTGGCAAAGGGAAAAATATGCGTTTCCGGACCGATATCGGTATGTCCGGCAACAACCACATGAGATTCCAGCACTACACCGTCGGCAAGCTTTGCATTTGGTCCGACCATGGAATACGGGCCAATGCGAACGCCTTCGCCGATCACGGCACCGTCTTCGACGATCGCCGTCGGATGGATGTCAGTCATATATCCTCACGCATCTATCAGCATGGCGCTGACTTCTGCTTCCGCCACCTTGGTGCCGTCGACCTTGGCGACAGCATCGAATTTCCAGATATTGGAGCGTTGCTTGATCTTCTTCACATGGAAATGAACCTGATCGCCTGGCTCTACGGGTTTCCGGAACTTGGCTTTATCGATGGTCATGAAATAGACGAGCTGCGGCGGCGCATCGACACCACGCGCATGCACACAAAGCGCTCCGGCAGTCTGCGCCATGGCCTCAATCAGCAGCACCCCTGGAAAAACGGGGCGCTCCGGAAAATGTCCGGTGAAGTGCGGTTCGTTAATGGTAACGTTTTTAATGCCAATACAGCTGTCGTCACCATCCATCTCAACAATCTTGTCAATCAGCAGGAAAGGATAACGATGCGGCAGCAGCTTCATGATTTTCATGATATCTGCACTGGCAAGTGATTTGGTTTCTGCGTCTTCCATGAATTGCCCCTTGGCGTTCCAACGCCGCAAAGTCTTTGTTCAATTTACCGTTTACGATCCGCCGCCGCGCTCTGCAAGCTTTCTGACAGCTGCAACTTCGCGGAACCACTGCTTGACCGGCTTGGCAGGCGTCCCGCCGTAGCGCCCGCCGGGTGCCAGATCCTCGTTGACGACACTTACGGCGGCGACTTGAGCCCCCATGCCGATTGTGACATGCCCGCGCACGCCGGTCTGGCCGCCGATTGCGACAAAGTCTTCCAGTGTGCAGCTTCCGGACAACCCAACCTGGGAAACGAGAACACAATGACGGCCGACATTAACGTTGTGGCCGATCTGAACCTGGTTATCGATCTTGGTGCCTTCGCCGATTATCGTGTCGCGATTGGCACCGCGGTCAATCGTCGTATTCGCGCCGACTTCGACATCATCCTGAATAATTACCCGGCCGACCTGGGGCACCTTCAAGTGACCTTGAGGACCCATGGCATAGCCGAACCCATCCTGACCGCAGCATACCCCCGGATGGAGATAGACCCGGTTGCCCAACACCGAATGCTGCACCGTTGAATTCGCGCCGATCACACAGTCCCGGCCAATCTTCACACCCCGGCCAATGACGGCATTGGCCCGGATAACGGTTCCTGAACCGATTTCCACCCCTGCGCTAATAACCGCACCAGGTTCCACAGTGACATTTTCTTCCAAAGATGCATCAGCATCGACCACTGCCTGATCAGAAATTTCGGCCGCGGCGCGATCAGTGGGGATCATGGCATCCGGATAGAGCCGCGCAAGAACTTTTGCCCACGAGCGGTATGCATCCGTACAAACGATAACCGCAACGCCCTCGGGAACCTTGCCCTTATGCCGCTTGCCGACCAGACAGGCTGCGGCGGTCGTCGCCTCTAGTTGCTTGAGGTAGGCGGTATTGTCGAAAAAGACCAACGTTCCGGGAGCCGCATCTTCCAGTGGCGCGACCCCGGAAATTTCCAGCGCCTCATCTCCGCGTTCGATTTCGGCCTCGGCCCATTCTGCGATCTCGCGAAGCGGCACCGGACTGGGAGCTGCGAAAAACTTTGGCTCGGACATGATACAATCCTTGTTGCCAGCCAACAAAAACGGCCGCCGATCCGATCGGCGGCCGTTTATTATCCTACATGACCGCCCTTTAGAAGCGGGTACCGCCGCTCAGACGGAAGAGCTGAGTTTTGTCGGCATCTTCTTTAACCAGCGGATACGCAAAGTCTGCCCGGAGCGGACCGAAGGGGGACTTCCAGCGGATACCGGCACCGACCGACGCACGGATTGCGAAATCGTTGGAGTCGATCTGACCGCCGTTGTTCTGGACCAGATTCACCAGATCACTGTCAGCATCCCACAGGGAACCCGCATCAGCGAACACCGCTCCGCTCAGGCCGAATTCCTTCGGCAGGACCGGGAACGGGAACTGGGCTTCAGCCGTTGTCGCGAAGTAGAACCGACCGCCAATGGCGTCTTCTGTCGCCGCGTCGCGCGGACCGATACCCTGATTTTCAAAGCCACGGACAAACGTGCCACCCAGCATGAATTGTTCGGGTACTCGCAGACGCTCATCGCCGATTGCCATGACATTGCCACCGCGAACGGACAGGCTTCCGACAAGACCATAGTCAGCCAGGACTTCCTTGTAGGCCCGGGCCTGAGCTTCCGTTTTGATGTAGTAGCTATCTCCACCCAGACCAGCAAATTCCTGACCGAAGGACGCGTATATACCATCGGACGGATCCACGTTCCGATCGAGCGTATTGTAGCGTAGCTCATACCCGGCAAGGGACGTCAGATACGTACCAAGAGAGTCACAAATCGCGAGCGACAGATTGGCCGTGTTACAATTATTGATGCTGGTCGACTGATTGTCCGGGTCAGAGTTCTCTTCCTGGAAGATCTTGTAGAACAGACGCAAGGTCAGTTCCTCTTCCCGAAGCGGAAGTGTAAATCCGAATCCGCCACCGGTTCTCTGCTGATCGAAGGAACGGTAGTCATTTGCATTATCCACCTTGCGGTAGAGATCGAGATCGAGCGCAACCCGGCGCCCCATGAAGAACGGTTCCACAAACCTGAATTCGTAGGACTGCGTATCCGCGCCGCCACCGACGGCGAGTTTCACAAACTGTCCACGTCCAAGAAAGTTCTTCTCGGTAAGCGATATGTCGCCGATGACACCGTCTGTCGTCGAATAACCGACACCGAAGGAGATTTCGCCGGTCGGCTTCTCATCAACACGCACATTGATGATGACACGGTCGGCGGCACTGCCCCGCTGAGTGGTAATCGACACCCGCTCAAAAAAGCCGAGATTCTTCAAGCGACGCTCAGCCTTATCAACCAGCGTTCTGTTAAACGCATCACCTTCGGCAAGGTCAAACTCACGACGAATAACGTACTCGCGAGTTCGGTCGTTGCCGATGATATTGATCCGCTCAACGTAGGCCCGCGGGCCTTCTTCGATGTAGTAGATCAGCGAGATCTTGTTGTTTTCATAATCCCGGGCACCACGCGGACGCACCTGCGCAAAAGCATATCCATCTTCGGAGACACGCAAGGTGATATCTTCAACGGTCTGCTCGATGCGCAGCGAATTGAACGTCTGACCGCTGCGCGTGCGAAGCAGCTTGCGCAGTTCGTCGGGGTCGACATCGGAAATTGTGGAGACGATTTCGACATCGCCGATTTCATACTTCTCGCCCTCTTCAACCGTAAAGGTGACGTAGAAAATGTTCTGCTCGCGATCGAGATCGGCACTGACCGACACGATACGGAAATCGGCATAGCCCTTCTTGTTGTAGTACTGGCGAAGCAGCTCTTCATCGGCAGCAAGACGATCTGGGTCATAGGTGTCGGTGGTGCGCAGCCAACTCAGAAGGCCACTTTCACGCGTACGGATAACGTCGCGTAGGCGGCCGTCACTAAAAGCATTGTTACCAATGAAGCTAATCCGCTCAACGCCCGTCTTGTCACCTTCACTGACCTCAAAAACCAGATCGACGCGATTCTGTCCGCGGTCGATGATCTGCGGCTCGACGGACGCACCATAGCGGCCGGAGCGGCGGTAAGCTTCAAGGATGTTCTGGACATCAGCCTGGACTTTCGCCCGGGACAGCATCGAACGCGGCTGCGAACGAACCGCCGTCTCAAGCGCCTTGTCCTTGATCTTGCGGTTCCCTTCGAAGGATACCCGGTTGATGATAGGGTTCTCCGTAACCGTCACAACAATGAGGCTGCCGCGCGGGGTGATGTCAACCGTGGCAAACAAGCCGGTCGCATACAGCGCTTTCAGAGACTCATCGACATCGAACGCGCTGTAGGAGCGCCCGGGAACGATGGTCATGTAACTGATAACGGTCTCATCCTCGACACGGGTGTTTCCCCGTACGTCAAAGCTTCTGGCAACCGCGGCTTGCGCGTCTGACACGAGAGACATTGGCCCGAAGGACTGCGGCAGAACCGCCCCAATCGACAGCACGGCCACCGCAAGCAATACGGCCCGTGTAAGTTTCTGCAATCGCTGCATTATTGCGCTATGCCTTTATTGTAAATACCCCATCCGGGAATCCGCATCACCCCAGCAGATTCTCGGAACCGACGAACGTTTTATAGGTTTTTGCCGATAACGCAACCGCCCTTCCGGCCCGAAAGCGATTTAGTCTTAAGACGTTGCGTCAATGTCACGGCTGTCAGGATTCGGTGCCGACGAGGCGCACGATGTCTTTCCAGGTGACGAAAACCATCAGCATAAGTATCAAGCCTAACCCAATCCGGAATCCGATCTCCTGAACCCTTTCGCTAAGCGGTTTTCCGCGCAGGGCCTCAACCGCATAAAACACCAGATGGCCGCCATCCAGAATAGGAACAGGCGCCAGGTTGATCAATCCGATGCTGACGGACAGGACCGCCGCAAGCGAAATCAGCGGCATGAAACCCAGATCCGCCACCTGCCCGGAAATCTGAGCAACCCGGATCGGTCCGCCAAGTTGGTCCGCGGACTGTCGCTGTGTGATCACACCCCAAATGTAACTGACCGTACCATCGATGATGTCGTAGGTTTCTTTGCTCGCCTCCCCCAGCGCTCCGATCGGGCCGTATTTGATAAGGACCTGATTTGCCGGATCCGAGCTGCCGCGCAGGCCGATATCGCCCGCAGTCTGCCGTTCCCCGAGAAATACTTCCTTTTCCCTGGCATCGGGCGTGACTGTGAGTGTTACCAGCTTGCCACCTCGATCAACTTCAAAGACCAGCGGTGTGTTTGCACTCATCAGGACGATCTGACGCAATTCATGGAACGTCTCGATTTTACGCCCGTCGATTTCGGTAACGAGATCACCGGCCTGAATTCCGGCGCGGTCGGCAGCCCGCCCGGGAAGCACTTCTTCGACAAGTGGCTGAATACCCTGTTTTCCGATCGCCATGAACAAGGTGGCGAAAATGACGATTGCAAGCAGGAAATTCGCGAACGGGCCAGCCGCCACAACCGCCGCTCTTTGCCACACAGGCTTGGCAATGAAGGCGGTTTTGCGCTCCTCTTCGGTCATCTTTGCGATGAGTTCACGATTGGGAACGCTGGCGGCATTTTCATCGCCGGCAAATTTCACGTATCCGCCCAGCGGGATCATGCACAGTTTCCACCGAGTCCCGTGCTTGTCCTCGCGTCCAATGATCTCCTTGCCGAAGCCGACGGAAAAGGCATCGACTTTGACATTGCACCACCGGGCAACCGCGAAGTGGCCGAGTTCATGAAAAAACACCACAATCGTCAGAACGAACAAGAATGGAACGATTGTCCCGACGAAGAGGGTATAGGCGGAAAGAAGTAGATCCATAAAGGGTGTCCGATCCTGCGCAACTGCGAACGTTTTGTCGCAATCTACTAAAAGGAAAATTACGGCGTGTTAATGGTCGGCAGTAAATTTACCGCAGTCTCAACACTATACACTGCGGGCTCTAATCCACTCGCGCGTTTTTTGCCGCGCTTCCTGATCCAGCTCAAGTATGTCCGCAACACTCCCGGGCGACACGAGTCGCCCTTCCCCTGCGAGCTTATCCAAAACAGCTTCAATCGCAGCAGAAATGTCCAGAAAACCGATTCGCTTTGACAAAAACGCGTCAACGGCGATTTCGTCCGCCGCATTCAGCGCTGCCGGGGCACCGCCTCCGGCTTCCATTGCTTCCAGCGCAAGACGCAGCGCTGGAAACCGGTCAAGATCCGGGGCTTCAAACGTCAACGTTCCCAACTCTGCCAGATCCAGCCGCTTCACCGGTGCTTCCATGCGGCGCGGAAAGGCAAGGCAGTGTGCAATCGGCGTGCGCATGTCCGGACTGCCAAGCTGAGCGAGCAATGACCCGTCCTTGTACTGAACCAGACCGTGCACGGTGGATTGAGGATGCACCAGAACACCCAGCTGATCGGGCCTGACAGGGAAAAGATGCGAGGCTTCAATTACTTCGAAGCCCTTGTTCATCATCGTCGCACTGTCGATGGTGATCCTGGCGCCCATATCCCAGTTGGGATGCTTCAGCGCCTGTTCCGGACCAACGATCGCCATCTCCTGTCTGGAAAATGTTCTGAATGGCCCGCCTGATGCGGTCAAGATAACTTTTTCAACCTGGTCGGCCTGCTCGCTTTCAAACACCTGGAAAATGGCATTGTGCTCACTGTCGACCGGCAGCAATTCTGTTCCGCAGCGACCGATCTTTTCCATGAACAGATCGCCCGCGCAGACAAGGCATTCCTTGTTGGCAAGTGCAATTCTCCGTCCCGGTTTGATGGCCGCCATCGTCGGGCGGAGGCCGGCGGAACCGACAATGGCGCCGACCACAAGATCCGCAGGCCGGTCAACGGCTTCAAGTACGGCGGCCTCCCCTGCAGAAACGTCGATGCCGCTTCCCTGAAGGTTTTCCGCAAGTTGCTGATAGGTTTCGGTCTCCGCCAATACGGCCGATCTGGCATTCAACCGGCGGGCCATATCGGCAAGCGCAGCCGCGTTGCGGTTGGCCACCAGCGCCACCACATCAAAACGTTCAGGATTTCTCTCAATCAGATCCGCGAGACTTTGCCCGATCGAACCGGTTGCCCCGAGAACAATGACGCGCATTGGCGCGGTGCCGACGCTGGACGCAGATCCGGCCTCCATAAAATACTCCACGCTCAACTCAATCCAAATCCGGCAATCGGGTCGGCAAGAGTTCCGCCACTGGCCAGGCCGGCGAAGACGGCGAAAATGGCGGCAGCGACCAGTCCGTCGATGCGATCCATAATACCACCATGCCCCGGTATGAGACGGCTGGAGTCCTTGACTTCAAAGCGACGCTTGATCGCGGATTCCAGCAAGTCGCCCGCCTGGGAGACAATAGAAAGGGCAACTGCCAGCAAGGCCCAAAGGGGCAGGTCCTGCGCGCCTGACACGAAAGCAACGCCAACGCCGAATGCGACGCCGAAAGCCAGACCGCCGATTGCACCCGACCAGGTTTTTTTCGGCGACACGCGCGGCCAGAGTTTCGGGCCACCAAGTGCCCGGCCCACGAAATAGGCAAAAATGTCCGTCGCCCAGACGACAAACAGCAGAAAGAAGATAAAGAGCAGCCCCTGCGAGCCTTCACGCACAGCGAGAAGCGAAAACAGGGAAAGGCCGCTATAGAGAACCCCTTCCATGCCCCAGCGTCCGGACTTTGAGAACCCGCTGATTGCCAAAACGGCGAGCGCACCGACAAGCAAAGCACCGAGGCCAACCGCCGGTTGACCGACCAGACCAAGAACGGCGAGGACAATCAACGCTGCAAACCCGATAACGGACGGCACCGTCAGGGTTCGGATTCCAGTGATCGAAAACCATTCCCACAGGAAGAGAACCCCGGCTGCGAGCATGAGCACTGCGTAGGCGATCCCCCCCAGATAGGTGATCAGCAGCACAAGAGGACCGAGTACGAGGGCTGAAACAAGCCGCAAGCCAAGGTCAGACTTCTTTTTTTGGGAACTTTCAGTATCTGTCATATTGCGCACCGGCCATCACAGCGCCTTGGCGCCGAGACCGCCATAGCGGCGCTGACGATTGCCGAAGCAGGCCAGAGCCTCATTGAAATCCGCCTCGGCAAAATCAGGCCAGTGCTTTTCACAGAAATAGAACTCCGAATAGGCCGCCTGCCAGAGCAGGAAATTGGAAAGGCGCATCTCTCCGCTGGTTCGGATGATCAGGTCCGGATCGGGAAGCCCGGCCGTGTCCAGCTCAGCGGAAATATCTGCCTCGGAAATTTCCTCGGGCAGCAAGCCGCCCTCCTGAACCTTTTTCGCCAGCGCCTGCGCCGCACGGACGATTTCCGCCCGGGCGCCATAATTGAAGGCAACGACAAGGTTCAGTCCAGTATTGTCACGGGTCAGATCCTCAGCCTCCTTCAGGAGAGACAGAATACCCGGTTCCAAATCGCTGCGTCCGCCAATTATGCGGATGCGTACATTCGACTTGTGCAGTTCGCTCAAGTCCCGCTGTACGAAGCGGCGCAGCAGCCCCATGAGGAAAGACACCTCGGTTTGGGGGCGGCTCCAGTTCTCGGAGGAAAAGCTGTAAATTGTCACCACTTCGATACCGACATTGCCGGCATGGCGGATGGTCGCCCTGAGGGCTTCAAGCCCCTGGCGGTGGCCCTCGGTGCGCGGCAACCCGCGTGCAGTCGCCCAACGCCCGTTACCGTCCATAATGAACGCAACGTGGCGCGGCAGTTTTTCGCTGGAACCGTCCGCTGCTGTTGCTTGCGGATCATGGTCCGGGCTGACGCTCATGGGCTCCCCCAACTCACAGGTCCAGGCCGATCAGACCTGAGCGACTTCCTGCTCTTTTTTCTCCAGCATGGTATCCACTTCAGCGATCATCTGATCGGTCAGTTTCTGCACTTCATCCGAAGCGACCCGGCTGTCGTCCTGGGAGATCTCGCCGTCTTTTTCCGCCTTCTTGGCATCGTCCATGCCATCACGGCGGACATGGCGGATCGCCACCTTGGCGTTTTCGGCATATTTGTGAGCGACCTTGATAAGCTCCTGGCGGCGTTCCTCGTTCAGTTCGGGGATCGGCAGACGCAGAAGCTGGCCGTCCACAACGGGATTGAGGCCAAGGTTTGATTCTCGAATGGCTTTTTCAACGGCGGCAACCATGCTCTTGTCCCAGACTTGGACCGCAAGCATGCGCGGCTCTGGAACGGAGACAGTCGCGACCTGGTTGATTGGCATGGACTGACCATAGGCATCAACGGAGATCGGGTCCATCATGGACGAGGAGGCACGACCGGTGCGCAGGCCAGCAAATTCTGTCTTCAGCACCGAAAGCGCGCCTTGCATGCGGCGCTTCAAATCATCCAGATCGACACCTTCTACCGACATTTTGTCCTCACTATAGTTTTCTGCATGGCTGAATAGAGTCCCGGCGCGCGCCAACATGGCATAAACGCACTGAAACACAAGAGCTTGTGCCGGGAAAGCAGCTAAAACTTTCAGTCACCCACGACTGTGTAGGTGCCCGTTTCCTGCAGCACGCTCACCAACGCACCGGGCGAGTGAATCGAAAAAACAATGACGGGAATGGAGTTATCCCGCGCCAGTGCAATCGCGGTCGTATCCATGACTTTCAGATTTCGCGTGATGATTTCCTCGTAACCGAGCGTTTCATAGCGCTCGGCGTCCGGGTTGACCTTCGGGTCCTCCGAATAAACGCCATCAACCTGAGTGCCCTTCAAAAATGCGTCGCATTTCATTTCCGCAGCCCGGAGAGCTGCACCGCTGTCTGTGGTGAAGAACGGGTTCCCGGTGCCTCCGGCAAATACGATGACGTCACCATCCTCCATATAACGGTCCGCGACACGCTGGGAGAAAGTTTCACAAATGGATGGCACCGAGACGGCCGACAACACGCGCGCATTCACCTTCAGGCGGCGCAGGGCGTCGGCAAGGGTCAGGCTGTTCATGATGGTAGCCAGCATACCCATATGGTCGCCGGTAACCCTGTTCCCGCCCTTCGCGGCCACGGCCACACCACGGAAGATGTTACCGCCGCCCACGACAACGCCAACTTGAGCTCCGAGCGCTACCGCGTCAGCAATTTCCTTAGCGATCCTTTGCACTATTGCCGGGTCAATTCCAAAAGCCTGGGTGCCCATGAGGGCCTCGCCGGAGAGTTTCAGAAGGATCCGTTTCCAACGCAAAGAATTCGACATGGGTGCACCCTGATTAGAAAATTGTCTTTCCAAAAAAAAAGCGCCGGACCAGCCGGCGCTTTCCCTGAGCTTACTGCCCGGTGGCTGCCGCCACCTCTGCAGCAAAGTCTTGCTCTTCCTTCTCGATCCCCTCGCCAAGTGCGAAGCGGACGAAGCCGGAGAGCTTGACGTCTGTGCCGAGTTCTTTCGCAAGCGCCTCAACAGCCTTCTCAACCGTCAGATCCGGGTTGATAACAAAAGCCTGTTTCACGAGGGTAACTTCCTC
>JBNLAU010000239.1:0-3364 GCA_050302295.1 Roseibium sp. | reverse complement strand
GCGGGGGGCAGGCGCGATCCCGTCCTTTGCGGGGCAGCATGCGCAAAGTGTGCGGTGTTTAAAGTGAGCAGCGGGCAAGTCACGGTATAGCGAACGGAGATTGAGCGATCACGTCATGCGCGGTCGCTCCTGAATGACCTGCCGGGCGGCTTGCGCCGCCCTGCGTTTCAGCCTTTTTTCGGGCCAACCGTGACCACGGTCGGAGTTTTCCCGGCCAGCAGCCTTTTGGCGACGCGCTGGACGTCTTCAAGCGTCACGGCTTCGATTTCGCTGTTGCGGCGATCGAAATAGTCGATGCCGAGTTCCGCATTCTGCAAGGCAACGAGCTGGCGCGCGATCTTGCCGGAGCTGTCGAACCGCAGTGGATAGGAGCCGGTGATATACTGTTTGGCGGTGCGCAGTTCCTCTGCTGTCGGGCCTTCCGCGGCCATACGCCGGAACTGGTCGAGCATCACCTCCACAGTCTCGCCGGCCCGGTCCGCCTTTGTGGCGGCGGAGCCGATCAGCAGGCCGGTGTGCCGGTAAGGAGAAAGCGACGTGCTGGCACCGTAGGAGAGGCCGCGTTTTTCGCGCACTTCCTCATACATCCAGGACGTGAAAGATCCCCCGCCCAGAATGTGGTTCATGACATAGGCCGCCTGATAATCCGGATCATCCCGTTTCACGCCCGGAAGCCCGACGAGGATGGTTGTCTGCGGAACCGCGAGTTCCTTTGCAACGTCTTTGCCGTATTCGGGGGCCAGCTCAGGCACCGGAACGAGGTTGCCGCTCTCAGGCAGGGGCGCAAACACCTTGTCGAGAAGCGGTTTCAGCGTTTCGGCGTCGATCGCGCCGACGACACCGATCGTCAGTCCGTCCCGGGCAAAGAGATTTCCATACAGTCCGGCAAGGTCTTCGGATGTCAGGCCGTTAATGGTTTGCGCTGTTCCAAGGGTCGGACGGGCATAAGGATGACTGCCGAACATCGCTTGTGCCAGTGACCGCCCGGCAATCGCATCCGGATCGCTTTCGTTGCGTTTGGCGCGCGTTGCCAGCTGGGTCTTCATCCGTTCCACCGGTGTGTCGTCAAACCGGGGTGCATTGACGGCAACCGCCAGGAGATCGGCAGCTTCCGGCAGGTTGGAAGTCAGCGTCCGCAAGCTGCCGTAGAACCGGTCCTTGCCGGTGCTGAAGCCGATGCTGACGGAAAGCTCTTCCAGTTTCGCCTGGAAATCTTCCGACGTCATGTCGCCGGCGCCTTCGTCAAGCGTTGCCGCCAGCAGGCGCGTCAGACCTTCTTTGCCGTCCGGATCCTGTGTCGATCCGCCATCAAAGGAAAAGTTCAGCGCAATGATCGGCACCGTATGGTCTTCAACCAGCCAGGCCTCGATGCCGTTCGGGCTGACCACTTTCTGGATTTCAACGGCCTCCGCCAACCGGACGAAGCCAAACAAAAGCGAAAGGGCGAGGACCACAACGGGAAATGCGGCTCGGAAAGAATGCGTCTGGATCATCGGTCAGGACTTGTCTTTGAGTTTCAGGGCATCGCTCAGGGAGGCTTTCGGCTCTTCGGCGGGCGCTTCCATGCGCAATTCGCCAACAACCGGCGATCCGTTCAGGTAGGTCTGGGCCGCCTCGAGCACATCCTCCTTTGTCACGGCTCTCACCTGGGCGGGCCACGTCTGAACGTCATTCAGGCTTTGGCCGGTGGTTAACGCGCTGCCGAACAGACGGGCCAGTTGGGACTGGCTGTCCTGGGCATAGATCGCACTGGCGATCATGCTGTTCTTGGCACGCTCGACTTCCTTGTCGCTGACACCGGTCGTGAGCAGTTCCTGAAGTTCGGCGGCAATCAACTGTTCCATTTCCTCAAGCGTGTGCCCGGGACGCGGCGCCGCATAAAGGCCGAAGCGGCCGTCATCCAGCGCGCGGCCCTGGTAGTAGGCGCCGGCGCTGATCGCCGCTTTCTTGTCGAGAACCAGCGATTTGTGCAGGCGGCTGGAAGGGCCTTCGCCAAGAATATAGGCAAGCACGTCCAGAGCTTCCGGGGTTCGGCCTTCACCTGTTGTCTGGCTGGGCACGATCCAGGTTTGGGAAATGGATTCCTGACGGACGCGCGGATCGGAAACCACAATCCTGCGTTCTCCGGCCAGGGGCGGTTCGGCGGGGCGTATCCGTTCTTCAGGTTCCGCTCGCCTTGCGACCCTGCCATAGGTGTCCGCGGCCAGCTTGCGGACGTCATCGACATTGACGTCACCTGCAATGACCACCACCGCATTGTTCGGTGTGTAGAACCGGTCATAGAAGGCAATCGCCGAGTCCTTGTTGAGTGCCTCGATTTCGCTTTCCCAGCCGATGACCGGCGACCCGTAAGGGTGATTGACGAAGGTAATGGCACTCATTACTTCCCGGAGCCGCGACCCCGGCTCGCTCTCCACCCGCATGCGTCGCTCTTCAAGCACCACGTCACGCTCGGGCGTCACCACCTCATCCGACAGGACCAGGTTTTCCATCCTGTCCGCTTCAAGCGCCATCATGAGCGGCAGGTGTTCCTTCGCGACCCTCTGGAAATAGGCGGTATAGTCGGTGCTGGTGAAAGCGTTCTCCTGTCCGCCGCGTTCGGCAACGATCTTCGAAAAGGTGCCGTTCGGATGTTCAGGGGTTCCCTTGAACATCAGGTGTTCCAGAAAATGAGCAACACCTGACTGCCCCTCAGGTTCGTCCGCCGATCCCACCTTGTACCAGATCATGTGCGTCACAACCGGGGCCCGGCGGTCAGGGATAACCACCACCTGAAGCCCGTTTTCCAGCGTGAAACTCTCCAGATTGGGAGCGATCATCATGTCGCCGGCCGGCGCCGGCCCGGCGACCGCCTGCTGGGAGGGAAGAAACGCTGGCGTTCCGAGAAGCAATACGGGAAGCAAAAGCAACCGGGCAGACCGTATTAAACGGAGCGCAGGCAAAAGGGGACGTTGTGTCTGGATTGGGCTCACGTGCAACTCCCGTTGTTTCTATCTTTTTGCCGGAAAAAGATGACCGGATATTGTCTTCAATATAAGCCGCCGGGCCCTGAGGTCTCATTACAATTTTGTCATAGGGCCGGCTACCACCAGAAAATAAGAAAACCGGGTGCGAACGCCTCGTAAGTTTTTACAGCTAATACCAAACCCGGTCAGATGAGTTCCTATTTATTGCGCCTGGTATTAAGGCAAATGGCGGCGACATATTTTGCGCCACTTCCGGCTGGCAAGGCCGCAGACTAAAAGACCTTCAGGCTGTCCCTCCCGTTCCGGGAGCTGTTCCTGAAGGTCTGAAATTTTAGCCAAATGTCCGGCGGACAGTCATGCGGGCATGATCAAGGGCAATACTGATCTTCGCCTCTCAT
>JBNLAU010000238.1:0-16743 GCA_050302295.1 Roseibium sp. | reverse complement strand
ATACCGGCTTTGCCGAGATTTCCGAAGTGCTTGCCCACCAGGGCGCATCGCTTGGCCTGATCTTCGGTCTGGTGTTCATCCTGGCCGGTCTTGCCTTCAAGATTTCAGCGGTGCCGTTCCACATGTGGACGCCGGATGTCTATGAAGGTGCGCCGACCCCGGTTACTGCGTTCCTGGCGGCCGCGCCGAAGGTTGCGGCGATGGGGATGCTGGTGCGCCTTGTCATTGGCGCCTTCCAGCCGGTCACAAGCGACTGGCAGCAGATCATTGTCTTCATATCGATTGCGTCCATGGCCCTTGGTGCTTTCGCCGCGATCGGCCAGCGCAACTTGAAACGGCTGATGGCCTACTCCTCCATCGGGCACATGGGCTATGCCCTTGTCGGGCTTGCCGCCGGAACCCAGACGGGTGTCGAAGGCGTGATCTTCTACATGATGGCCTACCTCGGCATGACCTTGGGAGTGTTTGCCTGCATCCTGTCCATGCGCCGCAAGGAGGGCATGGTGGAAGAGATCGACGATCTGTCAGGCCTCTCGCAGACCAACCTGCCGATGGCGATCCTGCTCGGCCTCCTGATGTTCTCACTGGCCGGCATTCCGCCGCTGATCGGCTTCTTCGGCAAGTGGTATGTTTTTGTCGCCGCAGTTCAGGCAGGTCTTTATCCGCTGGCGGTAATCGGCGTGCTGATGTCCGTGGTCGGTGCCTATTATTATCTTCGTATCGTCAAGGTGATGTTCTTTGACGAACCGGCCGAGGCATTCGAGGCGATGCCGGTGGAGTTGCGGGTGGTGCTTGGACTTTCCAGCATCTTCGTGATCTTCTTCTGGCTGGCTCCGGGCCAGGTTGTCAGCGCGGCCGGCGCGGCGGCACAATCGCTGTTCTGATCGGACCTTATGACGAACGCAGGAAATGACTATCCGGCGCCCGGTGCGCCGGATTTTCGCTTTGAAACACATGAAAGCGTGGGCTCGACCAACAGCCTGTGCCTCGAACGTGCGCGGGCGGGACATACCGGCCAGCTGTGGATCCGCTCCGACATTCAAACCGAAGGCCGCGGACGGCGTGGCCGGGACTGGGAGTCGCCTTCCGGCAATCTTTTCGCCAGCCTGCTGCTGATTGATCCGGAACCGGCTGGCCGAATAGGCGAATTGCCGCTTGCAGCAGCGGTTGCCCTTGCCGAAGCCGTTGACAAAGCCGCCGGCACACTGCAACTGGTAAGCTTGAAATGGCCGAATGATCTTCTGGTCGACGGGGCTAAACTTTCCGGCATCCTGCTGGAAGCCGAAACCCTGAGTGATGGCCGCCAGGCGGTGGTTATCGGATTTGGCGTGAATTGTGTTTCCCACCCGCCGCTCACGCAATATCGGGCAACCGACTTGAGAAGCCTTGGCTATCAGGTGGCTGCCGAACGGCTGTTCGAATGCCTGACCGGTATCATGGCCGGGCAACTGGTGCAGTGGAAGCAACCGGGTGGTTTCGATGCTATTCGAAGGGCCTGGTTGAGCAGGGCGGCTCATTTGGGCAAGCAGATTACGGTCAAGGCCGCCCAGGAAGAGATTACCGGCATCTTTGCCGATTTGGATGCGCGCGGCCACCTGGTGTTGAAAGTGGGTGACGGCCGCCAGCGCACCATTTATGCAGGCGATGTGTTTTTACCCGGCTCCTGAGCCGCGCAGAGACCGCCTGCCAATAAGCTTGAAGGAGCGTTATATGGCTTCGGCCAGTCAAAAAGACAATGACATCGTGTTTCTGCCGCTGGGTGGAGTTGGTGAAATCGGAATGAACCTGGGGCTTTACGGCCACGGGCCCGAAGGGAATCGCACCTGGCTGATCGTCGACTGTGGCGTGAGTTTTGCGGGGCCGGAACTGCCGGGCATCGATATTGTCGTGCCTGATATCAAATTCCTTGAAGACGAGGTCGACAACATCGTGGGCATGGTGATCACCCATGCCCACGAAGATCACTACGGTGGCATTCTGCACTTGTGGCCCTTCCTGAAAGTGCCGGTCTATGCGACCGCCTTTACCGCAGGAATGCTTGCGGCAAAGGCTGAAAGCGAACCGGAAGAGGAAGTGGTGCCGGTGACGATCGTCAAACAGGGCGAACGGCACCAGATTGGGCCCTTCGACGTTGAATTCGTCGCCATGGCCCACTCGATTCCGGAACCATGCGCACTCGCCATCCGCACGTCTGCGGGCATGGTGCTCCACACCGGCGACTGGAAAATCGACCCGACACCGGGGGTCGGCCTGCCAATCGACATGGACCGGCTGGCCGAACTGGGCCGGGAAGGGGTAATGGCCCTGGTCTGCGACAGCACCAACGCGGTCCGCGACGGTGTCAGCCCGAGCGAGGCGGATGTGGCGGAGGAATTGAAGAAGGTCATGGCCGGCGCCAAGCATCGCATCGCAGTGACCACCTTCGCCTCCAACGTGGCGCGCATCCGTGCTGTTGCCAAAGCCGCCGCCGCCAATGGCCGCGACGTGGTGGTCGTCGGCCGTTCCATGCACCGTGTCATCGAAGTTGCAGGCGAACTGGGCTATCTGGAAGGGCTGCCGCCTTTCCGCGACGAGGAAGCCTACGGCTATCTGCCACGGGAAAAGACGGTGCTGCTTTGCACCGGATCGCAAGGCGAGAGCCGGGCGGCACTTGCGCGGATCGCGGCCGGCGATCATCGCAACATTGCGCTCACCAAAGGCGACATGGTGATCTTTTCCTCGCGCACGATACCCGGGAATGAGAAAGCGGTTGCAGAGGTCTTGAACAACCTGGCCGACAATGACGTCAAGATCGTCACCGACAGGGACGCCCTGGTGCATGTTTCCGGCCACCCGCGCAGGGGTGAACTTGAACAGCTGTACAAATTGATCAAGCCGAAAGTCGTACTTCCCGTTCATGGCGAACCGTTGCATCTTGCCGCTCATGCTGCGTTTGCGAAGGAACTGGGTGTTCCGGAAGTGGTGCGCGGCAAAAACGGGGACATCGTGTGTCTGGTTGCTGGCAAGGCCGCGGTTATCGACGAGGCACCCTCCGGCATCATGGTGAAGGATGGTGAAATCCTGGACGACCCGGAAGTCACCGGCGTCAGGGAAAGACGAAAACTGTCGTTTGCCGGAGCTGCGGTTGTCGCGCTGGTGGTCAACCGGGCGGGGGATCTCTTGACCGATCCGCATGTGACCTTGCTGGGACTGCCGGACACCGATGATGACGGCGAGCCGATGGAAGATATTGTCGTCAAGGCGGTGGTTGGCGCGGTGACAAGCATTCCGAAGGCGCGGCGCAAGAACAAGGATCTTGTCGGCGAGGCGGCCCGCCGGGCAACGCGCGCCGAAATCCTGAGTGTCTGGGGCAAAAAGACGCTCTGCAAAGTGGTGGTGTCCCAACTATAGTCATCAATGCGGCCCGGGTTCGGGACGCGGCGCGTGGAGGATACTGATGATCGGACGTCTTAATCACGTGGCGATCGCCGTTTCGGACATTGAAGCGGCAACGGCTGTTTACCGGGATACGCTCGGGGCCGAAGTGTCGGCCCGGGAAGAGCAGCCCGAGCATGGTGTGAGCACGGTGTTCATTAACTTGCCGAACACCAAGATCGAGCTTCTGGAACCGCTTGGTGAAAACTCGCCTATTGCGAAGTTTCTGGAGAAGAACCCTTCAGGGGGCATTCACCACGTTTGCTATGAAGTGGATGACATCATCGCTGCGCGCGACAAGTTGCTCGCCGATGGCGCTCGTGTTCTGGGCGACGGCGAGCCGAAAATCGGGGCTCATGGTAAACCGGTGCTGTTCCTGCATCCGAAGGACTTCCTGGGCACGCTGACGGAACTGGAAGAGGCTTAAGACATGTCGGTGGCGTTTGGCCTGGCGATTTTTTTCATGCTCTGGTGGATCATCCTGTTCGCCATGCTGCCTTTCGGCATGCATCGGACCCAGGAGGAGGCGGGAGAGGTTATCCCGGGCACTGAGCCGAGCGCTCCGGAACGTCCGAAATTTCTGAAAGTGATCGTCCTGACCACAATCATGGCGTCGATCCTGTTCGGCGGTTTCCTCGCCTTGCGGTCGTCGGGTTTCGGACTGGACGATATTCCTTTCCTCAATCCCCCAGCCAACAGCTACTCTCACCCGAGCGATTAATACCAGCCACAATAAATAGGAACTCATCTGATGGCCTGTTCCAGCCCGCTGGGACTGCGTAGCGTTGCTTGAACGGCCAACCACAAGCAAGGCGATGACCTCGTTAGCTGCTCTCGCCGCTATTGAAGGCCGGTGGGCGTCTGGATTTTGGGCAAAGAAAAAGGCAGAGCCGAGCTCTGCCTTTAATAAGTTCCGCGTCTAAACTAACCCTATTCCCTTACCGGTTGGATTAACAACCTGGCTGGGCGGCTGCGAACCTGATGGCGCGCCAGAGGGTCCTTCCTCCCAAGACTCAGACCGCGATGTCTTCGAGCTTCTTGGTATTTCTACCAAGGCATCTTTTCTTTATGGAAAAGGAAACTAGCGGATTGATTAGGGCTTGTCACCTGTTTGTCGTGCGCAGCCTATATTTTTTGCTTGCCTATTTTCTTTGCGGGAAGATGAGTGCTGTGTCAGGTTGGGCCCGGAGTGGAAATAGGCCGGTAAAACAACGACATTTCCCTCATTCGAAGCATAATTCCCGGCTAAATTCGTAAAAGCGGGCTGCCGCCTCGCAAAGGGCTTGTTTTTGGGTGCAGCTTGCGCTTTGACTGCGCACCAAACAGGCATCTCCAAGAACTGAGAGAATATTCATGCGTCTTTCCCGATATTTCCTGCCCATCCTGAAGGAAACGCCCAAGGAAGCGGAAATCGTGTCCCACCGGCTGATGTTGCGGGCGGGTATGATTCGTCAGCAGTCCGCAGGGATCTATTCCTGGCTACCGCTCGGCCTCAAGGTTTTGCGCAAGATTGAACGGATCGTGGAAGAGGAACAGGCACGCGCCGGCGCTGTCCAACTACTGATGCCGACCATTCAGTCGGCGGATCTTTGGCGCGAGAGCGGACGCTACGATGCGTATGGCAAGGAGATGCTGCGCATCACAGACCGCCATGAGCGCGATATGCTTTTCGGTCCGACCAACGAAGAGATGATTACCGATATCTTCCGCGGCTATGTGCGCTCTTACAAGGACCTGCCGTTGAACCTCTACCACATTCAGTGGAAGTTCCGGGACGAGGTCCGGCCGCGCTTCGGCATCATGCGCGGGCGTGAATTCCTGATGAAGGACGCCTATTCCTTCGATATCGACAAGGAAGCTGCGCGCCATTCCTACAACCGCATGTTCGTGGCTTATCTGCGCACTTTTGCCCGGATGGGTCTGAAAGCCATTCCGATGAAAGCCGACACCGGCCCGATCGGCGGCGACATGAGCCATGAGTTCATCATTCTGGCCGAAACCGGCGAGAGCGAGGTGTTCTGTGACAAGTCGCTGCTGGAATTGCCGATCCCGGCGGAAGACACCGATTTCTTCTCCGACCTGACGCCGGTCGTGAGCGACTGGACCACGCCTTACGCCGCAACCGATGAAATGCACGACGAAGCCGCGTTCAACGCACTGCCCGAGGACACGCGCGTTTCGGCACGCGGCATCGAGGTCGGCCACATCTTCTATTTCGGCACGAAGTATTCAGAGCCGATGGGCGCGAAAGTCGCGACTGCGGAAGGCACTGAAGTGCCGGTTCACATGGGCTCTTACGGTGTTGGCGTATCGCGCCTTCTTGGCGCCTTGATCGAAGCCAATCATGACGACAACGGAATCATCTGGCCGAAATCGGTTGCTCCGTTCCACGTCGGGCTGGTCAATCTGAAGCCGGGTGACGAACTGACCGACACGGCGTCGGAGGATCTTTATGCCAAGCTGGAGGCGGCGGGTATCGAGGTGCTCTACGACGACACCGATACACGGGCGGGGGCGAAGTTCGCCACCATGGATCTGATCGGCCTGCCGTATCAGGTTGTCGCGGGCCCCAGAGGGCTGAAAGACGGCCTGCTGGAAGTCAAGGACCGCTCAACTGGGGAAAAGGAGATGCTTTCCCCGGAAGCAACCTTGAACAAGCTGACGGCGGCATTGACGGGCTGACCAAGTCCGGTGATCCTCTGGACCGGCCTGCTTTCGCGTGGAATCACGTGAAAGCAGGAAAGTTGGTTGGGTTTGAAGTGATAGAGCATCTTGCCGGCGTTCAGGTGAATGCGGGATGCTTGCGGGACGGGGATCAGGCCGCAATCCGCTGCGGCTGCAGGGGCGTTTCTGAATTGGATGGACGATGACAGCGGTAGACACGGCGGACATTGACGACAGCCAGAAACCGGCAGCCCCCACGCGCCCCTTTTCCGCCTTTGAATGGATGATCGCCGGACGCTATTTGCGGTCCCGCCGGCGGGAGACTTTCATATCGGTCATTGCCGGATTTTCCTTCGCCGGGATCATGCTGGGCGTTGCCACGCTGATTATTGTCATGGCGGTTATGAACGGCTTCCGAACCGAGCTTCTGGGCAAAATTCTTGGCATCAACGGCCACATGCTCGTTCAGCCCATCGATTTGCCGCTGACCGATTATGACGCTGTCGCCGGACGGCTGGAAAGCGTTCCCGATGTAGTCAGCGCCATTCCCTTCACCGAGGGTCAGGCGCTTGTCTCGGGCCCGGCGGGGAACACGGGCGCGCTCGTTCGTGGTCTTCACGAAAGCGATCTCCGCCGCCTGCCGCTCGTTGCCGACAACATTCGCAGCGGCACGCTCGACGGATTCGACAAGGGCGAGGGGGTCGCGATTGGTTCGCGCATGGCCCAGCAGTTGGGTCTGATGGAAGGCGACAATATCACTATCATATCACCGCGCGGCAGCGTCACACCTATGGGCGTGACACCACGGCTGAAGGCCTATCCGATCACTGCGATTTTCGAGATCGGCATGAGCGAATATGACGCCACCTTCGTCTTCATGCCGCTCGAGGAGGCTCAGGCCTATTTCAACATGGACAACAAGGCGACCGGGATCGAAGTTTACGTGGTCGATCCCGACTATGTCGGCGTGATGAAAACAGCGATCGAAGAAGCCGCCGACCGGCCGACCTTCGTCACCGACTGGCGCCAGCGCAATATCACCTTCTTTTCCGCCCTGGAGGTGGAGCGGAACGTGATGTTTATCATCCTGACGCTCATTGTCCTGGTTGCCGCGCTGAACATTATTTCCGGCATGATCATGCTGGTGAAGGACAAGGGCAAGGACATCGCTATTCTGCGCACGATGGGGGCTACCCGCGGGGCGATCATGCGGATTTTCCTTATCACCGGCGCCAGCATCGGCTGTGTCGGCACGCTGGCGGGTTTCATCCTGGGGCTGGTTGTCTGTCTGAACATTGAGAGTATTCGTCAGTTCGTGTCCTGGCTGACAACCACCGAACTGTTCTCGCCGGAGCTCTATTTCCTGTCGCGGCTTCCCGCCGATATCGACAGCGGAGAAACCATCACCGTTCTGCTCATGGCGCTTTTGCTGTCTCTCCTGGCAACGCTTTATCCGGCCTGGCGCGCGGCGCGGCTCGATCCGGTTGAAGCGCTCAGGTATGAATAGGGAGGCGGGAGATGAATATGGCTGTTGATCCACGCCACGCGCCCGGGGTTGTCCCCGCTGCCCTGGAACTTGCCGGCATTACCCGCAGTTTCGATGAGGGCGACCGCCAACTGCGCATTCTCAAAGGCGCCAACCTGAGGATCGAGACCGGGGAGATGGTGGCACTGGTTGCTGCCTCAGGGACGGGGAAGTCGACGCTTTTGCATATCGCCGGTCTTCTGGAGCGGCCGGACGAGGGGGATGTGTTCCTCGGCCCGGTGAACTGCTCCGAGCTGTCAGACGCGGACCGGACCGCGATCCGGCGCAACGACATCGGTTTTGTCTATCAGTTCCATCATCTGCTGCCGGAATTCACCGCCCTTGAAAATGTCATGATGCCGCAGATGATCCGCGGTCTGCCGAAAAATGTCGCGGCGGAACGGGCGGATGAATTGCTCAATTATCTGCGCCTGGGGGATCGCGGCAAGCACAGGCCCTCGGAACTCTCCGGAGGCGAGCAGCAGCGAGTGGCGGTTGCCCGCGCCGTTGCAAACGCACCGCGCATCCTGCTTCTCGATGAGCCGACCGGCAATCTCGATCCGAAGACCGCGAACCACGTCTTCGAGGCTCTGTCGGCGCTTGTCCGTGCGTCCGGCGTCGCTACGCTCTTTGCAACGCACAACATGGAACTGGCGGGGCGTATGGACCGGGCAATCACCCTGGAAGACGGTCAGGTGAAGGACCTTTAGGCAGGTCGCCGGCTTTTCTGAATTCGCGCTGGATGTTTCTCCCGATGGGCTGGTCTCGCCGGGTAGTTGAAGCCTGAGGAACAAAGCAAAAACCCCGGATTTTCCGCGAATTTGATTTGCTTTATGGCAAGGGGAACAAAAGGGGGTTGCAAAAAGAACAAATATGGAACATGATCGCTTCATGCAATCGCCGGATTTGGAGTGTGTGATGATCTATATCGCTCGTGATTTTGCCGCTTTTGGTTCTCTTGTCTGCTTCTGCGCCACGCTTGCGGTTTGGGGCGACGTTCTTTTCTCTGCCGGCTGAGGCTGGATGATGCCCGGCGTTGCCCGTGCCCAGGACGGGAGCGGCTGCGCGGAAAGACGGCGGATGGCCGCTGTCGAGGTGCCTGGTTTGGCGGAAATTCGCTTCAACAAAGAACAACGGTGACAACCGGCTTGACGGCTCGACAGATCTTTTCGGAAACGCTTCACTTGAATGCTGATTCTGGAAGATGGTACGAGTGCCGATATGACGGGTCCCGACACTGCGACAAACGATGTTTCAGCCGGCAATGCCGCTGGTGGTGAAGATGGCAAGGGGCCGGGGTTCGTACACCTGAGAGTCCACTCCGCGCTTTCGCTTCTGGAAGGCGCGCTGCCTATCAAGAAGCTGCTTGATCTTGCCAAGGCGGACGATCAGCCGGCTTTGGCGATCACCGACACCAACAATCTGTTCGGGGCGCAGGAATTTTCCGGCAAGGCCTGGGGGGCGGGCATTCAGCCCATCACCGCCTGTCAGCTTTCCATCGACTTTCAGGACGGCCTGGAAAGCGGCCGTCGCGGTGAACCTCCTCTGGCCGATCTTGTTCTGATCGCCATGACGGAAGTTGGCTACGGCAACCTCATGGAACTGTCCTCCCGGGCCTTTCTCGACACGGAAACCGGACTTCGGCCGCATGTATCGGCCGAGTACCTTCTCTCCAAATCCGAAGGCGTCATTGTCCTGACCGGCGGTGTTCATGGTCCGCTGGGAACGGCTCTGCTAGCCGGGCGCAAGGATCTGGCAAAAGAGCGTCTCCGGAAATTGGCCGACGGTTTCGCGGGCCGTTGCTACGTCGAGATTCAGCGCCATGGAATGGAAGCCGAGCGCAAGACCGAAGATGCGTTCCTGGATCTGGCTTACGAGTTGGGCCTGCCACTTGTTGCGACCAATGAGGCATTTTTTCCCAAGCGAGAGGACTATGAAGCTCATGATGCCCTGATCTGCATTTCGGAGGGCCGGGTGCTGATCGAGGACGACCGCCGCAGGCTGACGCCTGAACACTACTTCAAGAGCCGTGCGGAAATGTGCGCGCTTTTCGCCGATTTGCCCGAGGCGCTGGCATCGACGGTGGAGATCGCCAGGCGCTGCAGTTTCCGGCCGCTGAAACGTGCTCCGATCCTGCCCCGGTTTGCGGGAGCCGATGCCGATGGCGAGGCGGCGGAACGTGCTGAGGCGGAAGAGCTGAAGCGTCAGGCTCGGGAAGGGCTGCAGGCCCGGCTGGATGCGCACGGTCTGGCCCCTGGATTGGAAGAAAAGGATTACTGGGAACGGCTCGACTATGAGACCGGCATCATCGAGCGGATGAAATTCCCCGGCTACTTCCTGATCGTTGCCGACTTTATCAAATGGGCCAAGTCTCACGACATTCCTGTCGGTCCGGGGCGAGGATCGGGTGCGGGCTCGCTGGTGGCCTGGTCACTGACCATCACGGACCTCGACCCGATGCGCTTCTCGCTGCTGTTCGAGCGCTTTCTCAATCCAGAACGCGTGTCGATGCCCGACTTCGACATCGACTTCTGCCAGACCCGCCGGGAAGAGGTGATCCGCTACGTTCAGGAAAAATACGGCCGCAAGCAGGTGGCGCAGATCATCACTTTCGGTTCGCTCCAGGCTCGCGCTGTGTTGCGCGATGTTGGGCGCGTTCTGCAGATGCCGTATGGCCAGGTTGACCGGCTGTGCAAACTGGTGCCCGCCAACCCGGCCAATCCGGTAACGCTCGGCCAGGCGATCATCGACGAGCCGCGTTTGAGAGAAGCGGCGCGGGAAGAGGAAATCGTCGAACGCCTGCTTGGCATGGCGCAGAAGCTGGAAGGGCTTTACCGGCATGCCTCGACCCACGCTGCGGGCGTGGTGATCGGCGACCGGCCACTGGAACAACTGGTGCCGCTCTATCGCGATCCGCGTTCCGACATGCCGGTTGCACAGTTCAATATGAAAATGGTCGAGGATGCGGGCCTCGTAAAATTCGACTTTCTCGGTCTGAAAACCCTGACCGTCATCGACACCGCCGTGAAGCTGATTGAGCGGCGTGGCGTGAATGTGGATGTCGCCGGCCTGCCGATTGACGATGAGAGGACTTACCAGTTGCTGGCGCGCGGTGAGACCTTCGGCGTATTCCAGCTGGAAAGTCAGGGCATGCGCCGCGCGATCGCCGGCATGAAACCGGACCGCTTCGAAGACATAATTGCGCTGGTGGCGCTTTACCGTCCGGGGCCGATGGAAAACATTCCGGTCTATAATGCGGTGAAACACGGCGAGCAGGATGCCGACTGCCTGCATCCGCTCCTGAAACCGATCCTGATGGAGACGAACGGTATTATCGTCTATCAGGAGCAGGTGATGCAGATCGCCCAGGTGCTGTCCGGTTACTCGCTCGGCGAAGCTGACCTTCTGCGCCGGGCCATGGGTAAGAAGATCGCCGCGGAAATGGAGGTCCAGCGCGCCCGTTTCGTGGACGGTGCCGTGGAGCGCGGTATCAACAAGACCCAGGCCAGCACGATCTTTGATCTTGTGGCGAAATTCGCGAATTACGGCTTCAACAAATCCCACGCAGCCGCCTATGCGCTGGTTTCCTACCACACGGCCTGGCTGAAGGCGAACCATCCGGTGGAGTTCATGGCGGCCTCCATGACGCTGGATCTCGGCAACACCGACAAGCTCGGGGATTTCCGTCAGGAAGTCCGGCGCATGGGGATTGAAATCGTGCCGCCGTCGATCAACCGCTCGCAGGTCTATTTCGACGTCGCTGACGGCAAGATCCTGTATGCCATGGGCGCCATCAAGGGCGTAGGCGAGCAGGCGGTGGAACATATTGTCGAAGCGCGCGGAGAAACGCCCTTCAAAAGCCTCGGCGATTTCGCACGCCGCATTTCACCGAAGGCGCTCAACAAACGCACGCTTGAAAATCTTGTGGCCGCCGGAGCCTTCGACGAGCTGGAGCCGAACCGGGCCAGGGTGTTTGAGGGCCTGGATCGGATCATGGGCCTTGCGCAGCGCACGGAGGAGAACCGGACTCTGGGTCAGGATGAACTCTTCGGTGGCAGCGATAGTGAAGAACCGCTGCAACTGGATGACGTTCATGGCTGGACGAATGAGGAAAAGCTGCAACGCGAGCATTCGGCCATTGGATTTTACCTCTCGGCGCATCCGATCGACGACTATGCCAATGTGCTCGAAAAAATGCGCGTTCAGCCCTGGACGCAGTTTGCCGAGGCGGTGAAAAAGGGCGCTTCGGCCGGCCGTCTGGCCGGAACGGTCGTTTCCATGCAGGAGCGCAAGACCAAGACCGGAACGCGCATGGGCATTGCCCGTCTTTCGGATGCAACCGGACAGTATGAGGCTCTGCTGTTCCGCGAAAAGCTGGAGCAGTTCCGTGACGCGCTGCAGACCGGCCGGTCCGTCGTCGTCCTGGTTGGCGCGGATATGCGCGATGACGAACCTTCGCTGAGGGTCGAGCAGGTCGATCCGATCGACAAGGTTGCCGCGCGTTTGCAAAAGAGCATGCGCGTCTTCGTCCGCGACGAACGCCCGATCCAGAGCCTTGCCAAACAACTTCAGGTGCGCGGCGAGGGCGATGTGACCGTTATCGTTCTCCTGGAAAACGGCGCCAGGGAAGTCGAGGTGAAACTTCCCGGACGGTTCCGCCTGTCGCCGGAAGTTGCCGGCGCCTTGAAGGCCGTGCCGGGCGTGACGGATGTACAGATGGCGTAATACTGGCGGCCGGCAATTGAATCCAGATGTCAGAGTTCCCGATTCCGGTCCGCAATATTTGGCGGTAGATTTCAATCACGAATTTGCCGGCTGGGCGATACGTCAGAAAGGGGATGGGATATAGCCCAAGACGTCAAGGGAACTGTGCTTTTCGCACTGACACTCCCATCATGTTCAGTAGTCTTGGTGGCAAGTCCCTGATTCCAATTGTTTTTTTGGATCGACCGTACGCCTGAACGACGTGCCGCCAATGAGGACGCGGCGCCTGGAGAATAGGTGTGCGGCAACTTTGGCATGCTATGAAACGCAATTCAATACATAGTTGTAACTTGTTTGTACTTTCAGACTACTAATAAAGAAGCCGATTATGTTTGTCCTTCATTAATAATAAAACGATTTACCGATGCTCGGTTAGTCTTGTCTTGACGAGTTTCCCCCAGTCTTTGCCAAAACACGCAAATGCATTTGGAAGCGTTGGGAAATAGCAATGAATATCGTTCGGCTGCTCGTGTTGGTGGTTGCTGTTGGGGCAGGTTTTGTGGCATTCAGCCTCGTGATGGATGGCGAAAGCCAACCCCTTCCGATTTTGGTAGAAAAGCCGGTTGTTGGTGCGAAAGTTCTTGTCGCGGCCAAAGACATTCCGCTTGGGGGAAAGTTGGTCCAAGGCGACATTACCTGGATAGATTGGCCAAAAAGTGCCATTCCTGAAGGGGCGCTGACCAAAGACGATTATCCGGCGGCAGATGAGAAATTTATCGGCAATATTGTCCGGGGGCGTATCTTTTCCGGCGAGCCGATCAGGGCCGAACGGCTGATTTCGACCGACAAGGGATATATGGCTGCGATCCTGCCGAAAGGTAAGCGTGCGATTGCAGTTGGCGTCGAGCAGGAGACGTCCGCAGGCGGTTTCATTCTTCCCGGCGACAAGGTCGATGTCATCCTGACTCGCGTGCTCAAAGACAAGCTCGTGCGAAGTGAAACCATTCTGGAAAACATTCGAGTGCTTGCAATCGACAGCACCACGGCGGGGGAGCAGGAAGCCAAGAACCTGTCACCTCAGCGAACAGCAACACTTGAGCTGAGTCTTAATCAGTCGGAAATAGTCATTCAGGCGCAAAAGATTGGAAGTATTGCGCTGGCCCTGCGAAGCGCCGAGGACTCCGAAGAAGTCTCCGAGGCTGAGCAAACCAGGCGGCGGGACAGCAAATTCGTGCGCGTACAGCCAGGCCGCTGGTCCATAGGAGCTGGCGAAGGGGACGTGATCCGTTAATGGCTGTTGGTGCCGACTTTGAATTCTTGCAGTGATGAGGGCGTACCGGCAGGGAGGACCTCACACACGATCCTTCCGGATGCGCCCGGTCTCATTGAGCTGCAGGCCAGATAATCTCCATACGGATCCCGCCGGGCTCGGCGAACATCATGTGCTTGCGCGGCCCTCCGCCGAGCAGTTCCGGTTCAAACTCGATCTTTACACCGGGCCAATCGCGTATTTTTCCGGCAATTTGCATGAGCGCTTCTTCGCTTTCGACTTCGAGGGCAACGTGGTGAAGGCCGATATTGGTCTTGCGATCAAACTCCGTCACCGGCTGCGCTCCGTCAGCCTGCCAGAGCGTGAACCGCGCGGTGCCATCTGAAACCGTCGTGCGCGGATAGCTGTCGTCCCGGGCGAGCATCTGCCAGCCGAGCACCTGCGTAAAAAAGGATGTGGTCTGGTCGAGATCCCGGACTGTGAGGCCCAGGTGATTGACGCCTTTTGTGATCAAGATCTGCTCCCTTTGCGAAATGGGTATGGGTGTCGTCCGGCGGTCGGTCACATGATGCATTGATTCTCAAAGCAAAACGATCATCGCCGTTCCGGCAATCGCCGCAAGTGGTCCAAGTACCGCGAAGGGACGGGGCGGCCGCTTTTCTTTCAGCCAGATAATCGGCAGGACAATGACCGGGGAAAGCGAACCAAGAATTGCGGCAAGTCCGGCATGGAAGTTTGCGAAGGCATAAAGCAGCAGTGACGAAGAAACGATATAGCCAATCACCCCGGGCAAGATGGTCCGGCCGAGCAGGGGAGGCGTGAGCGTAGTTTTCGGGTCAAAGGCCTTTGCAGGCCAAAGCGCTACGACGGAGATGATGAACGCGGCGACCACGAGACGAATGGCGGCAACAGACAAGGGGGCCATTCCTTCCGTCATCGCTGGTTTCAGGACAAGAAATCCAAAACCCTGACACAGTGTTGCGAACGCCCCGATCAGAAGAACAGCAAACAGTTTGCCGTCAAGCCGGTCGCTTGCTGAGTGTGCGTCGTTACCGAACTGAATTGCTAGAAAGATGCCCGTGAGAACAAGCATGCCGCCCAAGGTGTCCCACAAGCTGAGGGTTTCGCCGAGCCAGAGATAAGCCATCAAGGCCACAATGGGTCCCTTGAGTGACAGAAGCAGTTCCGTTCGCCGTGGCCCACCCCGGCGCAGACACTCGATCATGGCCAGATTGCCGATAATGATGCCAATTATCGAGCTGAATAGAAATGCCGGCCAATGGTGCCAGAGAACAGCCGGCCAGTAGCCCAGAAATGTGCATACCACCATCAGGATTGCTGCACATGCGGTGAGTTGGATGCGCGTGAACTCAAAGGCACCGAGAAGGCGGGCGGGACGTTGGGCCAGCACAATACCGGTTGCCCAACCTGTTGAAGCTCCCACGGCGGCTGCAATCGGCAAAAGCACCATGACAAATTTCGCCTTTCCTGCTACGGATGCTGTAGCAATAATGCGCTACGTAAAAGATAGCAAGAGGCTTCCATGACAATTTCCGTACCGCGCCCCGGATTTCCCGTGCGCGGGTCAAAGTCCGGCAAGCCGATCATGGCTCTGTTCGATCTTCTGGGTCGAAGCTGGGCACTCGGGGTGATATGGCAACTCTCGGGGAAGAGACTTACCTTCCGCCAGCTCCAGGAGCATTGCGAAGGTGTTTCTCCCACGGTTTTGAACAAGCGCCTGAAAGAACTCAAGGAATGCGCTCTGGTGGAGCACGATGGAACCGGATATCTCCTGACCGGGATCGGGCAGGACCTGTTCGAATTGCTGGAGCCATTCGGGTCCTGGTCGGAGGACTGGTCGAGGACCGTATTTGGAGAAAACGGTGAGCGCTCTCGTGAGGACGATGACCCCGCGTCTGAATGATGGGCAAAAGGCGGAAGAAATCCGGTCCTTGGGCCTTGAAATAAAGTTTGGTCCCAACTATAAGGCGCGCATTCCACACGCAAGGGGCGGAGCCTGAGTTTATCGGGGTCCATCCGGTGGCCGAAGGAAAATCCTCCGGCCCACATCCTCTTGCGGAGGTTAAACCGGAAAACTCAGGAGATAAGGGCCATGGCATTGCCCGATTTCACTATGCGTCAGCTGCTGGAAGCTGGCGTTCACTTTGGTCACCAGAAACACCGTTGGAACCCGCGCATGGGTCAGTACATCTTTGGTGTACGCAACGATGTTCACATCATGGACCTGTCCCAGACCGTTCCGCTTCTGCATCAGGCACTCAAAGCCGTGTCCGACACCGTGGCCGGTGGCGGCCGCGTCCTGATCGTCGGCACCAAGCGCCAGGCTCAGGAAGCTGTTGCGTCTTCCGCGCGTAATTCCGCGCAGTATTTTGTCAACGCCCGCTGGCTCGGCGGCATGCTGACCAACTGGAAGACCATCTCCCAGTCCATTCAGCGCCTGCGCAAGCTGGAAGAAACCCTTTCTTCGGACGCAGCCAACGCTCTGACCAAGAAAGAACGCCTGTTCATGGACCGTGAGCGCGAAAAGCTCGAGCGGAACCTCGGCGGCATCAAGGACATGGGCGGTATTCCGGACCTGATCTTCGTGATCGACACCAACCGTGAAGCCATCGCCATCCAGGAAGCTCGCCGTCTGGGTATCCCGGTCGCCGCGATCCTCGATTCCAACTCCAATCCGGAAGGCATCACCTTTCCGGTGCCGGGTAACGACGATGCCGGACGCGCGATCTCGCTCTACTGCGACCTGATTGCCCGTGCCGCCATCGACGGCATTTCCCGTGCACAGGGCGCTGCCGGCATGGATGTTGGCGAATCGGAAGAAGCTCCGGTTGAGGAAGCTCTGGCGGAAACCGCTGAGGCTACCGAAGAAGCTCCGGCTGAAGCTGCACCGGCAGAAGCTGAAGAGGCTCCGGCCGAAGCCGAAACGGCTCCGGCTCAGGCCTAAGGAATATTTCTGCCGCGCTCCCACGCGGCAGATTTATGTTGATTTCGCACGGCGGACCGCATTGTTTGCGGTCCCGTCATAAAGGCGCGGGGGCCATCGGCTAAACCGTGTCTCTTCTGAAACCCCCATCCACGAGGCAATCGATGAGCATTACCGCTGCGATGGTAAAAGAGCTCCGCGAGAAATCCGGTGCTGGCATGA